>JAHHTP010000001.1 GCA_020024615.1 Oscillospiraceae bacterium
AAGCTCAGTTCGGCGGTCAGCGTTTCGGTGAGATGGAGGTTTGGGCACTGGAGGCATACGGCGCAGCTTATACCTTACAGGAGATCTTAACCGTTAAGTCTGACGACGTTGAAGGACGTGTCAAGACCTACGAGGCAATCGTAAAAGGTCAGAATGTTCCGACTCCGGGTGTTCCGGAATCCTTCAAAGTTCTGATCAAAGAGCTTCAGTCGCTGGGTCTGGATATGCGTGTCCTGGATGAAAATCAGAATGAAATCGACTTAAGCAATCATTACAATGATGATGAGGCGAGCGTAAATGAGGATCACAGCATGCCGACCGAGTATGTTGATGACAAGGCTTATGAAGGCTATACTGTTACCGACGCTGATGAAAATGAGATCACCGATGATACAGCAGGCGAGGATGAAAGCTTACTGGATCTGGATGCTGACAGCGACAGCTTCCAGTTTGATTCGATGGATGATTTCGATCAGTAATTTAGATATCATCAGGTTTTGACTTCCGGAATTTATTTTCCGGAAGCGGCCTGTCATAAACCATTGGACACACATTAATAACCGAATGTAAATTCGGCCTACGATAAAGGAGCGATAATTCGTGGAGTTTACAACTTTTGATTCGATCAAAATCGGACTTGCTTCTCCGCAGCAGATTAGAGAATGGTCTTATGGTGAGGTTACCAAACCGGAAACCATCAACTATCGTACCCTGAAACCGGAACGCGATGGTCTGTTCTGTGAAAGAATCTTTGGACCGATGAAGGACTGGGAGTGTAACTGCGGTAAATATAAACGCATCAAATACAAAGGCAAAAAATGCGAAAAGTGCGGTGTAGAAGTTACCCGTGCTAAAGTAAGACGTGAGAGAATGGGTCACATCGAACTGGCGACTCCGGTTTCTCATATCTGGTATTTCAAAGGCATCCCGTCTAAAATGGGTCTGCTTTTAAATATCACTCCGCGCCGTCTGGAAGAAGTTCTGTACTTCTCTAAATACATCGTACTGGATCCGGGCATTTCTCCGCTAGAAAAATGCGGTCTGCTGACCGAGAAAGAGTACGCTGAAAACTACGAGGTTTACGGCGACAAATTCCGTGTGGGTATTGGTGCTGAAGCTGTTAAGGAATTACTGGTTGATTTACAGCTGACCACTGCTGCACAGGCGATTGCAAATGAGCTACGCAAAACCATTACGGTTATGCATGAGCTGAATGATATGATCGATTATCTGGATGAGATGCAGGAAAATGTTGCAGAAGGTGGTAGCCTGTTAGACGATATTATTTCTGATATGTCTGAAAGAATCGCAGAGGCAACTGAGGATGACGATGTAGAGACCTATGAACTTTATCTGAAATCTGCTCAGGATGCAAAAGCAACTCTGCTGCCGAATGGATTGATTGATAACAGAACCGGCTTGAAAATCTTGTCCGATGAGTTACATGCTGAGCTGGACACTGCTGCACAGGGTCAGAAACGCGTTCGTATCTTAAAGAGACTAGAAGTTGTAGAATCTTTCTTAGCTTCTGGTAACAAACCGGCATGGATGATTATGGATGTTGTTCCAGTTATTCCGCCGGATATCCGTCCGCTGGTTCAGTTGGATGGTGGTCGTTTTGCGACTTCTGACTTAAATGACTTATATCGTCGCGTTATCAATAGAAACAATCGTTTGAACCGCTTACTGGAGTTATCTGCTCCGGACATCATTGTCCGCAACGAAAAGCGCATGCTTCAGGAAGCTGTCGATGCCCTGATTGATAACGGCAGACGCGGTAGAGCGGTTACTGGTGCAAATAATCGTGCACTGAAATCTCTGTCTGATATGCTGAAAGGTAAACAGGGTCGTTTCCGTCAGAACTTACTTGGTAAACGCGTTGACTACTCTGGCCGTTCGGTTATCGTTGTCGGACCGGAACTGAAAATGTACCAGTGCGGTGTTCCGAAAGAGATGGCAATTGAGCTGTTCAAACCGTTTGTTATGAAACGCCTTGTTGACACTGGTGCAAGCCAGAACATCAAGAGTGCTCGTAAGATGGTTGAAAACCTGAAACCGGAAGTATGGGATGCACTGGAAGTGGTTATTAAAGATCATCCAGTACTGTTAAACCGTGCGCCTACCTTGCATCGTCTGGGTATTCAGGCATTTGAACCGGTATTGGTTGAAGGTCGTGCGTTAAAACTGCATCCGCTTGCTTGTACGGCATTCAATGCTGACTTCGACGGTGACCAGATGGCAATCCATGTTCCGCTGTCTGCTGAGGCGCAGGCTGAGGCAAGATTCCTGATGTTGGCAGCAAACAATATCTTGAAACCGTCTGACGGTAAACCGGTAGCAGTTCCGACTCAGGATATGATCTTAGGTTCCTATTATCTGACTTTGGAAAAAGATGGCGAGCCGGGCGAAGGTAAAATCTTCCGTGATGAAAATGAGGCTATGATGGCTTATCAGCAGAAGTTGATTACGCTGCACAGCAAGATTAAGGTTAGAAGAACTGCAATGGTAAACGGCACACAGTATACCGGTATCATTGAAACAACTATGGGTAAATTGATTTTCAATCGTCCGATTCCGCAGGATATTGGTTTTATCGACCGTACTATTCCAGGAAACGAATTGAAATTGGAAATCGAATTCCTCGTTGGCAAAAAACAGCTTGGTAAGATCATTGATAAATGTATCAAAGCGCATGGTACTGTTGTTACTGCTGAAGTACTGGATCAGATCAAAGCACAGGGTTATAAATATTCGACCATTGGTGCTATCACTGTTGCGGTTAGCGATGCTACTATTCCAGAAGCGAAGAAGGACTTGCTGGCTGCTGCTGATAATCAGATTGAGGATATCATTGAGCAGTATGAGGACGGTTTGATTACTAAAGAGGAGCGTTCTCGCAGCATCACTGATATTTGGAACAAAACTACTGAGGATGTTGGTAAGGCACAGACTGCAAGCATGGATCGTTACAATCCGATCTTCATGATGGCTGACTCTGGTGCGCGTGGTAGTGCAGCTCAGATTCGTCAGCTGGCAGGTATGCGCGGATTGATTGCAAATACCTCTGGTAAAACCATTGAAATTCCGATTCGTGCAAACTATCGTGAAGGTCTGAACATCATGGAATACTTCATTTCTTCCAGAGGTGCGCGTAAAGGTTTGGCCGATACCGCACTGCGTACCGCTGACTCGGGTTACCTGACTCGTCGTCTGGTTGATGTATCGCAGGAAGTTATTATCCGTCAGAATGACTGCGGTACCCACCGTGGTTTTGAAGTATGCGAAATTCGTGAAGGTAATGAGTTGATTGAGGACTTCAAAGAGCGTCTGATCGGCCGTTACCTGGTAGAGGATTTCTGTGATCCAGTTACTGGAGAGATGCTGGTTTCCAAAGACGTTCTGATGGGTGAGAATGAAGCTTCTAAGATTGTTGATACTGGTGTTAAATCGATTCGAATTCGTTCCATCTTAACTTGTGAAGCAAAGCGTGGTGTTTGTGCAAAATGTTACGGTGCTAACCTGGCAAACGGCAAAGTCGTTTCTATTGGTGAAGCAGTTGGTGTTATTTCTGCACAGTCCATCGGTGAGCCGGGTACCCAGCTGACCATGCGTACTTTCCATACTGGTGGTATCGCGAGTGCCGAGGATATTACCCAGGGTCTTCCGCGTGTCGAGGAGTTGTTCGAGGCAAGAAAGCCGAAGAATGCTGCTATGATCTCTGAAGTATCTGGTCGAGTTCACATTGAGGAAGTTAAGAAAAACAAACACATTCATATCATTTCGGAAGACGGCGAAGATAAAGATTATGAAATCCCATATGGCTATCGTGTAAAGGTTCATGAGGATGATATCATCAGTGCTGGCGATCCAATGACCGAGGGTTCGATCAACCCGCATGATGTACTTGCTGTCAAAGGCGAATTGGATGTTCAGAATTATCTGATCACCGAGGTTCAGAAAGTATATCGTTTACAAGGTGTAGATATTAACGATAAGCATATCGAAGTTATTGTTCGTCAGATGATGAAAAAGGTAAGAGTTGAAGATGCAGGTGACTCTACGCTGATTGCCGGAACACAGGTTGATCGCGCAGAAGTATATGCACAGAATAAAGCAATCGCAAAACGCGTTGCAGAAGGTGAAACCGCATTAAGACCAGCTGAATATCAGGCTGTTTTACTGGGTATTACCAAAGCTTCTCTGGCTACAGACAGCTTCTTGTCTGCTGCATCCTTCCAGGAGACTACTCGTGTTCTGACCGAAGCAGCAATTAAGGGCAGTGTTGACCCGCTGCTGGGCTTAAAAGAAAATGTAATTATTGGTAAGTTGATTCCGGCAGGTACTGGTATGAGCTGTTATCGTGATGTTGAAATTCAAGAGACCAATCCGGTCGCAGCGAATGTTACTAATGTTGCTCCACTGGATGTTTTGGACAGCGATCAGACCGATGAAGCCGCAGAATAATTTATTATGATCATGATTATGCAGTCTTTCACTAGACTGCATAATTTTTTTTGTTTTGCAGGAAGATTATTTTACGCGGATAAGATGCAAAATAGATTGACAAAACCAGAAAAAGATGGTATTATAGTATGCGATGGGTTTTATCAGGTATCCATCATACGATGACCTGTCGGCGGACAGGCGTTGAATAAAATTTTTAAATATTGAAGAAGGAGGTGCGGTATGCCTACTTTTAACCAGCTTGTAAGAAAAGGTCGTTCTGTTCTGGCAACCAAATCCACTGCTCCGGCACTCATGAAAGGTTACAACTCTATGAAGAAAGTTGAGACCGATCAGAATTCTCCGCAGAAACGTGGCGTTTGTACTGCTGTAAGAACCATGACCCCGAAAAAACCGAACTCTGCATTAAGAAAAGTTGCCAGAGTTAAACTGACCAACGGACAGGAAGTTACTTCCTACATCCCGGGTATCGGTCATAATTTACAGGAGCATAGCGTGGTTTTAATCCGTGGCGGTCGTGTTAAAGACCTTCCGGGTGTTCGTTATCACATTATTCGTGGTACCCTTGATACGCAGGGCGTGAACAACAGAAACCAGTCCCGTTCCAAATACGGAGCTAAGCGTCCAAAAGCTGGTGCTGCGAAGAAATAATTACCGTGCTTTTAAGTTGCCGTGTATGGCTGATAGATGCTTTATTTTTCAAGCGGATATCGCCTGACATTGGAACGACGGGAGTTAGCATTCTTTCGAGTACCTATGAATTCATATTATGAAGGAGGGAAGTAAAGTGCCAAGAAGAGGTAGTGTCGCAAAACGTGACGTTTTGCCAGATCCGCTTTACAATTCTAAAATCGTTACTCGTCTGATCAACAATGTTATGTTAGATGGTAAAAAAGGTGTTGCTCAGCGAATTGTTTACGATGCTTTCGCAATCGTAGCAGAAAAAACCGGTAAAGAGGCAATTGAAGTTTTCGAGGAAGCTTTAGAGAACATCATGCCGACCCTGGAGGTTAAAGCTCGCCGTATCGGTGGTGCAACCTATCAGGTACCGATGGAAGTTAGACCGGAAAGACGTGAGACTTTAGGCTTACGTTGGTTAGTAACTTATTCTCGCGCTCGTAATGAGAGAACCATGAAAGAGCGCCTTGCTAATGAGCTGTTAGACGCATTAAACGGCGTTGGCGGTGCATGCAAGAAGAAAGATGATACCCATAGAATGGCTGAAGCAAACAAAGCATTTGCTCACTTCAGATTCTAATCCACAGCGTTTTGATAAAAGTTTCGATCATGAGAATATTTCCGGTGAAAGTCGGGAATACTGTATCATGGTCGTAAACCCGTTATACGCTGAAATAAACATTTTTGTTTCACATCTATTGTTTCGTTTGTATGCCGGATAAACTCCGGCAGATCAAAACGCTAAGGAGGAAATTATGCCAAGAGACGTTTCTCTCGAAATGACCCGTAATATTGGTATAATGGCTCACATTGACGCTGGTAAGACCACCACCACCGAGCGTATCCTGTTCTACACCAACAAAATCCGTAAAATCGGTGAGACCCATGAGGGTGCTGCACAGATGGACTGGATGGAACAGGAGCAGGAAAGAGGTATTACAATTACTTCTGCTGCTACCACTTGCTTCTGGAAGGGTCACCGCGTTAACATCATTGACACCCCGGGACACGTTGACTTCACTGTTGAGGTTGAGCGTTCCCTGCGCGTACTGGACGGTTCTGTAACCGTACTGTGTGCTAAGGGTGGTGTTGAGCCGCAGTCTGAGACCGTATGGCGTCAGGCTGACAAATACCAGGTACCGAGAATGGCTTACATCAATAAAATGGACATCATGGGTGCAAACTTCTATAATGTAGTTGAAATGATGAAAGACCGTTTGAAATGTAACGCTGTTCCGATTCAGCTGCCGATCGGCGCTGAAGATACTTTCAAAGGCATCATCGACTTAATTGAGATGAAAGCCGATGTATATTATGATGATTTAGGTCGTGATATGCGTATTGAGGAAATTCCGGAAGACATGAAGGAAAAAGCTCAAGAGTATCATGATGCACTGATGGAAGCAGTTGCTGAACTGGATGAAGATGTTATGATGAAATACCTCGAAGGCGAGGAAATCACCATTCCGGAAATCAAAGCAGCAATCCGTAAAGGCACCATTGCAAACCAGATTGTACCGGTTGTTTGTGGTACTTCTTATAAAAACAAAGGCGTTCAGAAACTTCTGGATGCTGTAGTAGATTATATGCCGGCTCCGATCGACATCCCGGCTATCAAGGGTGTTGATGTTAATACCGGTGAAGAAGTTGAGAAACACTCTTCTGATGATGAGCCATTCTCCGCTCTGGCATTTAAAATCGCTACTGACCCGTTTGTTGGTAAACTCTGCTATTTCCGTGTATACTCCGGTAAAGTTGAGTCCGGCTCTTATGTTCTGAACTCTACCAAGGGTAAAGAAGAACGTATCGGCCGTATTTTACAGATGCACGCTAATACCCGTACCGATATTGATACCTGCTATTCAGGTGATATCGCAGCAGCAGTTGGTTTAAAACAGACCACTACCGGTGATACTCTCTGTGATGAGAAATATCCGGTAATCTTAGAGTCTATGGAGTTCCCAGAGCCAGTAATTCAGCTTGCTATCGAGCCGAAAACCAAAGCTGGTCAGGAGAAGATGGGTGTCGGCCTTGCTAAATTGGCTGAGGAAGACCCGACCTTCAGAACCTACACTGATGAAGAGACCGGTCAGACCATTATTGCTGGTATGGGTGAGTTACACTTAGAGATTATCGTTGACCGTCTGCTTCGTGAATTCAAAGTAGAGGCAAATGTAGGTGCTCCGCAGGTAGCTTACAAAGAGACCATCACTGGTAACGCTAACGTAGATCATAAATATTCTCGTCAGTCCGGTGGTAAAGGTCAGTATGGTCATGTTAAAATCATCGTTGAGCCGAATGAATCCGGTAAAGGTTATGAGTTCATCAACAACACCGTTGGTGGTTCTATTCCGAAAGAATATATCCCGGCAGTAGATGCAGGTATCCAGGGTGCTATGCAGGCTGGTGTACTGGCAGGTTATCCGGTTGTTGACGTTAAAGTAACTCTGTACGATGGTTCTTATCATGAGGTCGACTCTTCTGAGATGGCGTTTAAGATTGCTGGTTCCATGGCTTTCAAAGAAGCTATGAGAAAAGCACAGCCGGTTATCCTTGAGCCGATCATGAAAGTAACCGTAGTAGTTCCAGAACAGTATATGGGTGATGTTATTGGTAACTTAAACTCCCGTCGTGGTCAGATCCAGGGTATGGAAGCTCACAACGGCGTTGAGGAGATTAAAGCTCTGGTTCCGTTATCCGAGATGTTCGGCTACTCCAATGACCTGCGTTCTAAAACTCAGGGTCGTGGTCAGTACGCAATGGAGCCGCATAGCTACATTGAAGTACCGAAGAGCATTTCTGAGAAGATTATGTCTTCCAGAAATAAAGCTGAATAATTTTCAGAATATTTTGTGTAACCCCTTGATATTTTGGAAAAAAGCTGATAAAATAGTACTAGGGTAGGTTTGCTCCTACCCAGTCCAATAAATTAAATTTTAGGGAGGAAAATTCCAATGGCAAAAGCTAAATTTGAGCGTACTAAACCGCACGTTAACATTGGTACCATCGGTCACGTTGACCATGGTAAAACTACTCTGACTGCTGCTATCACTAAATACCTGTCTCTGTCTGGTAAAGCACAGTTCAACGATTATGCTGCAATCGATAAAGCTCCGGAGGAGAGAGAGCGTGGTATTACCATCAACACTTCTCATGTTGAGTACGAGACTGAGACTCGTCACTATGCACACGTTGACTGCCCAGGACATGCTGACTACGTTAAAAACATGATCACTGGTGCTGCTCAGATGGACGGTGCTATCCTGGTTATCGCTTCTACCGATGGCCCGATGGCTCAGACTCGTGAGCACTTACTGTTAGCTCGTCAGGTAGGCGTTCCGTACATCGTTGTATTCATGAACAAAGTTGACCAGGTTGATGACGAAGAGTTATTAGAGCTGGTTGAGATGGAAGTTCGTGAGACTCTGTCCGAGTATGAGTTCCCGGGCGATGACACTCCGATCATCAAAGGTTCTGCTCTGAAAGCATTGGAAGCTCCGAATGATCCGTCCGATCCGGCTTACGCTCCGATCAAAGAGTTAATGGACGCTGTTGACAGCTACATCCCGACTCCGGACCGTAAAGAGGATCAGCCGTTCCTGATGCCGGTTGAGGACGTATTCACCATCACTGGTCGTGGTACCGTTGCTACTGGTCGTGTAGAGCGTGGCGTTCTGACACTGAATGAGACCGTTGAGATCTTAGGTTTAACCGAGGAGAGAAAATCTGTTGTTGTTACCGGTATCGAGATGTTCCGTAAACTGTTAGACTCTGCTATGGCTGGTGATAACATCGGTGCATTACTGCGTGGTGTTCAGAGAACCGATATCGAGCGTGGTCAGGTTCTGGCTAAACCGGGTTCTGTTCACCCGCACACCAAATTCTCTGGTCAGGTTTACATCCTGAAAAAAGAAGAGGGCGGCCGTCATAAACCGTTCTTCACCAACTACCGTCCGCAGTTCTACTTCAGAACTACTGACGTTACTGGCGTAATCACTCTGCCGGATGGCGTTGAGATGGCTATGCCGGGTGACAACTTAACCATCGATGTTGAGTTAATCACTCCAATCGCTATGGAGCAGGGCTTACGTTTCGCTATCCGTGAGGGTGGTCGTACTGTTGGTTCCGGCGTTGTTTCTGCTATCGAGGCTTAAGTGTTAGTTATAGTTTAATACGCTTGAAAAGCTAAAGTTCCCCGTACTAGATAAACCAGTACGGGGAATTGTTTATATTATAAAACCCAGCCTACAATATTATTGTGCTGGGTTTTCTGTTATATTCAAGTGTGTGAGAGTATATGATAGCGCAGTTTAATTTCACTATGCATAATAATATTTGTATTATGGGGTTCTTTTCCAAATAGAATTTTATCGCAGACAGTTTTGACTGCCTGAAATCCCTGTTCGTAAGGGCTTTGCACAATAGTAGCCACAATCAGGCGATCGCGTAAGCCGTCTTTTATTGGTTCGGTTTCATCCACAGTAATGATGTGTGGAGTAGGACCTGTCCAATGGCGAATTGCATTTAGACCTCCAGCTATACCGCCCGCGCAGAAAAAGATACCGCATAAATCTGGATAATCCGTTAATAGCTTTTTAACAAGTTGTTCGGATAGCACATCATCGTCATCATTTTGCAGTATTTCGCAGATCTGAATATTTGGGAAATCTTCATCCAGTGCTGCCTGGAAACCTTCCACACGCTGCTTATGACCGGATTGGCGCAGAGAACCAGCAACAATCGCAATCTGCACATGCTGGTTTAACGGAAACATCATGCCAAATAATGCAGCGGCAATCTGACCACTGCCGTAATAATCGCAGCCGACATAGCATAATTTATGCAGATCTTTCAAGTCAGCGTTGAGCGTGATGACCGGTGCATGATGATCAGAAAGGCGGTTGAGTAGATTGACAACACGCGCGTCATTGATTGGTGTTATAATTAAACCGGCAGGGGCAGTTTTTTCGATCTCTTTGAGTACAGCAATCTGTTTAACAACATCATAGCCCTTGAGTAAAATGGTATCTAAACTGATGCCGTATTCACTGTACTGTTGTGCTGCTGTTTCCATACCTTTTAAAACTTCTTGATAAAAGGCATTTCCTCTTGCGTGCAACAATACTGTGATTTTACGATTTTTCCCGGAATTTGCAAGGGCTTTTGCCAGAGTGTTTGGCTGATATTGCAGCTTTTCTGCAATCTGAAGAATTCGTGATGCAACCTCGGGATTGACTCCGGGGCGATGGTGCAACGCACGGTCAACTGTACCACAGGAAACACCTGCTTCTGCTGCAATCTGCTTGATAGTTACTGCCACAAATATCACCTCGACTCAAAAAATAATAATCTGTAAGAATATTTTATCAGAAATGACGGGAATTGTCAATCTTTAATTTTGTAAGGTAGAAATATTCATGAATTTATTATATAATATAAAACTAAAGAATAGAATACAGGATATTAGGGGAGGAATTGAGTATGTTGTGCCAGATTTGCAAACAGAATAATGCGGTAACTTTTATACAGAAACGGGACGGAAGACGAAATGAAATGATGCCGATCTGTGCTGCCTGTGCTGAGAAACTGCAATATACAGATTGGAGTGATTTGCTGGAATATTTTTTGAATACTTCACGGCAGACGGTAACCTGTCCGCTTTGTGGAACTACGGCAGATGAAATATCCAAAACAGGATTGGTGGGATGCAGTCAGTGTTATGTAGTATTTGATCGCATGCTGCGTCCGTCCATTGAGCGGATTCATGGCAAAACTGTTTATCGTGGAAAGGTTCCAGCAGTTATTGTGAACAATCTACCAGAAGAAAAAACGGCAGTGGAGCAGTTAAAAGAGAAGCTTAAAATAGCTGTACTGAATGAGGATTATGAATCTGCGGCATTATTGCGGGATCAGATTCGGAAAATACAACGGGAGGAGCGTAACAAATGAGTGAGATGATTCAGAAAATGTGGTATGAACAGAATGGAGAACTTTCTGATATTGTGTGCAGCAGTGGTGTACTGATTTCCAGAAATTTAAATTGCTATCCGTTTCCGCATAAATTATCTGTTGCGGACGCGCAAAAATGCAATAAACAGATCATAGAATGTTTAGAACAGGATGAAATCTCCCATACTCCATTTAGCGTGATTGATATGCAACAGGCAGGGGATCAGGCACGCGCCTTTTTGTATGAGCAGGGTCTGGTAACTGAAAATTTTCTGGCTTCTGAAAACCATATCGAGCAGCTTTTACTGGTGTCGGAAGATCACGAAATGTCGATTATGCTGCAAGAGCAGGATCATATCTGCTTAAAAGTACAGAAATCTGGTCTTTCTTTACAGTCGTGCTATGAAATGCTTTCGCATTATGATGAACTGCTTTGCCGGAAATTACCGATTGCATTTGACAGCACCTATGGATATTTAACAGCATCCCCGTATCGACTTGGCACGGGACTACAGGTATATGTTACCCTGCATTTGCCGATGTTGGAGCGTTCGGGTGCAGTTGATCGGTTTCAGATGACTGCTGAAAAGCTTGGAATTCAGATTTCTAAAGTGGCAGGAGAGGCATGGGAAGACGCATCTGTTTATTGTGTGACCAACCGTATTACCCTCGGAATCCGTGAGGATGCCGTAGTCAGCAATCTGGACGGAGTAGCACGCCAGCTCGTATCTTTAGAGGCGCAGGCAAGGCATCAGCTGCTGGATGGAAATAAGCAATATGAAGACCGGCTGATGCGTAGTGTGGGTATCTTAAAATATGCCCGCATGCTTGACTGTGCAGAAAGTTATCGGCTGCTTTCTGATGTCAGATTGGCAGCATGGATGAAGTATATCCGCTTGCCTGCACCACAGCTGATCACGCAGATTTATTATCAGACAGGAGAAGCATTTGTTGCTTCACATTGCAATAGTGAACAGAATAAAACGACACGGTGTCAGATTCGGGCAAAAATCATTCAGGAGAGTTTGAAGATGCTCTAAACTTTGTTGCATCGTGTTTTGGGAGGATGCAGCACTATGGCATACTACTTTGAAGGATTCACAGAAAAAGCAAATCAGGCAGTTCATACAGCAGTTTCTTTTGCTGGGCAGTTGGGGCATACCTATGTCGGCAGCGAGCATCTGCTGTATGGGCTTGCTATGCAGAGTGGCAGTATCGCAGGATTGCTGCTGCATGCCAAAGGTGTTACGCCGCAGCTTGTATCGCTTCGCATTGTTGAGGTAACAGGCCGCGGCGTAAAAACATCTTTGGATATCAACAAATTTTCCCCACGGATGCAGTCTATTGTGGAACATGCTTCGCTACATGCTAAAGAGATAGGCAGGGAACTTGTCGGAACCGAAGATTTGTTTTTGGCAATGCTCAAGGATTCTGGCAGTGCGGCGGTGCATCTTCTGCATCAGCTTGGCATAAATGTTGGAATGATGTATGCGGATTGCGCTAAAGCCGGTACACAGTTTATGCAACAGATCCGGCGTGCTCCAAATAATACTGTGCGACAGACCGGAAAGAACGGTATTCCATACACGGTTGACCTGACTGCAATCGCAAAACAGCTTGATCCGATGGTGGGCAGAGAGGATGAAATCCAGCGAATGGTTCAGATTTTGTCCAGACGCAGTAAAAATAACCTCTGTCTGGTCGGACAGCCGGGTGTTGGAAAAACTGCTTTGGTGGAAGGACTTGCGCAATGGATGGTATCAGGAAAGGTGGCACCACCAGTTGGAAACAAACGCCTGTTATCGCTTGATCTTGCAGCGATGCTTGCTGGTGCGAAATACCGTGGAGATTTTGAGGAGCGTGTTAAGCAGGTTATTGAGCAGGTGGAAAATGCAGGGGATGTTATTTTATTTGTGGATGAACTGCATAATATTATTGGAACTGGTGCGGCGGAAGGTGCGATTGATGCAGCCAATCTTTTAAAACCAGCGCTCGCACGCCGTCAAATTCAGATGATCGGGGCTACTACACCACAGGAATATCATCGCGTAATTGAAAAGGATGCTGCATTGGAGCGGCGGTTTGGTCAGGTAGAGGTAGTAGAACCTACAAAAGAGCAGGCAATTGATATTTTAAATGGACTGAAAACGGTATATGAACAGCATCACAGACTGGTGATTTCACCTGAGGCGGTAAAGGCAGCAGTGGAATGCTCGATTCGTTGTATGCCAGAGCGTTTTTTGCCGGATAAAGCAATTGATCTGCTGGATGAGGCAGCAGCGAATTTGCATCTGCGGCATTATCAGAATATGACACAGCGAACGCGGCTTCCTGTTCTGACAGCAGAAGATGTGTGCAGACTAGCGGCCCATATAACGGGAATACCGCTTGCGCAGCTTGAGCGCAGTGAGATGGAGCAAATGGAACAGTTGGAAGAAAAGCTCAATGCGGATGTGATTGGGCAGGAAGATGCTATACACGCTGTTTCAGCAGCTTTAAAACGCAGCTATTCTGGCTTGCGGGACACCGAACGCCCCATAGCCTCTTTTCTATTTCTTGGGCAGACGGGTGTTGGTAAAACGGAGCTTTGCAGAAGTCTTGCACGGCATTTGTTTGACAACACTGGCAAAAATGCTTTTCTGAAATTGGATATGTCGGAATTTATGGAGAAGCATTCGGTGGCAAGATTGATCGGAGCGCCGCCGGGATATATCGGAACCACGGAGGGGGGACAACTGACCAATGAAATTTCCCGTCATCCGCATACGCTGATTGTGTTTGACGAGATTGAAAAGGCGCATCCAGATGTATTTGACCTGTTATTGCAGATATTGGAAGATGGGTGTTTGACAGATGCTTGTGGAAAGAAGGTTTCGTTTGCCAACACATTGATTGTACTCACTTCCAACCTTTGTTCGAATGATAAGGGAGCAGGAATGGTAGGGTTTGGAGCAGGCGTGCAGGATAGCCAGGAAGATCAGTTGTTCAGTCGGTTAAAAGGGGTATTCCGCCCAGAATTGCTTGGCCGATTGGATGAAATAATTCGTTTTTCTGCACTTGGGCAAAGAGAGTATCAGCAGATTGCCGCAAAGTTTGTGGATGATTTTATCCAACGTGCCGCAAAAATTGGTATCACAGTTTCAGTTGATTCTGAAATTGAACAGCTTTTGATGAAAGGAACAACACAGAGTGGTGCCAGAAAGATCCGTAATCATGTGGTACAGCTGTTGGAAACGCCGCTGGCTGATGCTTTGATTGCATCAGAGGTTCATTCTGGGGATTGTGTGCAATTCAGCCTTTCAGAGTGCAGAAAAATCACGATGCAAACAAAAACACCACAGTCAGTTGTGTGATTTAAACAAATATTTTAATTTTGCCCTAAAAAAATGAAAAAAGTGCTTGAATTTTTTCTTTATTATGGTATAATAAAGTTATATTCAATAGTAAATTACAGTAATTACTATAAAAACTGTAAATTTTTTATGGAGGGCGAACAGAAGTGATTAAAATCGGAAATGACTGGGATGAAATATTAAATGGCGAGTATGATAAGCAGTATTTTAAGCGATTAACCAGACAAATTGATCTGGGGTATCAGAGTATGCAGGTGTATCCACCAAGAGAAAAGCTATTTCGTGCGCTTGAATTAACGCCATATAGCTCTGTCAAGGTGGTAATTTTGGGGCAGGATCCATATCATATCGAAGGCTTGGCAGATGGTTTGGCATTTTCGGTAGAGGATGGTGTGCCGATTCCAGCTACGCTGATGAATATTTTCACCGAGTTAAAAAACGATCTGGGATGTCCGATTCCACTGAGCGGAAATTTGGAAAAATGGGCGAAACAGGGGGTTTTGCTGCTTAACTGCATTTTTACCGTGCGGGATGGTGTGGCAGGTTCTCACCGTAATTATGGCTGGGAGGAGTATACCAAGCGTATTTTACAGGAAATCGATAAAAAAGAGCAACCGGTAGTTTATATTCTGTGGGGTAATTTTGCCCGTTTCAAAACATCCCTTTTGCATAATCCGAAGCATAAAATTATAACAAGTTTTCATCCAAGTCCATTATCGGCGAATAGAGGCTTTTTTGGTTCCAAGCCTTTTTCACAGGCAAATGAATTTTTAGTTTCGCAGGGGGAAAAGCCGATAGACTGGTGTTTATCTGAAAAATAAGATTGGCGGCATAAGTTTTAACTTATGCCGCTTTTGCATATTTAAATCCTTTTGTGCATAGATTTTGACAAAGATACTAATGTACAAAGGAGAATGTTATGAGTCAGATTCCTGAAAAAAAAGAATTGGCAGAACTAGAAGCATATTACAAAAAACAATTACTGGAGTTAAGTCAGAAATCCAATTTTCCGCCAGCTCAACCATTGTCAGAACCTGCTTCTGCTTTGTCTGAACAGCCGGAAGGCAAAAAGGAAACGAAGCCTAAAAGTAAACAGGAAACAAAAGAGTCAAAAGAACAACCCTTGATTTCGGAGTTTGCGTTTTCGAAGCCTGCTCCCAAACCCAATTTTTCAAGACCGGGAAAAAGTCTTCCCCAAATGCCGAACAAAACAGCAAAATCAGGTGTATTGCCAGGTGAAAAAGCGGTACTGCATTCTACGCCCGTGGTGTCTGCACAGTACCAACCAAGTGGACGATTGCAAGCAAAAGTAACGACAGCATCCGGTGCAGTCCCGGTAGGCGGTGCAACGGTTATTATTGAACGCGAAATAGACGGTAAAACTTATTTTGTACAACAGCTTGTCACCGATCGTTCGGGAAATACACCGCTTTCTGAGCCGCTTGCAACAATAGCAGCATCAGAATCGCAGACCCCTAATTCGAATGGAAAGCCATATACAGTTTATCAGGTGCGGATTAAGGCAAAAGGCTTTAAGGATTATCTCGCAGAGCAAGTGTTTGTATTTGATGGGCAGGTATCTTTGGTGGAAGCGGAGCTTTTGCCGCAGCGTGAATTTAGGCAGGAGGATTAATTATGTCAAAATTACCCACCATTCCTGAATATATTACAGTGCATCTGGGAGCACCGGATTCAGCAGCGGAAAATCTGACCTTGACTTTCCCGGATTATATTAAAAATGTGGCATCTGGTGAAATCTATCCAACCTGGCCGGAAAGCGCGCTGCGTGCCAATATTCTGGCACAGACTACATTTGCACTCAACCGCGTATATACCGAATGGTATCCGTCACGCGGCTATGCATTTGATATTACTGGTTCTACTCAGTATGATCAGAGTTATGCAAAAAACAGAGAAATCTATGACAACATCTCCAAATTGGTGGATGAACTGTTCAATGATTATATCAAGCGACAGGGAAGCGTGGAACCATTGTTTTCTGCTTTCTGCAATGGTACGACGGTCAAATGCGATGGACTTTCCCAATGGGGAACGGTGGAATTAGCCAATCAGGGAAAAACGCCGTATGAGATTTTGCAATATTATTATGGGGATGATATTGATATTGTGTACAATGCACCGGTAGATGCACCAATTTCTACATATCCAGGAACCCCACTGCGCTTGGGAATGAGTTTGGAAGAAATCCGACAGATACAGATACAGCTAAATCGCATTTCCAGAAACTTTCCGCAGATTCCGAAAATTCCCAATGTCAATGGTGTTTTTGATCAAGCAACTTTAAATGCTGTAAAAGCCTTTCAGCAGGCCTTTAATCTGAAACCGGACGGTATTGTGGGCAAAGCAACATGGTATCGCATTAAATATATTTATACCAGTGTCAAACAGCTTGCAGAGCTAAGCAGCGAAGGATTAAAGCTGTCTGAAGTATCTCGACAATTTCCAGAGATTATCAAGCCAGGGGATACTGGTGATTATGTTGGCATCATTCAGTATCATCTGAATCTGATTTCGCGATTTTATAGCAGTGTTCCGCCTGTCGAGCAGGACGGAGTGTATGGCTCGGAAACAGAAAATGCTGTAAAACAATTTCAAAAGACATTCGGACTTGTACAGGACGGAATTGTAGGAAGAGATACCTGGAATATGCTTTACAGCATTTATTTATCAGTCGTGGATAATATAACAGTAGAATACAGCCAGGTTCCACCGTTTGGAGGATTGCAGCTGGTGCAGGGATCGTCCGGAGATGCTGTAAGACAACTGCAAGAGTGGATCAATGTGGTAGCATCAGTTGTTTCGGAAATCCCGAAGGTAGATGTGGATGGGATATTCGGTTCAAAAACCGAAAATGCAATTAAAATTTTTCAGAAACTGTATGGCGTCAATATAAAACCGGGCATTGTTGGACCACTGACATGGAATGCACTTGGTGCTGCAGCTCTGGAAATCCAGCTGTCCAAAGGTGCTAAACCGGGCCAGTATCCGGGAGCAGAAATCAATGAGGGAGGTATATGACAGTTATGGAAGCAGCTGAAGGAATTAGTACCTACCAAATCCAACGTTATCTGCGTAGTTTATATTTATCAGACAGCAGAATACCATTAATTAACCCGGATGGTATTTATGGGGAAGAAACAGCCAATGCGGTTAAGATTTTCCAACAGATTTATGCTTTGCCTGTAACAGGTTCTGTGGATTATCTGACTTGGGAAAAATTAAGAGAACAGGCAAAGATATCAGATCAGTCTCTGAATTTCCCAGAAGAGTTGGCTATATTTGGAATAGACCAACTGCCAGTAAAACCTGGAAGCTATGCGGGAGAAATCTATTTGTTTCAAGCGCTGCTTACCGCGCTTTCTTTACGGTATGCTAATATAAACAGTGTAGATATTACAGGAACATACGATGGCAGAACCATCAAGGCTGTAGAAGAACTGCAAAAGTTGTTTCATCTACCGCAGACTGGTATTTTGGATTTGGTATTATGGAATAAATTATCGGATATTTGGAAATAAAAAAAGAATGCACAAAATGCAAACTTTAAATCGGTTATTTCCATTTACAAATTGGTTAAAAGGTAGTATAATTATTTCCGAAGGATTATCTATAATAAATATTCTTCAGGAAAGGAATGTAGTATTTTGGATACAACAATAAAAACCCCGAATTGGTTAATGCGTTATCTTGATAAACAGCTGACCACTTCCCAGTTTACTGCAAAGCAGATTGTGGATTTATATATCCCGATGGTGCTGGACTATTTTTCGATTTTTGCCATCAATATTTTGGCATCTGCCATGGTCAGTGCATCCAGTCAGGAGGCTATCTCCGCAGTTAGCCTTGTTGGATCACTTGGATTTATGGTTACGGCCTTGTTTAGTGCGATGTCTACTGGTGGTACTGTTCTGGTTGCACAGGCAAAGGGACGCGGTGATGAAAATGGATTGAAAAAAGCTTGTGGTCAGACTATATTATTAACCAGTATAATGGGTATTATCTGTACATTTATTCTGGTCGCATTTGCCGATCCGATTGTGCATTTGTTATTTGGTGAAGCCAATCCGCTGATTGTTGAATATGGCATTACTTATCTGGTACTATATGCGTGGTCTTATATTCCGTTTGCGATTTTCAACTCGATCAACTCGTGTTTTCGTGGCATGGGTGAAGCCAAGAAATGCCTTGTCCTGTCCATTATCATTAATGTAGCACATCTGGTATTCTCTTTCATCTTCATCAATGGAATGGATATGGGTGTTGCAGGTTCCGGCTGGTCGCTCATTATTGCGCGTATTATCGGTGCGGTTTGTGCAGTGGGCATGATGTTCTTTGTTTCAGCGCAGGCTCGCATTGGCATTAAGGATTTATTTAATATTAAAGTTGATTTCCTGAAGAAAATTTTCAAGTTAGCTATGCCGTTTGCCGTAGAGCAGATACTATTCCAGGCTGGTGTTTTATTAACGAACACCTATGTTTCCAAACTGCCGGATGATAGCATTGCTGCAAACAGTATTGCGCTTTCCGTATTTAACCTACTATTTATTGCGGCGAATGCGTTGATGGGTCTGATTATGACGGTATGTGGTCAGTGCGTTGGTGCAAAAAACTATGACTTGGCGAGACATTATGTTAATAGTTTTATCAAATTCGGCCGGGTTGTCCTGTTAGCCAATGTGTTGATTACAGCACCATTGATGCCACTTTTAATGATCCTATATCAGCCGTCTGCAACAGTTGAACCGGTTGTGTATCAGCTGCTTGGTATTGGTGCACTGGCAAACATTCTTCTTTGGTGTGATGGTTATCTAATTCCGGCATGTTTGCGTTCTGCTGGCGATGCTGCATTTACTACTGTGGCCAGCTTGGCCTCGATGTGGGTGGCGCGTGTTATGATCGGTTATCTCCTGACAATGGTCTTGGGATTCGGAATTTATGGTGTATGGCTGACCTACTACATTGAGTACGGTATCAGATTGGTTATATTCCGTATTCGGCTGAAGGGAAACAGTTGGCAGAAGATGTAAGATCTTGACCTTAAGAGATTGTCTTCTTGACAATCTCTTTATTTAAAAAGCTTTGACATACAGGCTGTTTCATACTATAATATGATTGAAATGGTAAAAGAGGGCGTATATGAAGCAAAAAACAATTCGGGATTATGATATTATCATCGGTGAAATGCAACCAGGGTATTATAATATGATTACTGATGTGCCAGGCGTAAAAGTAGGACACTGCACGATTAAAAATGATAAACATCAGACCGGTGTGACAGTGATACTTCCAAAGGAAGAAAATACCTTTGTAAGTGCGCTGCCAGCGGCCTGTTTTGTGTGGAACGGTTTTGGAAAAACGCTGGGGCTGATGCAGATAGAAGAACTTGGCAAACTGGAAACGCCGATTGCCTTAACCAATACGCTGAATGTTGGTCTGGTGCATGACGCTTTGGTGGAATATATGGTACAGCGTTGTGAAAAAGACGGTGTAACCATGCATTCTATAAATCCGGTTGTTGGGGAGTGCAATGATTGCGATATCAATGATATTCTGCATCGCGCAGTAAAAGAAGAGCATGTCTTTACTGCGATAAATGCGGCAGTGGAAGATTTTGAGATGGGTGATGTCGGAGCAGGTTCTGGAACGATCTGTCACTATCTGAAAGGCGGTATTGGTTCAGCTTCTCGCGTGATGGAAATCGAGGGAAAGACCTATACGCTCGGTGTTCTGGTGCAGAGCAATTATGGCAGAATGAATGATTTTACTGTTAACGGTAAAAGAATCGGGCCAGAAATTGAAAAAAGGATTGCCCTTGCCGATTGTACCCAGGTGGACAAAGGCTCTATTATGATGGTTTTGGCAACTGACTTGCCACTTTCGGACAGGCAGCTAAAGCGGGTAATCAAGCGTATGAGTGTTGGACTTGCCAGGCTGGGTTCCTATGTTGGGCATGGCAGTGGTGAGGTGATGATCGGATTCACAACTGCAAATCCGATTGCGTTCAAACCACAGTCGCAGGTTGTTTCCCAACAGATTTTATGTGAGGACAGTCTGAACGAACCGTTTCGTGCGGCAGCAGAATGCTGCGAGGAAGCCGTGCTAAACTCCATGATTACTGCAACCGCAGCAAAAACAAGAGAGGGAAAAAGGGTTCATTCTCTTTCGGAATTTGCAGATTTATTTTAGTTTTGAGATATATCTGTTAAAATATTTTATATAGGGAGATTTTGTAATGGAACTGAAAATGTATGATGGTTATTATGTGTATCGCAGCGGTGTGGATGAATATCCGAGTGACCCGCAGCCAGTGAGCCTGTTTGCAGGTAAAAATGATGAAGCATTTTGTAATCTGCTTGTGCGTGCTGATGATCGTGCGACCTTATCGGTTGGTGAGAATGCTGCATTCTCAAAATATGGTATGTATGAGAATTTCCGTGTATCTGCTGTATGCAGCAATCCACAGATTTCTGTTTCCTGTAAGATTGTAGGCAAAGTGCCGGATGATGCAGGCGTAAACACTTCTGATATCATTTTAAATCAGGATTATATTGAGATGGAGCGTTATACCGGACAGCAGGTCATGATTTTAACTTCCGTCCCAGCAGAAGCTGACGCAGGTGACTGCACGGTAACGGTCAATGTATACCGTCATATTGGATTTGCACCAGAAACATTGGTACAGTCCTTTGAAATGCCGCTTCATGTATACGATTATACTGTTCCGGAAACTAAAGATTACCGCTTCCATCTGGATTTGTGGCAGCACAACAGTAATATTGCTCGCAAGCATGATGTTATGTTGTATAGTGATGAGCATTTCGCAGTCATTGAGAGTTATGTCAAATCGCTGGCAGCGGTTGGTCAGAAGGCTGTTACTGTGATTGCAAGTGAGATTCCGTGGTCTGGTCAGCGCAGCTATAAGGTCAGCAACTACCCGTCTGATCTGTATGAGTATAACATGATCCGCGTGACCAGAAAGAACGGCGTGTTCGAATATGATTATTCGGTGATGCAGCGTTATATTGATCTCTGCTTTGCAAATGGCATTGACCGTGAGATTGAGGTGTTTGGTCTGATCAATATCTGGGATGATGCACAGCTCGGTTTTGGAAAAGCGTGTACAGAGGATCCAGATGCAGTGCGTATCCGCTATTATGATGCGGATGAGGGGATCTATCGTTATATGGACTCCAACGAGCAGCTGGCAGGTTATGTCAAATCACTTGAGCAGTATTTTATCTCTACCAATCAGATTCAGTATGTGCAGATTGTGGCTGATGAACCGGATAATGTAGAAAAATACAGAAAATCTCTGAATCGTTTGAAAGAAGCTGCACCAGCATTCTTCTATAAAGTTGCAATCAATCACATTGAGTTCATCGAGGAGTTTGGTGACAGCATTTCGGATATTGTTCCAACCATCAATTTTGTGGCAGACAAGGCAGAATACCTCTCCAAACGCGCGAAAACTAGTAAAGGTAGAACGCTGCTGTATGTATGCTGTGGTCCGGATTATCCAAATACCTTCTTACAGTCCCCTGCTTATGAGATAGAAGTAATTGGTTATTTCATTTATAAGATCGGTCTGGATGGATTCCTGCGCTGGAACTATACCGTTTGGCCGGAGAATCCAAGAGAGCGTCTGTCTTTCCGTGCGCCAGGCTGGAAAGCAGGAGATACTAACTTCGTATATCCGGGTCATAACGGCAAAGTTCTGCTTTCACTGCGCTGGTACTACCTGAAACGCGCCATTGTCAATTATGAGCTGCTGTCCCGTGCAGCCGAAATGGATTCGAAAATTGCAGATCAGATTTATGACACTGTCTTTGTGGAAAAAGATCCAGCAGCATTTAAAACAACAACTCGTACAGCAATTGGCTGCAAACAGCCAGAAGAATTGTATGCGCAGAGTCCAGAAAACTATCTGAATGCAAGGAAGATGCTGTTGGAAGCATTGGAAGGAAAATAATGCGTGAATAAAATCAAAGCGCTCTATCAAAAATATCGGGAAATCATTTTGTATGCTTGGTTTGGTGGCTGGACAACGGTCATCAACTATCTGTCTTATTTACTGCTGGAAAATGTCTGCCAGATTCATTATCTGGTAGCAACTGTAATAGCGTGGATACTTTCGGTTCTGTTTGCATATCTGACCAACCGGAAATGGGTGTTTGCATCAGATGCGCACACCCCCAAAGAGCTTGGTTTGGAGATGGCTTCCTTTTTTGGCAGCCGTGTATTTTCCGGTATTTGCGATTTTGTGTTGATGTATCTCTGTGTGGATTTGTTTCATTTCAACGGGGATATTTGTAAAATACTCATCAATGTTCTGGTAATTATCTTAAACTATTTATTGAGCAAATTATTGGTTTTCCGAAAGAAACGGGAATAAAGTTTCGTATTCAGCCATCAGTGATAAAATTTCGCTGGTGGCTTTTGTTGATGTGCGACCGGACTTTCTGGCATTGCTCATTCCGGTTTCACCCAATGCATATGCCATGACAGCGTCGTTTAAGTTGTAATCTTTGAGATAATCTGAAAGAATGCCGATACCAGCTTTTATATTTTGTTTTGGATCCATCAGATTGGTTACGCCGAAAGATTTTTTGATGTGTTCTTTTGCAATGTCATTGATCTGCATCAGGCCGGAATCAGTAGTACCGTTCGTGTTTTGATGAACAGCTTTGGAATTAAAATTGCTTTCATGTTCGATAATGGCAAGGACAAGCGGATAGGGAACATCATTCTGCTCACATAAATCATAGGTAAACTGCTGTAATTTTGGGGACAAAGGAATTGTGTCACAGATTACACTTGGTTCTGTTTGGGGGATGGGCTTACTGTTTGATACTGATTTTTTTGGTGGCTTGACAGGTTTTGAAATTGTAACGACTGCTGGTTTTGTTTCAATCACCGTATCAGCTGGTGGAATTTCTTCCGGTGGATTTGGTTGAACTGGTGCTGCAGCAATGAGAAGCGGCAGGACAATAGCTGGAAAAATAAGCAACGGAAGACGCTTTTTAGGATGTTTGACTTTAAACCAGATTATTTTCATAATGCAATTCCTTTCTTTGAATATCGGTATAAGACAAGTATAGTTTATTTTACCAGTATTTATGCAAAAGGAATGTCAAAAAGATGGTTATAAGAATAATAGAAAAGCCGGAAGGATGGAAATCCCTCCGGCTAAATGTTTAATTTTTAGAATTAGTATGATTTGCTGTTTCTGGATGCACCAATGGTAGCGATATTATTCCAGAAGCATTCGTTCACCGCAAGACTTGCATCGGAATCTTCCGGTCTGCAATCATAGTAGAGGATATCTTCTTCCAGTTCTGGTAGAGATTCCACTTCACCTTCAATATATGCGCTCAAGCGTTCGATAGCACGGGATACACGCTGTTTCTGACCGCCCATGCGGACATCAAATAACTCTAGACCGTTTACCTTATTTTCTTTGAACCAGCTGTTGGAGTAAACTTCCATAAAATCGGTTTCCAGCGCGAGCAGACCCGGCAGAATCTCGTAAGCATAATCACCCAATGCCATACGGTCATTTGCTTTATATGCTTTGCGAATGTCACGGCTGCAATCTGCTTTATATGCATCAATTTCGGCAAGGCAGGCAAGCGGAGCAAATACATGTTCCAGATGCGGGCTTCTTTCAGCTGCTTCGCGCAGCATTTCTGCGGTTTCGAAGTAATGCTTGCTGGTTTCATCTGTTACATGACGATCAAAGTAGCCGAACATTGGGTCAACATATAGTAACTGTTTGCTCGGGGAGCAGCCACAGAATTCAATCGACGGAGTCGGATTTTCCGGGGTGTCGGTTAGACGATCCATGATATCAAAGTCAGCTAAGCTCTCACCGCCGGTGCAGGTAGCAAAGCGTTTTTCCATATGTTCTCTGGAGTAATTATCCTCGTATGCGCATTCTGCCCATAATTGGAAGGTCGGTAGAACTGAGAACAGAGATGCCTCTCCGCCATCATCGCCCCAAGAGGTGACAATCATCTGTTTGATATCGTATTTTTTGCAGCATTCATGGGCCGGGATGCTTGCAACATAGCTGTAACTGTTGTGCGGTGCAAAACCGGACCATTTCCATGCGCCAGAAGCAAAGGAGATACTTGGGCTCATTCTCTTATGGGCAGCAAGCATATCATCATAGATTTTCGGGTCGGTGGAGTAATAATTCCAGTAAACCAGATCGACATCTTTCGGAATCAGAGCGGCCTTTTCTGGAGAAATTTCGATGTTACTCTCATACTGGTCATTGTTGAGCAGGCGGAAGAACATATCGCTCCACATCATTGCACGGTAGCCGTATTTATCACAAATAGCTTTTACCTTTGCAAAGTGGCGCAGCATGATATCCATGCGGTCAGCTTCGCCATGCACATCTCGATATTTACCAAGACCCAGCATATGTGCCTCATCCATGCCAATGTTGATTCTGCGGCAGCGTAGGCTTTCAGACATGGTTTTTACCATCGCTTCAATCAAAGCATAGGTGCGGTCGTCATCAACCAGCAGAATATCATCGAAGTCTGTGTAATCTGCATAAGTGGACCAGCGTAGCGTTTTGCCCAGATGTGCGAGTGTCTGAATGCAAGGAATGAGTTCCATGCCAAATAAAGCACAGTAATCATCCATCTTTTTCAGTTCGGATTTGGTGTATCTGCCACGCAGATAACCAAAATATGGATATCCTTCGATTTCGTAGGTATCCTCCGTGTACATTTGAATACCGCTATAACCCATCAGTGCAAAATACTGTACCATGCGGCAGAAGCCTTCATAGTGCATGACAGCATTTCTGGAAGCATCAATCATGGTTTCCAGCTGCGGGTAGAGCAGATCCTCGCAGATGGTTTTCTTGGATTCTGCTTTTTCGGCAGCCAGTCCTAATGCACGGGCAAACATAAACGGTTTCTGAATTTTGATGATAATGGCATTATCAGCAAACATGACCTTGATGGAATGTTTCGTCGTTTCATCAACAGTGACGGTCAGAAGCGGTGCGCATTCGTCATTTTCAATTGGGAGCAGAGTGGCAAGTTCATCAATCATCTTGACATACTGCTCGGAGAGAGCGGATAAATTTAATTTCATAATGAGGCTCCTTTCGAACCAATATTTTCATTTAGATTATACCATAAATTTACAGGATTATCAACAGTTTTGTTGTTGCTGTAATGCGTTCAATCCAATGAGAAGTTGCATCCAGTTTTGGAATATGATATAATAACAGGAAGAAGATTAGAAAGAAAGGCGAAAGTATGGAGCAGGAAAGCGGTAATAATTCGAAATGGAAGATTATTTCAGGCTTGTTCTGGCGATTTGGAGAGCGATTTGCAGCACAGGGCGTTTCTTTTGTGGTCTCCCTTGTGCTTGCCAGATTGCTGCTGCCGGAATATTATGGAATTGTCAGCATTGTAAAGGTGTTCTTGCTGATGTTTAAAGCGGTGGTGCAGGACGGATTTGGCTATGCGCTGATTCAAAAAAAGGATGCGGATGAACTAGATTTTTCCACCGTATTTTATGTACAGATGGCGCTGGGCTTCGGGTTGTATACCCTGGTATTTTTGGGTGCGCCATGGATTGCAGCCTGGTATGATGAGCCACTTTTAACGGCAGTGTTTCGGGTCATGGCATTAAGCCTTCCAATTGGTGCGATAAACTGCGTGCAGCAGTCTTTTGTATCAAGAAATATGCAGTTCAGGCGTTTTTTCTTTTCGACAATCATCGGAACTGTTCTATCTGCCGGAATCGGACTCGGCATGGCATATGGTGGGTTTGGCGTGTGGGCGTTGGTGGCGCAGGATTTATTTAATCTGATTTGTGACACTTTGATTTTATGGTTTACGGTCAAATGGCGACCATGCCTGCAATTTTCCTTTTCTCGTTTAAAGCAGCTGTTAAGTTACAGTTGGAAATTACTGGTAAGCACATTGATTGATAATCTGTATAACAGTTTATACCCGATGTTGATTGGCAAACTGTTCGGAACAATACAGCAGGGATATTATGATCGTGGTGATATTATTCCAAATGTTATTTCTGCTAATGTCACAACAGCGTTTAAGAGCGTGTTGCTTTCGGCATACGCAAAAGAACAGGAAGATACAGAGAAGTTAAAAGCGATGTTACGGCGCAGTATAAGACTTGCAGCATTTATATTTTTTCCTTTGATGGCAGGATTAATTGCGGCGGCAAAACCGCTGACTCTGCTATTACTTGGTGAAAACTGGGTGGCGAGTGTGGTATTTTTGCAGTTTTGCAGTTTGTTTTTTATGTTTGTGCCCATTCATATTATCAATCAGCAGGCAATTTCTGCTATCGGACGCAGTGATGTTTCGTTGAAGCTGGAAATCGGAAAGAAAATAATCGGTATTGCCATGCTGTTTTGTGGACTGCCATTCGGTGTGCCTGGATTGCTTATAGGCAAGGCGTTGTCCTCGATTTTGGCTCTTGGGCTTACAGCAGTTCCAAACAGACAACTGTTTGGGTACACCTTCCGGGAGCAGGTGGCAGATTTGTTGCCGTCCGCCATGTTGTCAACAGTTATGGGAATGGCGGTATGGGGAATTACATTCAGCGGATTCGGGAATTTAGCTGTACTTTTGTTGCAAGTACTGTTTGGTATTCTACTTTACTGTCTGGGTGCATGTGTGTTCCGAATGGAAAGTTTTGCATATCTTTTGGCGCAGGTAAAAGCGATTATCAGAAAGAAAAAATAACAAAACCCGGAAGGAAGATCAAACTTCTTTCCGGGCGTTATTATGTGCAAAAGAATATACTTGAATTAGAATTCAGAGATCATCTCCGGGCATTTCTCAGCAACTACGGACAGAGCCTCGTCATCGCATACAAAAATTGCGTTTGGATGCATCTGTAAGATGGAAGCCGGAATCTGCGGGGTAACTTCGCCACAAGCGGCTTTGTAGATAATGTCAGCTTTTGCTTTGCCGTTTGCTACTAACAGAACGGTTTTTGCTTTCATGATGGAACCGCATCCCATGGTGTAAGCCTGTTTCGGAACATCGTCGATGGATGCAAAGAAACGAGCGTTTGCTTCAATGGTCATCTGGGTTAAGTCGATGCAGTTAGTTCCTTTTTCAAAGTGATCGCTCGGCTCATTGAAACCGATGTGACCATCGTGACCAATACCCAGAAGCTGGATGTCAGCACCGCCGAAGCTCTCAATAACAGCGTCATATCTTGCGCACTCAGCCTCTGCATCCGGGTTTTCACCGTTCGGGATGTTGGTGTTTTCTGCTTTGATGTCAACATGAGAGAACAGGTTGTCATTCATGAAGTAGTAGTAGGACTGATCATTATCTTTAGTGATACCACGGTATTCGTCTAAGTTGATGGTACGAACTTTGGAGAAGCTGATATCGCCGTTTTCATATTTTTTGATCAGCTCTTTGTATAGACCGATCGGAGAAGAACCGGTTGCCAGACCTAAAACGCAGTCCGGTTTGTTGATGATCTGAGCTGCCATAATGTTGGCTGCTTTTTTGCTTAATTCAGCGTAGTCTTTCGCTCTGATAATTTTCATTGGAGTGTACTTCCTTTCAAAATTTTATGAAGAATTCGAAAATCAAAAGTTACGGATTCTTCTAATACATCCATATTATACCACTATTTTGCTCTAATGTCCATAGGGAAAACAGCAGATTTTATAATTTATGCTTCAACAACCTTACCATCATAGGAAACATCGATGTCGTATTTTTTACCGTTTTCCATCATTTCGGTATAGCCGAGCACTTTGCAGTTATGGGAGAAATGATTCCAGATAAATTTCGTGTTTTCATTGGCGCGTTTGGTTTTCTTTAACCGATCTGCAACGGCAGCCGCTGAATCAAATCCCATGTGATTTGTCCAGCACTGTAATGCGCCGGAAGTACAGTCAAGGCTCACGATATCAAAATTAAACTGCATTTTTTCGATAAAATTCCAAGTTTCTGGTAGTAGATATCCAGTGTCGTGTGCATATAGCAACTGTTTGCCATCTGGGCAGATGATAGCGTAGATTAGACTCTGCTGTTCCAGCGCATGGTCTGCTTTCATCGGGTAAACAGTGTAGTCACCGATTTTATATTCATTGAAAGCAACTAACGGATGGAACTGTACATGTTGAGAAAGAACAGCTTCATCATAGGCTTTTAGGGCTTGTTTTGCATTTTCCATAACCGATTCATTTCCATATACATGCAGGATAAAATCCTCGTGTGGTCCACAGAAATAACCAGAAATACGGTATGCAAATTCGCATGAGAGCAGGTGGTCTTCATGACTGTGGGTAATCAGAATATTTTTTATCTTGTCTAAATCCAGACCATAATCCAAAACATGATGATAGGTATCTGGTGGAAAATCCAGCAGCAGATCATCGTTGACAAGTGCCTGACTGCGGGTGCGGATATCTTTGCCTTTTCTTTCTCTTGCAGTTTTACAGCTCGGGCAGTTGCACCAGAGTGCTGGCCATCCCTCTGCCGCTGCAGTTCCCAGATAAGTGAGTTTCATATTTTCCCTCTATTCTTTTCTATAAATCAGCGGAACATATCGCTGTCTTTTTCCAAACGCGGATGGATTGCAGCAATCTGGCCATTTCCGTTGCACTGAACTGTGCTTGCGTCAAAGCGTTCGTCGGCGTGTTCTGCGTACCAGTCAAACAGCTCTTTACGCAGCTGCTCAGTGATTTGCTCATAACCCGGTTTGCCGTACAGGTTCTCTGCTTCGGTCGGATCTTCGGTTAAGTGATACAGTTCGTTCATGCCTTCCCATTTTAAGTAACGATGGATGTATTTCCATTCTTTGGTGCGGATCATGCGAACCGGACCATATTCATCCATCATAACAATATGTTCCTGACCTTTCATATCATTGCCTCGCAGTACCGGCGCAAAGCTGATACCTGGCAGTTTCTTGTCAAATTTCTCGTTGATGCCCAGATAATCCATCAGAGTTTGATAAATATCCAGATGTGAGAACATCTCAGATTCAACTTTACCTTGTGGAATGGTACCTGGCTGCGAAACCAAGAACGGAACCTGAACCGACTCCTCATACATATTCATTGGGGATGTGCCGTTTCCTTTGCCGAAAAAGCCGTGATGACCCATGTTCATACCATTGTCGCCGGTGAACATGACAAGCGTGTTCTCTCGGATTCCCATTTCATCCAGTTTGTCCAGAATCTGACCAATGCACTCATCCATCGAGGTAATAGCAGCGTAGCAACCCTGTAAATTTTCACGGCGGATTTTTAAGCGTTGTTCTTCTGATTCATATTGCTGTCCCCATGGATGTGCTGGCAGATTTGGGGTGGCTTCGAATTTGCAGTCGTCATAACGCTCGTAAACCTCTTTTTCATGCTGTTCTTTGCCCCACGGTGCGTGTGGTGCAGTGTAATGTACCGACAGATAGAACGGATTTTCTGCATTTTTCTGCTCGTCTAAAAATTCCAGCGCATTTTCAGTGATATAGCGAGTGATGTATTTGTCATGCAGCATGGTAAAGCTGCCATCTTTTAAAACAACCGGATATTTATAGTTGTCGCCACCCATAGCCTGGGTTCTCCACCAGGTAAATCCTGCCTGTGGATGGCCTGCATCGCCCATGTGCCATTTGCCGGAGATACCGCAGGTGTAGCCGTTTTCAGCCAGAGCATCGGTAAAAGTGCGGTGACCATCTAAAAAGCGGATAGCATTTGCATGAGAAAGTTGGTCTTTCGGCCACTGATATTCCCATGCTGGTTGATCCAGTTTCATGTTCTCTTTGAGTTCATCATCCAGTTCGTCATAATTACAATGTCCCTCTGCAAGCCAGTCAATCACGCCATGCTGCGACGGAATTTCACCGGTAAACAGCGACATTCTTGCTGGAGAGCAAACTGGGGAAGCACAGAAGAAGTGTTCAAAGCGAATACCTTCTGCGGCAATACGGTCTAAATTCGGGGTGATCAGGTCTTTATTACCGGCACAATTCATCCCCCAGTTGCCGTGGTCATCTGATACGATGAATACGATGTTTGGTCTGTTCATATAAATTCCTCCAAATTAATTATTTTAAGTGGTCAATGATTTTATTTGCCACTTTATAGACATCTCCGCAGCCGAGGGTGATGATTAAATCGCCCGGCTGTGCGCCGTCTGCAACTTCATCTGCAACTTCATCAAAGGTAGCAAACCATTTGCAGCCCGGAATCAATGCCGCGAGATCGGCTGAATAGATGTTGTAATCGTCATTTTTTTCTCTTGAACCCATGATTTCAGTCAAGGTAACGCAGTCTGCAATCTGTAAAGCATCTGCAAAATCGGAAAGCAGGCGTTTGGTGCGGGAATAGGTGAATGGTTGATGTACCGCCCAGACGCGTTTGAAATTCAGTTCTTTTGCAGCTTTCAGGGTTGCAGCAATTTCGGCTGGATGGTGTGCATAGTCATCTGCGATGGTGATACCGTTGATCTGAGCAAGTACCTCGAATCTTCTACCAGAACCGGTAAATTCTAACAATCCAGATTTGCAGTCATCAAAAGAAACACCCAGTTCCATAGCAGCGGCAATCGCAGCAGCTGCATTGACCTGATTATGCTCACCAGGAACCAGCAGTTCTATGTTACCCAGAACAGTGCCTTTGTAAAGAAGCGTGAAGCTTTGATGAATACCTGTACCGATGTGGCCGTTTGTGACACGGTAATCACAGGATTCGCTTCTGCCAAAGGTGATTTTCTTTTGATCCAAACGGGCAGCAACTTCCATCGAGTTGATATCATCCCCGTTGACGATCAGTGCTTTGGTGGTAGTAGAAGCGAATTTTTCAAAGGAGTGTTTTAAATTCTGCATCGTCTTGAAATACTCCATATGGTCGGAGTCGATGTTCAAGATTACGGCATAAGCCGGTTTTAAGCGAAGAAAATGATCCTGAAATTCACAGGCTTCGGTAACCATGCAGTCAGACTTTCCGACTCTGCCGTATGCACCGATGCTTTTGAGTTTACCACCGATCACAGCGGATGGGTCTTTGCCTGCATGCAGAAGAATCTGGGTAAGCATAGAAGATGTGGTAGTTTTACCATGTGTTCCAGATACGCAGATAGCATTTTCAAATGAGTTGTTAATAATGCCGAGAATTTCGGCGCGTTCCATCATCGGAATACCGCTTTCCTTTGCGGCAACTAGTTCTGGGTTATCCGGTAGGATGGCAGCGGTATAGACAATCAAGTCGGCACCCGCAATATTTTGAGCCTTCTGTCCGATGGTAACTGGGATGCCAAGTGCGCGCTCCATGTCTACAATTGAGGAAGGATTATTATCCGAACCGGTTAAATAGAAACCCTTATCGTGCAGAATCTGTGCAATCGGAAACATTCCTGATCCGCCGATGCCGATAAAATGAATATGTTTTTTGTCTTTCAAAATGGAATTGTTCAAAGTCAGTACCTCGTTTTCATGCAGTGTCGGCAAAATCAGAAATTCTATAAAAGATGCATACTGGATTTTGTGTGCTTCTGCGTAATTTTAATTTTTACTATTGTAATATGAGTTACATTTTGTTATAATAGAAACAGCGGGCTGGAGTCTGCTTTCTCTACTTTTCATTATATAGCAATTTTTGTTATTTGTAAAGCTTAAATTAAAGGGTTTCCATATAATATGTGTTATTTGAGAAGATATACGGAATAAACAACACAGGAAAGGATTTTTCAAATGAAACGAAAAAAACGCATTTGGAATATGAGATTTTTCACTATCACGACTGCGGCGATTTTGAGTTTGTGTCTTAGTACAGCACCGCTTTTACCGGTGTATGCATCCTCAGACAGCAAAACCAAAACGCAAAGTCAGACGCAATCTTCCGATACAGGTGATGCACAGAAGAAAGAAAAAGACGATAAAAAAGATAAAGATAAAAAAGGCGAAGAATCTGCGGTGGATGATGGCACTGGTGTGACAGCTGCTGTTATTGCGGATGCGAAGCCGGAATTTGATATTCACAGCAAAGCGGTCTATATGGTCAATACCGATACCGAATCTAATATCAAGGTATACGCTAAAAATGAAAATGAACGCCATTCTCCAGCTTCCTTGACAAAAATCATGACGGCTATCGTAGCTCTTGAACACATGAAAAGTCTGGACGATATTGTGACAGTACCAGGCTACATATTCGATGAGTTTTATGGTGTTGGTGTTTCAAACGCTGGTATTGAGCGCGGTGAGGAAATCACGGTTCGGGATCTGCTGTATGCGCTTATGCTGCGCAGTGCCTGTGAGGCGGGCAGTATACTGGCGGATTATATCTGTCCAGATGATATTCCGGGATTTGTGGATCTTATGAACCAGAAGGCCAAGGAAATTGGGTGTACCGATACTAATTTCACCAATGCCCACGGTTTGGATGATAAAAAGCAGTATACCACAGCCTATGATATGAGTCTGATTACCGCTTACGCGATGAAAAACAAGGACTTTGCGAAAATTTCCTGTTCACCAACCTATGTGATGCAAAAGACCAACAAGCATGATGAACGCAAAATATCGCATACCAATTTTATGCTGAGCAGTTATTATGGCGGTTCATACTATTATGAGTATGTTAAAGGAATCAAAACGGGTACCACCAGTAATGCTGGTAGAAATCTGGTTACAATCGGCGAAAAAGATGGATATCATTATATGCTTGTTACAATGGGTGCGCCGTTAGAAGATAAAAATGGTGTGAACTACCCTGACAACTATTCTTATATCGATCAGAAAAATCTGTATGAATGGGCTTTTGATACATTCCGTTTTACTACGGTTATTCAGGAGTATCAATCTTTGAATGAGGTGGCAGTTCGATTTGGCGAAAACAATAATCATGTTACTGTTACAGCCCAGAAAAAAGTCATCATGCTATTGCCTGAGAAACTGGATATCTCTACAATATTAGTCGAAACCAAGCTTCCAGGATCGATTGACGCTCCGGTGGTTAAAGGTGATGTTGTTGGAACTGCCGATCTGATGCTTGCCAACGAGGTGATAGCAACGGTTTCCCTGATTGCAGAAAGTGATGTTGCCCGCAACGGATTTGCCTATTCGTTGTATCTGGTTACCTCATTTTTTAAAAATCCCTGGGTCATTACAGCGCTGGTCGTGCTGGTGATTTTAGTGGGTGTGCTGGTCTACTTTGTGGTCAATGAGCGAAAAAAACGCAAAAAAGAAAGACTGCGCAGAAAACACGGCAAATCAAAGCCACCGCTTCCAAAGAAGCCAAATAAGCCGAATACATGGCAATAATAATTTATTTTAGACACAAGATGAAAGGAACACAAAATTTATGAGAAGAACTAAGATTGTCTGCACCCTTGGTCCAGCCACTGATCGCAACGATACCCTTCGTAAAATTATGCTTGCCGGTATGGATGGCGCGCGTTTTAACTTTTCCCATGGTGACCACGCCTCCCACCGTGCTCGACTGGATCAGATTGAAGCACTGCGCAGCGAACTTGGTCTACAAATTCCGACCATTCTGGATACTAGAGGTCCAGAAATCCGTCTTAAAACCTTCAAAGAAGGTAAGGTTATGCTCCAAGCTGGACAGAAATTTACCCTGACTGCTCGTGAGGTAGAGGGTACCCAGGAGATTGTTTCGATCACCTATGCAGGTCTGCCAAAGGATGTTACGGTCGCTTCGCATATTTTGATTGATGATGGTCTGATTGATATGGAGGTAGAGGAACTGACCGATACTGACATTGTCTGTCGTGTTCTTAACGGCGGTATGGTGTCTGATCGGAAAGGCGTAAATGTTCCGAATGTGGAGCTGTCGATGGATTACATCAGCAAGCAGGATTATGATGATTTGGTATTCGGCATCGAGAACCATTTTGATTACATTGCAGCATCTTTTGTCCGCACCGCAGATGATGTTATGGCGATTCGCAGAGTGATGAAAGAACACAACTGCAGCTGGATGAAGATTATTGCCAAAATCGAAAATAAACAGGGTATTGATAATCTGGATGAAATTCTGCATGTAGCAAACGGTATTATGGTAGCCCGTGGTGATATGGGTGTCGAGATTGCGATGGAAGAACTTCCTTCCTTGCAGAAAGAAATGATTCGCAAGGCAAGGGAAAACGGCAAACTGGTTATTACTGCAACACAGATGTTGGATTCCATGATGAAGAATCCTCGTCCAACCCGTGCGGAGATTACGGATGTTGCCAATGCGATTTATGATGGAACCAGTGCCATTATGTTGTCTGGTGAAACTGCGGCTGGTGCTTATCCTGTGGAAGCGGTCAAAACTATGGTACGCATTGCAGAACGCACCGAGTGTGATGATTCTTGCATAGGAAGACTTGACAAAGTGAAAATCGCAGCTTCTCCATATATTACAGATGCGATTTCCCATGCTACTTGTACAACTGCGGTGGATTTGAATGCTGCTGCGATTATTACAGTAACCAAAGGTGGACGCACAGCGCGTATGATATCTCGTTTCCATCCGACCTGCCCGGTTATCTGCTGTTCTGCGGATGAGCATGTCTGTCGTCAGATGAATCTGCACTGGGGCATCAAGCCGATTGAAATCACTGAGATCGTGTCTTCTACGGATGAATTGTTTAATCAGGCAGTAGAAGCAGCGATGACAACTGGACTGCTGAAAGAAGGCGATATCACCGTTATGACCGCAGGTGTTCCACTAGGCGTATCCGGAACAACCAATCTGATGAAAGTTCATGTCATCGGTGATATTCGTGCGACCGGAAAGGGCTTCGGAAAAGAGGTTGTGCAGGGGCATATCCGTGTCTGTATGACTGAGGAGGAAGTTCATATGAATCTGAAAAATGGTGAGATTTTGGTTGTTCCAGCCACCACAGATCATATGGTACCGTATATTCGCAAAGCTGCTGGCTTGGTTGTTGAAAGTGTGGATAGTCTGCCGCATGCTAAAACACTTGCGCTTGCGCTAGATATCCCACTGCTTGCTAACTGTGAGAATGCGACGAATCTTCTGAAAACTGGCTTACTGGCTGTGCTAAATCCAATGCATGGAACCATACAATACAGCGCTAACTGAATTTGATTTTTGCCATACCGTTTGTTTTAAGCGGTATGGTTTTTTATATGTGGAACGAATATTTTAGAAGAGAATCATGGGAATTGTTCATAAGTTTGACATTGCATTTCTTTTTCTCTTGTGCTATAATAATAAAAGTATAATCTTGCAAAATCGGGAGGAATAGCATGGAACAAGATGTTTTTATGGAATATATGGTGAAAAAAGATGCGACCATTACAGACCAAATTAAGAAATGTGGTATTTTACTGGGTGCATTATTGATTATTGCTGTATGCGTTATATTTTTAGGAAGTCAGTATTTAAATATGCTTGCCGCTGCACTGGGTGTTTGTGCAGGTTGGGTTGCAATTATTTTACTGAAACTGCTGAGAGTGGAGTATGAGTACATCATCACCGACGGTGAGCTGGATATTGATAAAATCCAGGGCAAAAGCAAGCGCACTCGTCTGGTAACATTAGAGATTTCCTCGTTTACTTCGTTTGAAAAATTAAACCCGCAGAATCCGGTGGATGCTGGCGGCAGAATCAAAATTCTGGCGGCTAAAAACCTGAAGTCGGAAGAAACCTATCTGGCGATGCTGAACCACAAAGAGCTCGGGGACTGCATTTTGTATTTTACACCGAATGAACAGATGGTGGAATATATTGAACGCGCAAGAAAAACCAAACGGGTCTATGTACCATCCATGGGAAAATAAGAAAAAATATATGACCGGTGTAGATGAGTCACGCTTTTTGTGGCCGGCACGCCGGTTTTTTGTTTGGAAAGGACGGGAAATTCATGATTGTATTATCGACAGCACAGATGAAACGGGCAGAAAAAGAAACCGATTCGAAAGGAATATCCTATCTGGAAATGATGGAAAATGCAGGTGCAAGTGCAGCAGCTCTGGTAATGAAGCGTTTTTCTGGGAATATTGTAGGCGTAAGCTGTGTGATTTTATGCGGAAGCGGCAATAATGGCGGTGACGGTTTTGTTGTTGCGCGGCTGTTAAAAGAGCAGGGGGCAAGGGTGTCAGTTTTGCTTTGCTGTGGTGTTCCGAAAACGGCAGATGCTTCTAAAAATTATATGCTGTTGGAAGACATTAAGCAATATCATATCCAGAAGGATAAGGAACAGATTATATCGGTGATTAAAAATGCTGCTGTTATTGTGGATGGCGTGTTTGGAACAGGTTTCCACGGTGAACTGCCGCATCCAATTGCAGATCTGTTTGAAATCACCAACCAGACCGTCGCTTACAAGCTGGCATTGGATATTCCAAGCGGTATCAATGCGGATTCTGGTGCTGTGGCACAGAATTGTTTTTACGCAACACAGACAGTGACCTTTGCTGCACCTAAGCCAGCGCATTTGCTTATGGATTTGCAGAATTATTATGGTCAGATTGTGATTTCGGATATCGGAATTTCACAGGAAACAATTCGCCTTGCAAAACAGTATCCAGATTTCCTGTCAGAAGCAATGGTTCTTCGTATGCTGCCAAAACGACGAGATGATTCGCACAAGGGAACATTTGGAAAAGTGCTGCTGTATTGCGGAAGTATCGGCATGACCGGTGCTGCGATGATGTCAACGATGGCAGTCATGCGCTGTGGAGCGGGTCTGACTACGCTTGCTGCGGTAAAAGATGTGGCATTTATGGCAGCTCCACATTTGATGGAAGCGACGACTTTGGTACTTCCACAGAATAGAGACGGCACGCTGCATGAAATTGGCGTGGATATGTTGTTACAACGGGCGAAAAGCAGTAATGTTGTAGTTGCCGGATGTGGAATTTCAACTTCAGAGATGGCGAAAAAAGCTATTCTTGAACTGCTGCACCAGGAAAAAAATTGCAAAATGGTACTGGATGCCGATGGCATAAATTGTTTGGACGGGAATATAGATAAAGTGAAAGAGAAGGCAGCCGGTATAGATTTGATCATCACCCCGCATCCAGGGGAGATGGCAAGACTCTGCCACATAACGGTCGGCGAGGTGGCAGAATCAAGGGTACAGCTTGCACAGAAAGTTGCAAAAGAATACGGCATAACAGTTGTTCTAAAAGGTGAACAGACTGTGATTGCTGGAAATAACGGAGAGTGCTATCTGAATCGCACTGGCAACAGCGGACTTGCCAAAGGCGGCAGTGGCGATGTACTTTCTGGTATGATCGGCGGATTTTGTTCGCTGGGTTTGAGTGGCTTTGAGGCAGCCTGTGCGGCGGTATATCTGCATGGATTGGCAGCGGACGATTTGTCACAGACTTATTCCAAACATGGCATACTTGCTCGTGATTTGCTGGATTATCTTCCGGTATTGCTTAAGAAGCTTGACCGCTGACCAGAAAAGGCGGAAAAATGAAAAAATCTGTATCCTGTTCGGGTAAAAAAGACCGCGTTTATACTACTAGTATATGGATTCTTGCAGTATTGATTATTATATCACTAGGCGTACTGGTGTGGCGTGTGGTAAAGCAAAGAGATACAGTGCAGCCACAGCAGACGGCAGAAGTTACTTTTGATTCAGAGTTGTCGCTGCAATGGACGATGCAGGATACAGAATTTGCCGGAAAGGTAGATCGGGATGAAACAGGAATTTATCGATTGACTTTCAGCAAGCCAGAAGAAGTTTCGGGCATGCAGCTGGTATATGATCCTGAAAAAGAAGAATGCACAGCGGAATTTATGGGGATGTCCTTGAATCTGGCGGATCAATCGATGCTTTCCAAACATGCAGGGAAAGTCATTGGTTCAGTTTTGGACGATGTACTAAATGGGCATGGTGTAAAGCACACCGGGGGCGGCATGCTAACTGAGATTGCGGGTTCCATTGCACAACAGCCGTATACATTGGTTTTAGATGAGAAAAATCGGCCTTCTCGGTTATCTGTTCCAAATTTGGGATTGGATGTTGTCTTTTTGAAAGATGATGTATAAGGTTTGCGTAGGAGGTGCATAATACCGGAGAGAGAACAGCATTCTCAGATCGGAGGCATATATGGTGAAAGGGGTCAATAAAGCTGTTATTGAAATCAATGATACGCAGGACAGCTATATCGAGCGCGCGATTTTGTTCATCAACCCGGATAAGGCGTCTCATCCGCAGAATCGACTAAAAACACAGGCAAATGCCTATTTACAACACACCAGCAGTGATATGCAATCGTTGCCAGCCGTTCCCAAAAAGAAAAAAATTGTAATAGCTTTGTCTATGGTGTTTTCTTTTTTAGGTGGTGCTGCGGCAATGTACGGCATATTTGCTATAATAGGATAAAAAATAAAGCCGTTTCAGTTTTATACTGAAACGGCCGTCTTTATGCCTGTAAGGAAGAACAGAAATCACTGCACATTTGGATGATCATATCTAGTTTTGGAATAACAGCAAGCCACTCCTGTGGAATTGCTTCTTTGCCGTAGTAAATGCCAGCAAGTCCGCCTGCAATAGCGGCGATGGTGTCAGTATCATCGCCTAGATTCACTGCTTTTAGCAGACAATCTTTTAGGTTATCTGTTGTTAGCAGACACCATAAGGAGGCTTCCAGCGTAGAAAGAACATAGCCGGAGCTTTTAATCGTAGAAACATCAGCATTTTTAAATTTATCGCTATGAATACGTGAAAATAATTTATAGTATTCAAGATATTCAATGTGGCTGTGATAGAATTTCTTGGCAGTAGCGGTACCGTTTTTGATAGCCTCTGGAATGGTGGCCCCATTGAGCAGCTCACATGCAATGGCACAGTAGATCCCACAGGCAATTTGGCTAATCTGGTGTGCGTGGGTCAAACGGGAAAAATTGTGGATGATTTCATAGGCTGCCGGTTTGGAAGAAAATTTATTTCCCATTGTGCGGTAAAGATAGAATGCTGCTGGCAGAATACGCATTAACGAACCATTTCCATTTTCATGTGATTCTGTTCCACCGCTTTGCAGGGCAGGCGTGCCACGATCAAAACGCAGCAGTGCTGATCGGGTAGAAACACCGATATCAAATAAGTCATTATGTGCGGACATATATCCGTCTTCCAGCCAACGAAGAAATTGCTGCATCATATCATCGTAATCCAACCCGTGTGTCAAACTTGCTATGGTGCAGAGGGTCATGGATGAGTCATCAGACCAGGTTCCTTTTTCTTGCTGGTAGGTGCCGTATTCTCTCATGTCGGTGACAGGATTTGCGGTTAATGTACTGCGAGATTTGAATTCAACTGGGACACCGAGTGCATCGCCAACAACAAATGCGCAGATTCCGCCCATTACCTGTTCTTCAAAATTTTGCGGCATATTTTTGCCTCCTGTATTACATGATTTGGTGAGATAGAAGGGAGAAATAAGGTGTTATTTCTGTAAGAATGCTTTTACATTTTTTAGATAGTATTTTCCGGTACTTCTGCCAACCTGGTAGGTGCGGAAAAGTTTTTCGCGATTATGCTCTATATGCCCTACTTCCAATTTGCGCGGCGGTCGAATGACAAATATCTCTCCAGCAGCTTCTTTTTTATCAATATAGCGTAGGGTTTTGTTATACATTTCAGGGCGCGCTTCCAGTGCATCTGCAATATGGGGCATTTCCTTTAATGTGCGTTTGATCAGACCAATGCCACGACTCTGTTTTTTGACATAATTTTTTGGTTGGGTTAGAATGACCACATTTCGGTTATATCCAATATGCTCAAAATATCGCAATGGAATAGAATCTGCAATGCCGCCATCGAGTAGGCTTCTGCCGTTTATTTCTACTGGTCTGGATACCATCGGCATGGAGGCGGAAGCACGAATCCACTCAATCTGATCGTCATTTAGCGTGTCAATGCGATGATAAACCGCCTTTCCGGTATGGGTATCGGTGCAGACAACATGGAATTCCATCGGATTTTCTATAAAAGCTTCAGTGTCAAAAACATCTAGTTTTTGAGGAATTTCATAGTAACAGAAATCTTTGCCATAAAGATCCCCTGTTTTGAGCAGGGAGCGAAATCCGCAGTAGCGCGGATCTTTGCAGTATTTGAGATTATAGCGCAGTGATCTGCCGATTTGTTCAGATTTATAATTGCAGCCAAAACATGCTCCAGCTGATACACCGATCATACCGTCAAATTTTAGACCGTTTTCCATAAAAACATCCAGAACACCGGCGGTAAACATACCGCGCATAGCGCCGCCTTCCAAAATTAATCCTGTTTTCATTTGTTTCCTTTCCGGAATGACATATTCCATTTTACCAGTCCTTTCTGCATTTTAGCTGTTGGGTTAAAACAACTGGTGTAAACAATATAAGTTGCGTAGATATATGGGAAGTTTAACACCACAGTGCTTATTTTTGTGTTTGAGAATCAAACTACACTATGCAAAGTATTGCAGCATAAGCTGTACGATCAGCACAGTGCAGCATGCCGCAGCTGCTACCACTGTCAATCCTTTCTTCCGGATAGCCAGCAGGACTGCTACAGCCAATCCCAGAGCCGCTGCAAGAATGCTATCGGTAACATACAGCGCGGTAGGGAAGGTCATTGCAGTCAGAACAGTATAAGGCATATAGTAAAGAAAGGATTGGATATATTGATTTTTTATTTTCTTTTTGATGCAGGCAAACGGAATTGCACGAATTAGATAGGTTGAGCCTGCCATAATCAGCAGGTAGGTGAAAAACTGGGTGTTCTCCATTATTTTCCCACCTCCTCAATCGGAAAGAATTTTGCACCGATTGCTGCCGCAATAATAGCACAAAAGCAGATGGCAAGTCCAGATGGGATTTCCTTGAGCAACGGTAGGTAGAATTGTGCAGTGGATAGCAGTAGGGTCAGAAGAATAATGATACAGAGCGGTTTATATTCTTTTGCTGCTGGCGCAACAATCGCCACAAACATACCATACATTGCAAGGCAAAGAGAGCTCATGATGATCGGCGGCAATACATTGCCCAGCAACGCGCCACTTAAAGTGCCCAGACTCCAACCGAGATATGGGATGATAAATAACCCTGCAAGAAAGGAACGAGTGACACTTTTTTCCATGGTTGCCACACCAAAGATTTCATCAGTAATCATAAAAGCATACAGCCAGCGCCAGATGCCAGTAAGTTTAGTCTCTACTTTCTGGGAAAGGGAGATCGACATAAAGGAATATCGGATATTGATAGTGATTTGGGAAATCAGCATCTGCATGTATTGTCCCGGAGAAGCCATGATACTGATACCAGCAAGCTGTCCGGCAGAAGTAACGCAGGCCATGGATACAATCACTGCTTGCCACCAATCAAATCCAAGAGATACCGCCATAATTCCGAAGCTGAACGAAACCGAAAAATACCCCAGTCCGATGGGAATACCAGCTTTTAGGCCACGAATAAAATTGTGCTTCAAAAAAGTTCCTCCTTGCATAAAAAATATGGTATTTTTGAAAATTATATATTTTTACAGCATTACTATTATATCACGAAATGTCAATCGCTGCAATAAGTTTATGCAGTGATTTTTGGTGATTGTCACAAGAATCATTGTTCAGTGAAGAACCATATTGATACCAGGATAAATGCCATACTTCATGATTTTTGTACATCACACTTAAAACAGCAAACGAAAAGCCTTCCCTACATAAGGGAAGGCGGGGTGTATTTTACCAGAAGAAATCATAAATACCGACTGCAAAGATGATGAAAATAATGATTGGAAGAACATATGTCATATATCCTTTCATCCATTTTTTTAGCTGTAAGCCTTTGCCAGTATTGGCTTCAGAGATAAAGTTATCCCAGCCCCATCCTTTTTTATTGGTACAAAAGATAACAAACAGCAGTGAACCAAGCGGCAGAATCAGGTAGCTGACTAAAAAGTCCTCCAACACCAGAATATTGGTGCCTTCGCCGAATGGGGTAAAGCCGTTCCAGATCGTAAATCCGAAGATACACGGCAGGGCAAGAAAGAACAGCAGAATGCCGTTAATCAGACTTGCTTTCTTTCTGCTCCAACCAAACAAGTCACAGGTGCAGGCGATGATGGTTTCAAATACAGTGAAAATGGTGGTCAATGCTGCACTTGCCATAAAGACAAAGAACAGGCTGCCCCATACTCTGCCCAGAGGGATATTATTGAAAATATTTGGGAGAGTGATGAAAATTAAGCTGGTGCCGCTTTCAACATCGATGTTATATGCAAAGCAGGCCGGGAAGATGATTAAGCCGGATGTAAATGCAACAAAGGTATCCAAAGCGCAGATATTCACAGATTCGCCCAGTAAAGAGCGTTCTTTGCTGAAGTAACTGCCGAAAATACCGATAGAACCCATGCCAAGACTTAATGTAAAGAAAGCCTGGTTCATAGCATTTACAATAACATTGCCGATGCCAGCAGCTTTCATACGCTCAAAGTCTGGAATCAGATAGAAAGAAAGACCTTCCTTTGCACCATCCATGAAAATACTGTTTCCTGCGAGTGCCAGCATGATGACAAGCAGCGCAACCATTAAGATTTTTGTAACTTTTTCCAGACCATTTTGCAAGCCGAAGGAACATACAATAGCAGCCAGCAGCACAACAATACCGGTGTAGAAAATCATAGACCAAGTATCACCAAGTACTTCGTTGTTGTAGAATGATGCAATGGCACTAGGGTCAAGCCCTTGTAAAGATCCAGCTGTGGTTTCGGTAAAGTAGCGCAGCAACCAACCTGTAATGGTGGTGTAAAACATTAAGATCAAATAGTTTCCGATTAAAGCAACTCTACCATGGATATGCCATTTAGATCCTTTGGGTTCAAGTGGTTCATACATCAAAACCGGACTTTTGCGGCTTGCACGGCCGATGGCAAATTCCATTGTCATAACCGGCAGACCTAAAATCGCCAAAAAGAATAAATAAATCAATACAAATATACCGCCGCCGTACTGACCGACCATATATGGAAATTTATAAACATTTCCTATGCCGATTGCGCAACCGGCACTTAACAGAATGAAGCCTAAGCGGCTTCCCAGACGTTCTCTGCTCATACAAATACCTCACTTGCTGTTTTATTTTTCCCGCTTCAAAACAGTTGTAGACAGAATATAGTAAAAGCAATCACTTTAACGATATAAAGCTTTTACTGTTTGAATCGGAAGTGGTATAATAAAAACCGTATAACCGGTATTATCCAATCATACGGTCTTGGCGGAGATGGAGGGATTCGAACCCTCGTGCCTATCTCTAGACAAAACGATTTCGAGTCGTTCTCGTTACGACCACTTCGATACATCTCCATATTTATGTCCGTTTTTCATGACATAAGTCATTATAGCACATTAAGATGTAAATGTGAAGTCTTTTATTGGAGTTTTAACAAAATGTTCATATAATGTATCAGTGATATTTGGTTTGATATTCGGTATTGTTGGTAATGGAATCAAAGAAAATTACTTTACCAGTATGAAATTTCTGTGCAATTCGGTATGCCTGCATGGCAATGTGCTTGGAGCGAGGGAAGCGGTATGGGGCAGATAAAACCCCAACAGGTGCATGGTTGAAAGCTGCAAACTGTGCTGTTTCTTCCTGAATCCGGCTGTGGGAGGTATGCAGGGTCAGAATGGTATGGGCACCGTCTGACGCGTTGGAACAGATACCGGTAAAGAACCGTTCAGGTTGTTTATTCTCTGATATCACTACCAGGTATTCTGTAATTTTGTGAAAATCTGCGATCATCATAAACTCCTTATCGAAAATAAAAAGTGAAGAAATGGGGCGGTTATGCACACCATTCTTCACCTCATGTACTTATAAATTAGCAATTAATTGGCAGAGTTCAATTAACTGTCTAACAACCAGTTCCATTTCGTTAATATCGGCATACTCAAAACGACCATGACCATTCTGACCACCGGTACCTATGTTTGGGCAAGGAAGACCCATAAAAGAGAGTCTTGCACCATCGGTACCACCGCGAATTGCAACTTCTTCTGGAGCTAAGCCCACACGGGAAGCAGATTCTTTCAACAGGTCAATTAGATACATATGCGGCAGAATCTTTTCCTTCATATTGTAATAGGAATCTTTGATTTCCAGTTCAACAGTGCCTTTGCCGTATTTTTCGTTGAGATATGCAGCGGTTTTTTCTGCAAACGCTTTCTTCTGCTCGAATTTTTCTCTGTCATGATCACGGATGATATAGAACATTTTTGCGTTTTCCACATCACCGGAGAAATCATTCAGATGATAAAAACCTTCGTATTTTTCGGTAAACTGCGGTTTTTCATTTATCGGCAGCATACCCTCAAATTCCATAGCAATCAGCAGAGCATTTTTCAGATGATTTTTTGCGCTGCCTGGATGAATGTTGATGCCGCGTACATTGACAATTAAGGATGCAGCATTAAAGTTCTCGTATTCGACTTCACCAGCAGTGCTACCATCTACCGTAACAGCGATGTCGGCACCAAAAGCTTTGACATCGAAGCGATCTGCACCCTGACCAACCTCCTCATCCGGCGTAATGCCGATACGGATTTTGCCGTGCGGAATTTCCGGGTGTGCCAGCAGATAGTCAGCAGCTGCTGTGATTTCAGCCAGACCGGCTTTATCATCGGCACCGAGTAGAGTGGTACCGTCGGTTACAATCAGTTTGTGGCCGTATTTTGTTGACAGAGAAGAAAATTCACTCTCATGCATAACGATATTGTGTTCTTCGTTCAATACAATATCACCGCCTTGATAATCCACAATGCGCGGTTTGATGTTGGCACCTGTAAAATCTGGTGCTGTGTCCATGTGTGCAATCAATCCCAGCGTTTTGCAACCTTCTTTGGTCGCTGGGATAGTAGCAAAGATATAGCCATTATCATCTAAGGTTACTTCCGTTAAACCCGTCGCTTCCAGTTCGGATTTGAGCATTTTAGCAAATTCAACCTGGGATGTGGTGGACGGGAAGGATTGGGAAGATTCATCCGACATGGTGTCAAATGAAATGTAATGTAAAAATTTTTCTACAACATTGGATAACATAGTTTTTAGCCCCCTTTTCCATTCATTATAACACAGTTGCAGTTGAATTGCAAATAAAAACCGCTGACCATCACGATCAGCGGTAAAAATCATAGCATTATTCTTCCGGCTGGAACAGATAAACAAGGCTGTCGGTGCGGATATGCCAGTCACCAGTGCCATCTGCATTTTTTGCCCAGATATCGAACTCCGTTGGGCTTACCATAAACTGTGGCTCGATGGTCCAGGTGTCGTCGCCACACAGTGCGCTAAAATCGGTAGTGAATTTTCCGGTTTCAGCAAACAGATTTCGTTCACGGTAGTAGAGTTTGCGCAGTTCCCATTTAATATATTCGTCTCTTGGAATAACGAAATCCTGTTTTCCAGTTTCATCAGCAAATACTAAGAACCCCCAGCGTTCTGGGCAGTGCATATCAACGATACCAGTCGGGGACCATATCCAGTTATCTTCCGGATATGGTTTACCGGTTTCAGGGTTAATAACCTTTTGATATTTGCCGTCTTTGACTTCGGCTTGCCATTCGACACGGGAGAAGTCGATTCTCCAGTATCTGCCCGGTTGCGGCTTGTTATCATCTGCACACTGCATTAAAACTTCCATCGGGAATGCGATTTCAACACTCCAGAATTTATTATCCGCAGTCGGGTCGTTTACCTTGCCTTCTACATGAACAGCGGATTTGAGTCCCTGATAATCAAAGGAATTCATAGCCGGTGCACCATCACGATAAGGTTTTGGCAGAAGCAGATCCCACACGGTATTCAGAGCATTCATTTCAAACTCATAGTAAAGGTGGGTATCATTATCCATGTCGATGAAAACTTCAAAATCATTATCAAAGAAGATAACGGAATCACGCTCAGTCTGGTATGCCCAGATCTGATCTTCTTCCAATTTTGCTCCGACATAAAGATAATTCTCATCCCATTTCATCTTCATGCGAGTGTTTTTATTTGGTCTAGGACGAGACGAAGGGGTGCCGCCTGCAATGAGGCAGGAAGTATCCTCAATATCTTCAAACAATTCACTCCACGGGGCGTCTTCCCAGAACGGTTTGTCCAGATTGCCGTCCAGTTCGGTTAGCGGTGTGACTGCTTTCGGACAGATATAATGCCTTGGTGAGAAATCAGCGGTAATTTCATTTACGCGATGCCAATACTGTGCCATAATGATATTCTCCTTTACGGATTTATTTGTCTATATTATAGCGTATTTTACAATCGTTTGCAATAGAATTTTTAATTGTGTCACAGTTTACTGCGGTTTTCCAGTGCTTTATACAGTGTGACAGTATCTACATTTTCCAGTTCAGAACCAGCGGATACACCGTATGCGATACGGGATACCTGAATGTCAGGAAAGGTGATCCGGATTAAGCGGGAAATATAGGCCGCAGTGGCTTCACCCTCAATATTCGGGTTGGTCGCCAGAATGACTTCTCGAATTGGTTCGACACCAAGTCGACGGATTAAATCCTTGATGTTTAATTCATCTGGGCCGATGCCGTTCTGTGGAGATATGGATCCGCCGATGATATGATAAACGCCATGATATTCCTGGGTGCGTTCAAATGCGGATAGGCTTTTGACATTTTCGACCACACAGATGGTGGCATGGTCGCGTTTTTCATCTGCACAGATTTCGCAGGTGTCGTTAACTGAATAATTGTGGCAGAGTTTGCACTGCTTAATTTCATTGTGCGCAGTTAAAATGGCGTCTGAAAGTGCCTGGATTTGCGTGTCACTCATGTTCAAAACATGATAGGCAAGTTGCTGTGCTGTTTTTGGCCCGATCCCTGGCAGGGAAGCAAACTGTTCAATTAAGCGAACCAGTGGCATGGTAGATTGTTGGCGCGAATGGTTGGGGACAAAAGAATTTTTAGAAGCCATGAAAGGTTCCTCCGTTTCTATTGCAAAAAGAGCAGGCAAGGGTAGTCCCATGCCTGCACGGTAAAGTTATCCAATTTGATTTGGTGATCAGATTCCCGGAATACTAATATTGCCGGTCAGCTGACCCATACGAGCATCAGAATCAGCATCTGCTTCACGCATAGCCTCATTGATTGCGCTGATAACCAGATCCTGTAACATTTCGATATCTTCCGGATCTACAACTTCCGGTTTGATGTTTAAGGATTTTACTTCTTTTTTACCGGTAACAACTGCTTCAACTTGGCCGCCACCTACCGATGCGGAGTATTCTTTGACCTCCAGCTCAGCCTGCAATTTTGAAATTTCTTCCTGCATTTTCTGAGCTTTTTTGATTACACTGTTCATGTTGCCGCCACCGTTCGAGTAGCCTTGTGGTAATCTTGCTTTCATTTTGTATTTCCTCCTGAATTATTGTTCAGTTATTTCAACACCTGCCAAACGCGCACGCTCGGTCAATTCCTTGAGGGGATCGATTTTCGGTGCAGCTGTTTGTGAAGTGGTGTTTTCTTTTGCGAGTCGAAGTTTATAGCTTTTGCCAGTGACCTGTTGTACAACAGATAACAGTCTGCCTGCCGCATTGTCTTTTTTAAGATTGCTGACCAGGCTTCCCATCGGACTTTTCATGTATAGATACAGCCCTTTTTCATATACAGCAGCATTGAACACCAGACCATAGATAAACGGATCGGCAGCTTTGAGTTGTTCGAGTACCGTTTCCCAATGTACAAACGGTACAGGCTGCATGTTTTCCGATTCGGATTCCGACTGAGAAACATCGGGTTTTGGTACCGATTGTTGCGCCGCTGTCTGCTGTGTCTGGGATTCTGGTGGTGAATATGGTTTTAAATCTTCCTGTGCGGGCTGTTGGATTTGTGTTTTTTCCATGGCCGGCTGAGGTGCCGGTTCTGGTGTTAAGGTTGGTTTTGTCGGTTGTTGAGCCGCTGGCGCAACAGAAACAGGTGCGACAATATTTACACCGCGTTCCAGTGTCCGTTCGAGCTGTTCAATGCGCTGCAATAAGCTTTGTGGTGCATGGTCTGCAGATGGATTACAAATCCGGATAAAGCACATTTCCATATTCAGACGTTTATCTGAATATTTTGTCATTGCATCAAGTGTTTCCTGTAAGATCTGCAAATACCGAAGCAGCCTTGCAAGGGTAAAGCTCTCGGCATATTGTTTCATCTTTTTCAGTTCAGAAGGGAGGATAAACCGTAGTTCGACCTCGCCATTTCCAGCTTTTAAGATCATAATATCACGAAACTGACCGGAAAGTTCTTCACAGAAAGTTTGTAAATCTTTGGAACGATCATATAAACTACCGAGGATTTTCAGCGCACCTGAGGTGTCGTTTTCCAAAATGCAATCACATACAGCAAAGAGATAATCCCTGCCAGTAACACCGGTAGCGTGAATGACAGTATCCTCGGTGATATCATGTTCGTAGGCGATACACTGATCGGTCAGTGAAAGGGCATCACGCATGCCGCCGTCTGCCAGTCTTGCAATCATAGCGGCAGCTTCATTGGTGATGGTAAAGTGTTCCGCATCAGCAATCATTTTTAACCGGCTGATAATATCCGCTGTACGGATGCGGTTGAAATCAAACCGCTGGCAGCGAGAAAGAATGGTTGCTGGAACTTTCTGTATTTCAGTAGTCGCCATGATGAAGATTACATGCTGTGGCGGTTCTTCCATGATTTTCAAAAGTGCATTAAATGCCGCCTGTGAGAGCATATGTGTCTCATCTATAATATAGACACGGTATTTACTCTGTGTTGGGAGAAAAAACGCTTCTTCTCGCAATTGACGGATATTGTCTACACCGTTGTTGCTGGCTGCATCGATCTCCTGAATATCCATGTTTGTGCCATCTAAAATGCTTTTGCAACTGTCACATTCCATACATGGGTTGCCGTCTATTGGATGTTCGCAGTTGACTGCCATTGAAAGAATTTTGGCACAAGTGGTTTTACCAGTACCGCGAGAACCTGTAAAGAGATAGGCATGAGCAGTTTTCTGGTTTTTTACCTGATTTTGCAGGGTGGTGGTGATGTGTTCCTGTGAAACTACATCTAAGAATGTGCGTGGACGCCATTTGCGATATAACGCCAGATACAACTGCTTCACCCCCATAAAATAAAAAGCATACCATTTGACACACGGATACACAGGAAACACTGCGGCACACAAACAAAATCGCTTAATGCTGCTCGGTTCCCCGCCTGACATGGTTCACGACCGTCTGTTGCACAGGCCCCGCATATCCGCATGTCAAATGGTACGCTCAAAAAAAGTATTTATAAAATACCTTGCGGTTTATCCGCTTGCTCTATTATAGCACAGCGTCTCAAAAAAATCAACCGTTTTTTGATAGAATTTTTATTTTATTCAAGATTACAGTTTTTGATCTAATAGAAAATTGTCAAAATACCGAGAAAAATCAATCCGTCTTGCAATCTTGAAAAAGGCATGTTATAATGTAAGATACTATCTAAGCAGGAAAGGAAACATATCATGACTGAAGAAAAAATCAAACGAATTAATGAACTTGCAGCGATTGCAAAAAAAAGAGAGCTAACCAAAGAGGAATTTGAGGAACGCGCTGTTCTGCGCCGGGAGTATATCGACAGCTTTAAAGCAAGCTTAACTGGACAGCTTCAAAATATCCGCATTGTGGAAGCAGACGGTTCCAAACATCCGTTACGCAAAAAACAGTAAATTACAAGTACCTTAATCAGGAAGGAGGGGGCGTATGTCTAAGCTGGATGATGTACTGGATCAGCTGAATAAAAGGCTAGGAAATTCGGTAGTGCAGAGAGCATCAGAACTGGTACATTCGATTGAAATACAGCTTGACAAAGAGGTACATAATGGGGAAAAGATTCCGCCGAAGCCGCCTGCTTCGAAGGCCCCTCCAACAACTTCTTGCTCTGATTTTTTTCATGTAAAACCAGTGAAACAATATCAGCCGATTGATTTCAGAAAGCAGCAGGAACCGGCGTATCGTATCCATTATCAGACATTGCGGCAGATTGGACAACAGAATTATCAGAGTACCGTAGCCTATGGTTTTCCCAACCCAACACGCTTTTATGAGCAGGCAAAGTATATTCAAACGATTTCTGACGATTTCATTATTGATGATGAGAAAATCGAACCATATAATCAGTATTATATCAGCTATATGGATTTGTCCATTCGGCAGTTTCGTTGCTATGTTACCCTGCATCCAAAGTTTTTGCAGGGGGATTTTTCTGCCATAATGGCGAATGGTTGGGGATATTTGGCACTTTATCTGTCGGAACTTGTCTGCAAAGCTGCAAAACCGAAGCTTTCCGCTCAGGAAACATTTGCCTTGCTGGAACAGATTCGGAATTATGTATACAGCCTTGATTTTGAAAATGCAGGTGAACAGAGCGTTGTAAAAAGCTACTTTGATGGCTGGCTGTTTGATTATACGCTTGTACACCAATTAAAGGAAGAAGCTGCACGCTATGACAGTAAAATGCGTCGGATTTGCAGTGATGAACAGAAGATTCTGTCAGCGCAAAAAGCATATCAGATAAAGGATTATGGGGAACTGATGCGTGTTTTTGACGCATATTGTCCGTATCATATCTGTTCTACGGCGGTATGCAAAAAAGAGCCATATCAGAAAATTTATCCGCAGCTGTTTGGTGTGGTGCTTGAGGCGTTGGAAGAGCAAATTTCATCTGGAAAAACAATGGAGGAACGCCTGTTTGGTCGCAGATATCCACGGCATTTTCCGTTGTTTGAGAAACTGGAAATCGGTGTGATGGGATTGGATGATTTCACACTGGAACTACCGGATTCTTCTTTGTTTCGCTACCAAAATGGCAGGATGGACAAGTTCACCTATATCCAAATGAATACCGACTGGATTGCTTCGGTGTTGCGCTGTATGGATTATTATTTTCGTAAGGAAGCGGGAACAGTACAATTAAAAACATCCGGCATGGCAAGTATATCACAGGAGCAGATCATTAAAAATGCGGTGCATGCATTTTGTGAACAGCATCATCTGACAGGCTATGAAAAACGCCTGAAAGCACAGGCGAAAAAGCAGAAGGCACCTGCCAAAAAAGTAGGGCAATCTGATATATCACCACAGCCGATTCAGGTGTCGATTGATCACTCTAAACTTGAAGGAATCCGCAAAGATGCGAGTGAATTGGAAGAACGGCTGCTATCGGTATATGAAACCGCAGAAGATGAGATTGTTCCAATTCAGCCAGTACCTGTCATACAGCCGCAGATTCCATCGGATATGGGAAAAGTCATGTCACTTCAGGTGGATAATGAATGGGTAGAACTGCTCCAGGCACTAACTGTTGCACAGATAGAGTATCTGCGCAGATTGGTGTTTCATTTGGATGCAGCGTTGTACTTGGCTGAACAGTGCAAAGCGGTTGGAGAACTGCCACAGCTATTTTTGGAGCAGATCAATGAGGCGGCTCTGGAAGCGGTTGGGGATACTATCATGGAAACTGAGGGTGAAATCGAGATTTTTGAGGAGTATGCAGATGCCTTAAAAGCGGTGTTTGCGCAGGATAAGGAGAATTGATATGGCAAAAATTCCAAAACGAATTGCATCTGTGCTGATGAATTCGCTCAAAGGTGGTGTTGTACCGCGTATCGGTTTGGAATATGTGACAGTAGGGCGCAAAGCAGAGATTGATGCATTATTGGATGATGTTGATATGATCGCAGAGGGTGGTGCCTCCTTTCGATTTATAGCTGGAAGATACGGTTCCGGTAAAAGTTTCCTGCTCCAGACCATCCGCAATTATGCAATGGAGCGTGGTTTTGCGGTGATGGATGCCGATCTTTCTCCAGAGCGCAGACTGGTTGGATCCAAAGGCCAGGGACTTGCAACATATCGGGAATTGATGAAAAATCTGTCGGTGCGTACAAAACCAGACGGTGGTGCGTTGCCATTGATTCTGGAACGCTGGATTACCAGCATCAAAGCTGGGCTGATGCAGAATGGTGTTTCGCCGGATGCACCGGATTTTGATGCAAAGGTAGAACAGCAGATCTATGCTGTAATCGGTCAGATGGAAGAACTGGTGCATGGATTTGATTTTGCAAAGGTCATTGCATTATATTGGCGTGGGGTACAGCAGGGAGCGGATGAACTGCGTTCTGGTGCCTTAAAATGGCTGCGCGGTGAGTATCAGACCAAAACCGAGGCAAAGGCAGAACTTGGTGTTAATGTGATTGTCAGCGATGATGACTGGTACGATTATGTCAAACTGTTTTCCGCGTTTCTGACCGCTGCCGGATACAAAGGCACGCTGCTGATGATTGATGAACTGGTCAATATCTACCGTGTGACAAATCGGGTTACGCGACAGTACAATTATGAAAAGATGCTGACCATGTACAATGATATGATGCAGGGTAGGGTGTCTCATCTGGGCATTATTATGTGTGGAACGGTGCAGTGTATTGAAGATACCAGACGAGGTGTGTTTAGCTACGATGCATTGCGTTCCCGTTTGGAAAAAGGCAGGTTTGCCGAGGATGGGATGTCCAATATGCTGGCACCGATTATTTCGTTAAATCCGTTAAGTCAGGAAGAATTGTTGATTTTAGTAGAGAAGCTGGATGATATCCATGCCGGATTGTATGGCACTGAGCCGACTCTGACGACCGATGATGACATCAAATTTCTGGAAGTGGAATTTTCCCGTGTTGGAGCAGGAACAAACATCACACCTCGTGAGATCATAAGAGATTATATCGAACTGCTGGATATTGTGATGCAGAATCCAGGTGTAAAAGCCGGAGAGATCATTGAAAATCGTCTGCCACAGAGCAAGCCGGCGGAGGAAGAAGAAAGTGAATTTGCGGAGTTCATCTTCTAAAAGGAGTGGATAAACATGCCTGAAAATGCCCAGAATTGCTATTTTTCTCGTCTTGCACCCTATATTCAAGATTTTATCTATCGCAAACGTTGGGAAAGTCTGCGCGAAATTCAGGTGAAGGCGATGCAGACGATATTGGATACCGATCACCATTTATTGATCTGTTCTGGAACAGCAAGTGGAAAAACCGAAGCAGCTCTCTTGCCGGCATTGACAAAGCTGTGGGAAAAGCCATCTGAATCGGTTGGGATTTTATATATCAGTCCGCTTAAGGCATTGATAAACGATCAGTTTTTTCGTGTGGAAGAAATGCTTATGGAAAGCGGAATACCGGTGACCAAGTGGCATGGCGATGTTAGTCAGAGTGTGAAAACCAAGCTGATTCGCAATCCGCAGGGGATTTTGCAGACAACCCCGGAATCTTTGCAGGCAATGCTGATGCGTAACCGTATGGGTGTGATGAAACTGTTTTCTGACCTGCGGTATATTATCATTGACGAAGTACATTATTTTATGTCTGACCCGCGTGGGACGCAGCTTTTATGTTTGTTGCAGCAGATTTCGCGGTTGACTGATTGTGTTCCGGTACGAATTGGACTTTCTGCTACCATGTCGGATTATTCGGGGGCTGTAAATTGGCTGTGCAGCGGAACAGAACGGGAATGTGATGTACCGCAGTGTGCTGATGGTAGACGCAGCATTCGGCTTTCAATGCAGCATTTTTTAATCAAACCCAAGAGCAATAAAAAGGATTTCGAATACAGCGTCAATTTGTATTTTGATGCGTTGTTTCGTGCTACCTATGCAAAACGCTGTTTGTTGTTTGCCAATTCAAAAGCGCAGGTCGAACAGAATATTGCACAGCTGAAACGTATCGCGAAAAAGGTCAATGCACCGGATGTATACCATGTTCATCACGGCAGCATTTCGGCATCTTTGCGGGAACATGCGGAATATCTAATGAAGCAGCAGCCTGGACCGCTTGTTACTGGTGCGACAGTGACGCTGGAACTGGGAATTGATATCGGAAGTTTGGAGCGCATTGTGCAGACCGGCAGTCCGTTTTCGGTTTCGAGTTTTGTGCAGAGGATGGGGCGTACTGGGCGCAAAGACGGCAATAGCGAGATGTTTTTTCTGTTTGCCGAGGAAGAAAAGACCTTTGAATATGAGTTTTATAAAGCTATTTTCTGGGATATGGTCAAGTGCATTGCGCTCATACAGTTATATTTGGAAGAACGCTGGGTGGAGCCGGTTCCTAAAAATGACAAGCCATACGGCATTTTGTATCATCAGACAATGGCGTATTTGTATGTGCAGGGATGTGCATCATTACAGGAACTTGCATCTGAAGTTTTGGGTTTATCTCCGTTTGTAGGCATCACCAAAGCAGAATATGCAAAGCTGCTTGCTTTTATGGTAGAGGATAACCAGCTGGAAGTCGGCGAGGATAAACAGCTGCTTGTCGGGGAAGAAGGCCAGCGGGATACTGGAAACTTCCAGTTTTTTGCGGTGTTTGAAGCGGAACTGGAATTTTCCGTGAAATACAATTCTCAGGAAATAGGAACACTCGAACGACTATATCCAGTTGGACAGCGGTTTGCACTGGCAGGTAAGACATGGCAGGTGCTGGAAATTGACAAGCAAACACATGACATCTATGTTAATCCGGTGGATGTGCTTTCGACCAATACATGGGAAACACCGCTGGATATTCCACTGCATACGAAGATTGTGCGGCGGATGCGTCAGGTATTGTGGGAAGATACCGATTATCGTTATTTGGCGGAATCGGCACAGCAGCGGCTATATGAGATGCGAGAGGTGGCGAGAAAGGCCGATTGTTTTGATCAGTTGATAGTGCCGCTTGCACCAGATGTGTACGGGGTATTTCCTTGGCTTGGAACAGGCGCACTGCTTGCGTTATCCTATGCACTTAAGAGTATGGGAATCAACAACGAATTGTACCGCGGATTTGAACTTCCGATTTTTCTGCTGATTGACCAATCTGTTTCGGTGGAAAAGTTAAATGATGCGTTGTATCGCTGTGCCTTTGACAAGCTGGATAAGTACACTTTTCCAGTGGAGGAAAACGCTTGTGTATTGGGAAAATTCAATTCACATGTGCCATCGGAGCTATTAAGACAACAATATATCGAAGATATTTTAGATGTGGAGGATATGCAAACACATTTACGGGGATTTTTTATAAAATCTTAGCTGAAAGCGGCTTTACAAATGTTTGAAAACATGCTATAATAAAGCTAATTAGGATAAAAACACAAAAGTTAACAACTAATCTATTAGAAAATGACACGAATTGCTGTGTAGAATATGTTATAATAAAAGATAAGGGGGGGTGTCAGTGAACGATAAGCAGTTTTATGGTAAAAGTTTTGAATTTGACAATGATTTTTTTGCCAAACAGAAACAATTTGGTTTTGTTAAACTGTATCAGTTGGGAGAAGTCTGCTTTGAGAACGGACACGAAGTGGAACAGCATCGTCAGGTATGCCACGAAATCACCTATATCATTGCTGGTAAAGCGAAAGTGAATGCGGGTGGGGCGTCCTTCCCAGTTTCACAAGGCGATATTATTATCAATTCCAAGGGGCAGACCCATTCCATTTCGGTTGATCCAGAAACAAAGCTGCGATATTTTTATATCGGGTTTGATCTGGATATGGAAAGACATAATGAACTTACCTCCCGTTTGCAGGGGTTTTACGAGGATAAATTCAACAATCGGGCGGTCAAGGACGAATATAATATCATGGTATTCTTCGTAAGACTACTTGACGAGATGTACAACGGTATGGAATTTTCGGAAATTCTGATTCAGAATTATATCGAACAGATACTGATTATGGTTTATCGCGCTTTTCATGATCGCAAGCCAGTACATCTGGAGGCAAGTCCGTCGGCTGTGTCGGTCGGAGATACCACTTATCTGATGATTCGCTATATTGAAGATCATATTTTAACCATCAGCAATCTGACCGAGATCAGCGATCATCTGGGATATAGTTATAATTATCTTTCCCATCTGTTTAAGCGCAAAATGGGTATTTCGATTCAAACTTATCTGAACTACAAAAAAATTGCCAAAGCAATTGAATTGATTGATAGCGGCAGAATGAGTATCACAGACATTTCAGCAGCTTTAAATTATCAGACAGTACAAGCTTTTTCAAAATCTTTCAAGAAGGTTATGAATATCTCACCAACCGATTATAAAAAGTCGGTAAAGGCATATTCTGGATCAGAAAAGCGCGGTGTCTGAATTAAAATGATAAAGGAGAAATTTGTATGAAACAGTTTCCAATTGGCGTTATTGCAGACAGCTTCCGTCTGCCATTTAAAGAATCCATCTTAAAATCCGCAGAGATCGGTGCGCAGGGCGTTCAGCTTTATGCGGTTGAGGGTGAACTGGATCCGGCAAACATGACTGCAGAAAAACGCGTTGAGGCAAGAAAATTGATTGAGGGAAACGGTCTGCAAATCACAGCACTTTGTGGTGATTTGGGTGGACATGGCTTCCAGATTGCTGCACAAAATCCAGCAAAAATTGAAAAATCCAAACGAATTGTAGATCTGGCTTTGGATATGGGTACCAACATTATCACAACGCATATCAGTGTCATTCCAGAGGATATCACCTGTGACAGATATAAAGTTATGCAGGAGGCTTGTAACGAGCTTGCTGCATATGCAAATAAATATAACTGTTTCTTTGCAATTGAAACCGGTCCGGAACCGTCTGAGCGTTTAAAGACATTTTTGGATTCGCTGGATTCTAAAGGAGTTGCAGTCAATATGGACCCGGCAAACCTCGTTATGGTAATCGGTGAAGATCCGGTGCAGGCAGTTTATAATTTGAAAGATTATATCGTCCATACACATGCGAAAGATGGTATTCAGATTGCTCCAATCGGCGCAGATACCGTATATGATTTCTTTGCTGAAGGTGGTATTGGTGACTTAAGACTGGATCAGTGCTTTAAGGAAGTGCCGCTTGGACAAGGTCATGTTGATTTTGCCAAATATTTAAAGGCTTTGGAAGATATTGGCTATAACGGCTTCCTGACCATTGAGCGCGAGGCTGGTCCGACTCCGGAGGATGATATTCGTCTGGCAATGAATTTCTTAAAAGAGGTTATGAGCAAATAACGATATCTGTAATTTAGGGATGAATTTTTGATTCATCCCTCTTGTTTTTTGTTTGGTAATCCGCTATAATAAAGATATAAATGAAAACGGAATGTTGATTTTAGTACAAAGAATTCAGGAGGAAATAAAGATGAAACAGATTGCCTATGGTGATATGTTTAACGCTCCAGCAATAGCACTTGGCTGCATGAGAATTTCCGGAAAGACCCGCGCAGAAGCAGAGCAGATCATTGCTGTTGCGATGGATGAGCAGATAAATTTTTTTGACCATGCTGATATATATGGAAAAGGGGAATCCGAACGGATTTTTGGTCAGGCAGTTAAGGATAATGGGATTACGCGCGATAAGATTATTGTACAGGGAAAATGTGCCATTCATGATGGTATGTATGATTTTTCAAAAGAGCATATCCTATCTTCGGTAGATGGTATTTTAAAACGCCTGGATATGGATTACCTGGATACACTGTTGCTGCATCGTCCGGATACCTTGATGGAACCGGCAGAGGTTGCAGAGGCGTTTACTCGATTGCAGGCAGCTGGTAAAGTTCGATTTTTTGGCGTTTCCAACTGCAACGGCGGTCAAATTGCTTTATTGCAGAAATATTGTAAACAGAAGATAGCCGCCAACCAATTACAGCTTTCTCTTGCCTTTACGCCAATGATTGACAGCGGATTTAATGTCAATATGCAGAACGAGGCTGCGGTGAATCGTGAGGCGGGTGTGCTGGAGTATTGCCGTTTGCATGACATCACCATTCAGGCGTGGTCGCCATTGCAGTATGGCTTTTTTGAAGGTTGTTTTATTGGAAGTGAAAAGTATCCACATCTTAATGAAAAGCTGAATGAACTGGCAGAAAAATATCATGTTACTGCTTCAGCAATTGCGATTGCATGGATTCTGCGTCATCCAGCAGATATCCAGCCGATTATCGGCAGCATGAATCCGCAGCGAATTCGTGATTTTGCAAGGGCTTCAGATGTTGTTCTGACTCGTGAAGAATGGTATGAGCTTTATGTTTCTGCAGGAAACAAACTACCATAATATTAGAAAAATTGTTGCCGATTCTGGGTCGATGTTCAGAATCGGCGTTTTTTTATGAGATTTGTTTGATAAAAAAAGTCGATTTTTGATAAATTAGGGTTAAAATGTAAATTTCTATCAAATGAACTTGTCTTGTCGCCCAACACATGATATAATAAAACATAATGGATTTTTATGTATCTTTATATTGTATATAAGGGGGAGAATAGAATGAACGGTATTGCCAGACGGTTATGTATTGGTCTGCTGACGATAATTATTGTTCTTTCAGTGACAGTTACGGCTGGTTGTGTAGTTCTGTATCTGAATCCAGCACTTGCACAGGAGCTATTCCCAAACGGCAAAATAATCACATTGCTTCCACCGGTTTCGCATGCACAGAATGGCGGCAAAGAAACCAGTGATGAAGTTTATCTGGGACAATCTATGTTTGTGGGTGATTCCAGAACACATGCAATGGATCTTTATGGTTATCTGGATATTTCACAAACGATTGCTGAGGATGGTCTTTGTCATAATACCGCACTTACCAAAGCATTTGCTGATCTGGGAGACGGCAATCGCTATACGATGTCAGAAGCACTAGCTATGAAACAGCCCAAACGCGTATTCGTCGGATTCGGTATCAATGGCATCAGCTATATGTCCGAAGATGAGTTCTTTTCAGATTACCGAACTGTGATCAATCAGATTAAATCGGCTTGTCCAGATGCAGACATCATCATTGAATCCATTCTGCCAGTCAGTCAGTACTTTTCCAGCAACAATCCGGGAATGGATAACGAAACTATCGTTCTATATAATCATAAGCTGCAAGATCTTGCTGACGAAATGGGCGTGTATTATATTGATACCGCAAAATCAGTGCGGGATGATTTTGGCGCATTGGATGCCCAGTATGCTGCTCCTGATGGTCTGCATCTGGTGGCGAATGCCTATGAGCAGATTTTCCGTGTGATTTTATCCGAAAAATTTGAATAATCGGATTTCAAAGTCTTCGGTTAACTGTCGTAAACTCTGCTTGTCTTTGAGAATGATGCCTTCTTTCAGCGCATTCTGGTCAGACAGTGGTAGAGAGGATATCGGTGTTTTAATGATCTGTTTTGGCTGATTTCCTTTTTGGTAATCATCGGAAGATGGATAAACCCCGATATAGCCCTCATAAGGATACAGGATTGCATAACAGGGAACAGCCTGTTGCATTTGTGTATCATGATGGTTTAAGGTTGTACCGTACCAGAAAGAGCAGGCAAACAGTGCAACTGCAACTACAGGAATCAAACTTTGTAAAAATCGTTTCATAAGATGCCTCCGTTGACAAATTGAATTCTATATTTATTTTGCACAAGGATGTATCTTTTATACTGTATATGGCAAGAATATATTCAAATGGAAAGGACAGAAACATGAGCAAAAAAGCCAAAAAGATTAAAACGGAATCACCTCGTGTTATTCGAACCAAAAAAGGTCAGCGCAATCAGTATACGGTTAGCGCGAAAACTGGGCGAGTACTGTGCAAAGGTGTATCCTCTTTGATGAAGGTCATACTTTCTCTGATTTTGGTATTGGTCATCGCGGGCTGTGTGGTTGCAACCGTTGCAACGGTGTATGTAATGAAAATCGTGCAGTCTGATCCGATTATTGACCTGACCAATATTCAGCTGTCGCAGTCCTCAATTATTTACGCATATGATGACAAAGGGGAGGAAGTGGAACTTGCTACCCTGCACAATGCTGAAAATCGAATCTGGGTTGATATCAATGATGTGCCACAACATGTTTTGGATGCATTTGTAGCAGCAGAGGATAAGGAATTCTACGATCATGAGGGTGTGGACTGGAGTCGTACCATCGCTTCGTTTGTCAATGTTTTTCTGCACATTTACGATGTGCGTTCGGGTGGTTCTACCATCACCCAGCAGCTGATTAAAAATATCAATGGTGATTTCTACAACCGTACCATTCAGGTTAAGATCAATGAGATCATAACTTCAATGAATCTGGAACGCCACTATACCAAGCGGCAGATTTTAAATGCGTATATCAACTATATCAGTTTCCATCATAACCTCAATGGCATTGAGGCAGCAAGCCAGTATTATTTCGGTAAATCCTCCAAGGATATCTCAATTGCGCAGGCGGCTGCGCTGGCAGCTACCGTCCAATCTCCAGCACATCAGAATCCGCTTTGCGAAGAGCGCAACAAAGAAAGAAGAAACAATTATATTCTTCCGGCAATGTACGAGCAGGGGCTGATTTCCCAGGAGCAGTATGAGGCTGCTCTGGTTGAGGATATTCATGCTGGTCAGAATAAGCTTAATTCTGGTTCGGAAACACAGACCGTTTCACAGCATAACAGTTATTTTGTAGATACCGTTATCGAAGATGCGATTGCATTGTTCATGAAAGAATACGATTACTCTTATGATTATGCAAGCAGCCAGCTGCATTCAGGTGGTTACCGCATTTATACAACAGTAGATTTAAATATGCAGAAACTGTTGGAAAAGAAATTTGAGGATCTTTCCACTTTCTATGGTGGATATATTCCGAATAATCCGCATCAGGCCGCAATGGTGATTATGGATTATGACGGTCAGATTAAAGCTTTAGTTGGTGGTGTTGGAAAGAAAAAAGAGAGCCGTAGCTTTAATCGTGCAACAATGGCAATGCGTTCTCCGGGTTCGACCATCAAACCGATCGCCTCTTACGCACCAGCTTTTGAAAATAATTTGATCACATGGTCCTCTATGATGCAGGATAAAGGTGTTATGGATCTCAAACGCGCAGATGGTTCAGTCAGACCATGGCCTTCCAACTACAACATGCGTTATGATGGCACTTACAGTGTTATCGATGCGATCCGTGTATCTAAAAACACCATCCCCGTACAGCTTGTTCAACAGCTGACACCGCAGTATTGTGTGAACTTTTTACAAAATTCTTTGGGCATCTCCACACTGGTTACTTCTGGATCAGTCAATGATGTAACTTTGGCAAGTATGGGCATTGCGTCTATGGCAAAAGGTATGTATCTGCGTGAGGAAGTAGCAGCTTATGCTATTTTTGGCAACAATGGATATTTTACACCGAGTACCACTATTACAGAAGTACGCAATGCGGATGGTAAGAAATTGATTGATAATAAGCAGAAAAGCACGCAGGTAATTGGTGCAGATACGGCTTATATTATGAACCGTGCACTCCATCAGGTTGTCAATACACAGGGCGGTTCGGGTACAAAAGCAAAAATTTCCACGGGTCTGCCGACGCTTGGTAAAACGGGTACTTCGGATGATCGTAAAGATATGTCCTTTATGGGTTTGACGCCGTATCATGTTGCAGGCATTTGGTTTGGCTTTGATGACAATACTGTGCTGGATGTTGACATCTGTAAAGACCGTGTTGCTGTATGGAATAACATTATGGAACAGATGTATGCAAAGATGCCGGTTATTGACTTTGATCTTGATCACAGTGATGTGGTCGAAATGAGATATTGTGCAGTATCAGGTGGAATTGCAACTTCTAATTGCAAGAATACCAAAATCGGCTATTATAAAAAGGATTTTATGCCAGATAACTGCCGTGTTTGTGGGCATACAGCACCGCCGAAGGAAGATGAGGAAGACTAATTCTAATTTCATCTTTTATTGCTACTTCGCGGATATTTAAACAAAATATCGAATAAAACCATATAAACTTTCGGTGTTTGACAGGCAGGAATAGTCTTGACAATCCGAAAGTTTTTTGGTATAATCATATAAGATGTGCGCAAAGTCTGCGCATGATCACACACGCTTGGGTAGATCCGGCACGGTGCCGAAAGGTTAAGGTCGCATGGATTGTTCCTTGGCGGAGGAAAATTTATTTTATAACCAAATGGAGGACACTCACATGGCAGTAGTATCTATGAAACAGCTGTTAGAAGCTGGCGTTCACTTCGGTCACCAGACCAGAAGATGGAATCCGAAGATGGCTCGTTACATCTTCACCGAAAGAAATGGCATTTACATCATCGACCTGCAGAAAACTGTTAAAAAGCTGGATGAGGCTTACATGTTTATCCGCAACATCGCTGCAGAGGGCGGCGAGGTTCTGTTCGTTGGTACCAAAAAACAGGCTGCTGATTCTATCAAAGAAGAAGCTCTGCGCTGCAACATGCACTTTGTAAACGCAAGATGGCTCGGCGGTATGATGACCAACTTCAAAACCATTCAGAAGAGAATCGGTCGTCTGCGTCAGCTGCGTGCTATGCAGGAAGATGGCACTTTTGATTTACTCCCGAAAAAAGAAGTAATCAAATTACAGCTTGAAATTGAGAAATTAGAGAAATTCTTAGGCGGTATTCAGAACATGAAAACCCTGCCGAAAGCTCTGTTCGTAGTAGATCCTAAAAAAGAAAGAATTGCTGTATTAGAGGCTAAGAAACTGGGTATTCCGGTTGTTGCTATCGTTGATACCAACTGCGATCCGGATGAAGTAGATTATGTTATCCCGGGCAACGATGATGCAATTCGTGCAGTAAAACTGATTGCTGGCGCTATGGCTGATGCTGTAATCGAAGCAAACCAGGGCACCGCTACTGCTCCGGCTGAAGAGGCTGAAGCTGTTGAGGAAGCTGCTGAATAATTTTTGATCAAATTCCTCTCCGTCAAAATATGATTCTGGCGGAGAGATTTTAGATAAGTGACTTATCGTAAAAAAATACTGTTTGGAGGAAATAAAAATGGCATTTACCGCTAAAGACGTAAAAGAATTACGTGAAATGACCGGCTGCGGCATGATGGAGTGCAAAAAAGCTCTGACTGCTTCTGAAGGTGATATGGATAAAGCAGTAGAATTTCTGCGTGAAAAAGGCTTAGCAGCTCAGCAGAAAAAAGCTGGCCGCATTGCAGCAGAGGGTATTGTTGTTTCTGTTGTTGACGAAGCAAAACAGGTTGGTGTTATTCTGGAAGTTAACGCTGAGACTGACTTTGTTGCTAAAAACGAAACCTTCGTTACCTTCGCTAACAATGTTGCTCAGACCATCATCGATGAAAATCCGGCAGATGTTGAGGCATTAATGGCTCTGCACTGTGCAAACACTGAGTTCACCGTTGAGGAAGCTCTGCGCGACAGAATCCTGGTTATCGGCGAGAATATCAAAATCCGTCGTTTTGAGAGACTGGAAGGCGTCCTGGTTCCGTATGTACACGCTCAGGGTAAAATCGGCGTAATGGTTGAGTTTGATACCGACTGCGCTGGCAAACCGGAGTTTGTTGCTTTAGCAAAAGATATCGCTATGCAGGTTGCTGCAAATGCTCCACAGTACACCTCTAAAGAAGAAGTTCCGGCAGATGTTGTTGAAAATGAGCAGAAAATCCAGCTGGCAACTGCTCTGAACGAAGGCAAACCGCAGCAGATCGCTGAAAAAATGGTTATGGGCCGTATGGGCAAATTCTATGGTGAAGTTTGCCTGCTTGAGCAGGAATCCATCAAAGAGGATAAGATGACTGTTGCTAAAGTTGTTGCTAATGTTGCAAAACAGCTGGGTGGCAAAATTGAGGTTGTTAAATTTGTTCGCTTTGAGAGAGGCGAAGGCTTGGAAAAACGCGTTGACGACTTCGGTGCAGAAGTTGCAAGCATGCTGTAATATAACAGTTTAATAAGCTGATAAAACCGGCAGACGGAAGTTTGCCGGTTTTTGTATTTTTCTTTTGTTTTGGCGTATCCTAATATTGATATATTGATGATCAATAGGAAAGGATAAAATGATGGAACAGCAGAAATTTAATGATGATTTTACACAGAACTGTACACTGTTTTCCAGTTTGCTGCGTATAGATCAGAGTTTTGATCTGGTGCGACGCGATTTTTATATTGCAGAACAAGAAGCTTCTTTATTCTTTATCAACGGTTTTGTCAAAGATGAAATATTGGAAAAAATGATGCAGTATCTAACCAAACTCACACCCAAACAGCTTACTCCGCTGATGAATCAAGGAAAGATGCAGGCTAAGGACTTTTCCATGCACTTCATCACGCATATTCAAACACAGACCGAAAGCGATCCCAATCTTGCGGTCACACAGGTTTTAGCTGGTCAGTTGGCTTTGATTGTGGACGGATGTAATGAGGTTATTTTAATCGATGCTCGAACCTATCCCTCTCGACAGCCGCAAGAGCCGGATAATGAACGCACTTTGCGTGGTGCGCATGACGGTTTCGGTGAAACGCTAGTTGTCAACACTGCAATGATTCGCCGTCGTATCCGTGACCCGCAGTTGACAATGGAACATTTGAGTTTCCCAGGCTGTCATACTGATATTGTATTGTGTTACATGGCGGATACGGTGGACAAGAAGGTGCTTAAAACGCTGCGAAATAAGCTAAAACATGCGAGCACCAAATCCATTCATATGGGACAGGAAAGCTTGATTGAAACTCTGCTTGGGGAACAGTGGTTCAACCCGTTTCCGAAGGTACGCTTTACCGAACGCCCAGATACAGCCGCAGCAAGTGTGCAGGAGGGGCAGGTGGTGCTGATTACCGATACGGCACCGCAAGCCATTATTTTGCCGTGCAGCATTTTCACCTTTTTGCAGGACATCAATGATTTCTATTTTCCGCCGTTGATCGGTACCTATCTGCGCTGGGTTCGATTGATTGTCGCGATTGTAACACTGCTTTTGACGCCGACATGGTATCTGATGACGCAGAATCCAGATATTGTTCCCGAATGGCTGAGTTTTGTGCTGGTGGAAAATCAGGGAAAACTTCCGGTTTTAATGCAGTTTATCATCATTGAGCTAATGCTTGACGGCTTGAAGCTTGCATCACTCAACACGCCCAATGCACTAAGCAGCTCGTTTTCGATTGTTGGGGCACTGCTGCTGGGTGATCTTGCAATTACAGCTGGTTGGTTTTCTCCGGATGTAGTGCTGTATATGGCATTTGTTGCGGTGGCAAACTTTACAGTTACCAGTTTTGAACTTGGTTATGCGCTGAAATTTGGTCGTCTGATGACTCTATTACTAACGGCAATGTTTAATTACTGGGGATTTGCAGCGGGAATGATTTTGATTGTGGTGCAGATATTCAGTGTCAAAACGCTGGCAGGATATCATTATATGGCTCCGTTGATTCCGTTTAACTGGAAGGCGCTTTCCAGCTTATTGGTACGAAAAACCAAAAAAGAATAACAAAATCGCAGCATTCTTTTCAGATTGCTGCGATAATTTTTACATAAAAACAAGAATGATAAACGAACACGGCAAAATGCTCACTTGTCAAAGGTAATAAATTGCGGTATACTGAGTACATAGCAGATCATACTTTATGATTTGTACGGTAAGCAGCTGGGGATTCGTCCATGACTTTTTTAAACATCTGGCTGAAATATACCGGATCGTCATATCCGACCTGTAACGCAATATCCCGAATGCTTAAATCTGAATGAAGCAGAAGTTGGGCTGCTTCGGAAATGCGTTTATTGATCAGATATTTAATCGGGGAAGTACCCGTTTGTGATTTAAAGATGTGCGATAAATAGTATTTGCTGATATATACCTGTTCGGAAAGAGAATCCAGCGTAATCGGTGAAGTATAGTTTTTGTCGATATAGTCTTTGATACGGCGGCACTCCTCCTTTAAATCGGAAACGCGCTCATTTCTGCTATGATAGACACGCAGAATTAAAATCATCAATGCAGATGCCAATGCTAGATTCATGGCGGTAGACAGCATGATTTTATCAGCGGATTCTGAGATCAGATCTGTAAAGTAGCTTTCGATTTTATAACGGTAGTCCTGACCAGCAATGACAGGTGGCATATCATTTTCAATCAGATGATTCGGTTCTAGACTGCCAACCTGAAATTTTTCTACAGCAAGGAAAACCAGATGCATTTTGCTTCCTGAAACACTGGACTCACAATGTCTGACACCGGGATTTACGACGATCAGATCACCCGGTTTTAATGGATAGATAATGCCTTCCATTGAAATAATACCGTTTCCGGATAATACATATAATATTTCACAAAAATCATGTGTATGTAACTCAGCGTTAAATTCAGGGTCGTTCTGCACAAAGCCGGTGTACACCACACTTAGGTTTTCGAGTTGAATACTGGGTGTTTCGCTTGGCAATGCACTTTGATAGTAATGAGTATGCGCCACTTGGTGCGACCTCCTTTGTTATCTACTTGTAATTATTATATCTTTTTTTTATGGAAAAAGCAAGTCAATGCTAAAATTTTTTTGTATATAAAAGACGGTATCTTGTTTTGGATATCAGCTTTGATATAAACTTTGATGAAATAAATAATGAAAACAGAAAGGTGATTTTGTTATGTCTAAGATGAAAATCGGCATTCGTCCTACCATTGACGGCCGTTGGGGCGGCGTTAGAGAGTCTTTGGAAGAACAGACTATGGGAATGGCTAAAGCTGCCAAAGCACTGATCGAGAGTAATTTGTGTTATCAGGATGGTACTCCGGTTGAGTGTGTTATTTCCAACTGCACCATCGGTTCGGGCGCTGAGAGTGCAAAATGCGCAGAGCAGTTTGCGACAGAAAATGTTGTTGCTACTTTAACCGTAACACCGTGTTGGTGCTATGGTACTGAGACTTTTGATATGGATCCGAACACCATTAAAGCTGTATGGGGCTTAAATGGAACTGAGCGTCCTGGTGCTGTTTATTTAGCAGCTGTTCTCGCAGCGCATGCACAGCGCGGTCTGCCGGCATTCTCCATCTATGGTCATGATGTTCAGGATAAGGATGATGCCAATATTCCGGATGATGTTGCAGAGAAAATCTTAAAATTTGCACGCTGCGCAATTGCTGTTGGTTCCATGCGCAACAAAGCTTATGTGAACTTAGGCAGTATTTCAATGGGTATCGCAGGTTCCTACTGTGATGCGAATGTTATGCAGAAGTATTTTGGTTTGCGTGCTGAGTGGGTAGACTTAACCGAGATTCTGCGCCGTGTAACACTGGAAATCTACGATCATGATGAGTATGAGAAAGCATTGGCTTGGATTAAAGCAAACTGCAAAGAGGGCGTTGATAAAAATGTTGGTAAAGACCTGCCGGAAATCATTAGAAAATCCAAAGTGGTTGATCCAGATAAAGACTGGGAGTTTATCACCAAAACCACTCTGATTACCAGAGATATTCTGTTTGGCAATCCGAAACTGGCCGAAATGGGTTGGAAAGAGGAAGCACTGGGCAGAAATGCTATTGTTGGTGGTTTCCAAGGTCAGCGTATGTGGACCGACTGGTTGCCGAATGGCGACTTTATGGAAGCAATCATGTCCACAACATTTGACTGGAATGGCAAAAAAGCTCCATTCCCGCTGGCTACTGAGAACGATACTTGCAACGGTCTTGCAATGCTGTTGGGTACTTTAATCACCAATGCTGCACCGTGCTTCCATGATGTAAGAACATATTGGAGCCCAGATGCTGTCAAACGCGTTGCTGGTTATGAATTGCATGATGCAGCGAAAGATGGTATCATTCATCTGATTAACTCAGGTGCAACCGCTCTGGATGGTACAGGTGCTGCTATCGATGAAAATGGCACACATTTGATGAAAAAATGGTGGGATATGACCGATGCGGATATCAAATCTTGTCTGGATGCTACTGATTGGTGTAGAGCAAACTATGAATATTTCCGTGGTGGTGGTTTCTCCTCTCACTTTAGAAATGTTGCTGAAATGCCGGTTACTATGCTGCGTATCAACATTGTTGACGGCCTAGGTCCGGTTATCCAGATTGCAGAGGGAACTACCTGCATTTTACCGGATGAAGTACATGACAAACTGGATCAGAGAACCGACCCGACTTGGCCGACGACTTGGTTTGCACCAAGACTGACCGGAAAAGGCGCATTTACCGATGTATATTCTGTTATGGCTAACTGGGGTGCAAACCACGGTGTTACCATCAATGGTCATGTCGGCAGTGAGTTAATCACCTTAGCTTCCATGCTGCGTATTCCGGTAACCATGCACAATGTACCAGAAGAAAAAATCTTCCGTCCGCATGACTGGTCTGCTTACGGCACCGAAAATCTGGAAGCTGCTGATTACAGAGCTTGCCAGACCTATGGCCCGTTATATAAATAAGATTTAATTTTTGTACTGGCGAGCGGGGGATTCGTCCCCACTCGCTTTTAATTTGAAAATACCATTGAAAAATTCAAATGGTTGTGTTAAAATGATAATATGAGGCGGATTTTGTCCGCTGAGAAACAATATATGATGTATAAGGAGATTTATCATGGAAAAAACAAGAGTAGGTTTTATTGGAACCGGTAACATTTCCCATTGTCACATGGAGGGATACAAAGCAATTCCAGAACTGGTTGATGTTGTTGCAGTTTGTGACCTGGATGAGGAAAAAGTAAAAAAATATGCTGAGAAGTATAATGTACCACACTGGTACACCGACTATAATGAAATGCTGGCAAAAGAAAATCTGGATGCAGTTAGTGTCTGCACCTGGAACGCAGCACACAAACCAGCTACCATTGCAGCATTAAATGCAGGCTGCAATGTTCTGTGTGAAAAACCGATGGCTATGAATACCGAAGAAGCACTGGAAATGAAAAAAGCTGCAAAAGATAACGGTAAAGTATTACAAATTGGTTTCGTTCGCCGTTTTGGTAAAGATGCCGCTGTATTAAAAGATTTCATTCAGGGTGGTAAATTGGGTGACATCTACTATGCAAAAGCTGTATATCTGCGTCGTGATGGTTTCCCGGGCGGTTGGTTCGGTGATAAATCCTATTCTGGTGGTGGCCCGCTGATCGATCTGGGCGTTCATGTAATGGATCTGACCCGTTATTTGACCGGTAATCCGAAACCGGTTGCTGCTTATGGCATCGTTGATAAATCTTTAGGTAAAAAACGCGCAGAATCTAAATTTGCTAAAGGTGATGGCTCTTGGCAGATTGTCAATAATCTGGGCATTGATTTCAAATACACCGTTGAGGATTTTGTTTCCGCTTATATCAAATTTGATAATGGTATGACCATGCAGCTTGAGGCTTCCTTTAACCTGAATATTAAAAATGATACCGGCACAGTTGAACTGTTCGGTACCAAGGGCGGTGCAAAATTGACCCCGGATGTTGAGGTATATACCGATATGGACGGTCATCTGGTTGATATCAAACCGACCGGCAATACCGGCTTTGATGGTCCAGCATTTAAACGCGAAGTCAAAGCATTCATTGACTGCGTTCGTGATGGTGCAGAGTGCAAGGCTCCGACCGATGCAGGTGTTGATCTGATGAAGATCATTGATGCAATTTACAAATCTGCTGAGGAAGGCCGTGAGGTTGCAATCGACTGATTGCTAAAATGTAAATAATTTGATTTGACCGAAACCGTCGAATTTTATCTGATATGTAAAATCTGTTTGTGAAATGCAGTTTTCTATTTACAACTGGCATAAAAGTGTGATACAATAATAAAGTGGTATCTAACTTACCAGAAAATCGCTGGAAGCAGCTACTGTTTGTGGCTGTCAATCAAATCGTTTTTTGTAAAGGAGCATGGTTATGAACAAGATTTACGAGGGAAAAACCAAAGATGTTTATAGTCTGGATAACGGCAATGTAATGCTGAAATTCAAAGATGACTGCACCGGTAAAGACGGCGTGTTCGATCCGGGTGAAAATGCTGTTGGTTTAACCATCGAAGGTATCGGCAAAGCAAATCTTCAGACTTCTGTTTACTATTTTGAAATGCTCAAAGCAGCTGGCATTAAAACTCATTATGTAAGCGCAGACATCGAAAATGCGACCATGGAAGTTTTACCGGCTACTGTATTTGGTCACGGTTTAGAGGTCATCTGCCGTCTGGTTGCAACCGGCAGCTTCATCCGTCGTTATGGTGAGTACATCGCAGATGGTACCCCGTTAGAAGGCGGTTATGTTGAATGTACCTTTAAAAACGATGAAAAAGGCGATCCGCTGGTAACCAGCGAAGGTCTTGCAGCTCTGGGCGTTATGTCCGAGGAAATGTTCGCAAGCATGAAAGAGCAGACCTTAAAAATCACCAAAATTGTTGCTGATGACTTAAAATCCATCGGTTTAGACCTGTGGGATATTAAATTTGAGTTTGGCTACAACAATGGCGAAGTTATCTTAATTGATGAAATCGCTTCCGGCAATATGCGTGTCTACAAAGACGGCAAAATTGTTGAGCCAGTTGAGCTGACCAAGCTGATCTTAAACAGATAATTTTTCACATGAAAAGAGTGCCCTTCCCATTATGGGAGGGGCATTTGTTATTTTTAGTGTTGATTATAAACAATGTTTTTGGATAATATCATCATAGTTGCCTTTGAATACAAAACCGTGCATTCCAACACATTCGGCAGCTACAACATTTTCCAGTCGGTCGTCAATAAAGAGACATTCGTCTGCGGTTAAATGATAGTGTTCCAGAAAATATTCGTAAATATCTAAATTCGGTTTTACGATCCTTATTGTGGAAGATACCGTTACACCGTCAAACCAGGAAATTTCTTTGAAGCGTGGAAAATAATCAAAGAAAGTATCATCTGCATTGGATAAAACATAAATCTGATAGCCCTTTTCCTTCATGCAATCACAAAATTCTGTGGCGCCAGCAATCGGCTGCATACAATCATTCCAATGTTCGACAATATTTTTTAACTGTGGATGCAGTCTTTGTGGTACGCGTTTGGATACCGGTTCGTATCGTTCGGCATTTTTAAGAATTCCTTCATCGCCCATCAGCCATTCTGGACCGTGAAATAGCTCGTTGCGAATGATATCCCGGTCCGCATCGTTGTCTAAAAATCTGCGCAGTGAAACTTCCGGATCAAAATCCATCAGGACATTTCCCATATCCAATATAATATTTTTAATCATAAATTTACTCCCTGTTGTTTTTCAATCTACATTCATGTTGAAATACGCTGGTGTAGCTAAGACAATAGAAGCAGACCGCCATGCTAAATCCGCGCTGTTATGGGATTAGTTCAACCTGCGGAAAATGCTTGACAATATAATCTTCCATCAGCTTTTTTCCATAAGAATGAGTGGAATGCACGCGTATTTTTTCCGGCAGATGCTCAGGATGTTGGTTTAGCCATAACAACACATCATAGCCTGTATGGGAATCAAATCCCAAAGAGTAGTCCAGTGAAACCAGTTCAAAAACGCCATTTTCCAACAGAATGATACATTCATTATAATCTCTTACGAGAATAAAATTGTCTGGCTTTGGACGGATATCATCAAGGTACAGTTTTGCTTTCATATTGTTTTCTCTTTCCGTTTTTGATTTCATTATAGCACAGTAATAGAAATCAGTCAACTAAAAGAGCAAGTGCGCATATCCTGTGATATAAGGCAGAATGATATGAGAAAGAAGGTTGATACGATGCAGCAGCCAGGCAGTTGGATTTTATTTCCATCAGTTACTTATGCCAGTAAAGCGCGTTATTATTTTGGACGCGCAGGAATCAATACGAGGATGGAGCGGATTCCGGAATCCGTGATGGGGAAAACCTGTGGTTATCGCTTATTTGTGGTGCAAGATAAGCTTTCTAGAGCGATTGAAATCTGTCAAAGCAATCAGATTCGTTTTAATAAAATTATTGAAGCTTAAAAAATCAGGTAATGTGTACGCTGCGATTCATATTTATGATTGACCGGGTTCATGTTGGGTGTGAACCCGCTATTTTGAGCAGGGAGGGGAGGAAGCAGTGGTCTATTTCGATAACAGTGCTACAACCTATCCTAAGCCGCAGTCAGTAGTAGATGCGGTTCAGGAAGGGGTGCTGCATTACGGCGGTAATCCGGGACGCGGCGGACATGATATTTCAATGAGAGTGTCGGATATGGTGTATGCAGTTCGTGCGCAAATTGGTGATTTTTTTGGAGTTTGGCCGGAACGCGTGATTTTTACAGAGAATTGCACGATGTCATTGAATATTGCAATACACTCCATTCCGAAAGGGTCAGATGTGATTACAACTGATTTGGAGCATAATGCGGTGATTCGTCCCTTAGAGGCACAGAAAGCAGCCGGTAGACTACGATATCGGGTGATGTGTACTGGAAATGATAATTTTGGCTTTATGGATCGGCTTTGTACCATGCTTCGGCCGGATACCAGAGCGGTTGTGATGACGGCAGCTTCCAATGTTACCGGACGGATACTTCCAGTTCGGGAAGTGGGAGAGTTTTGCCGGAAGCACCAGCTTTTATTTATTGTGGATGCAGCACAGGCCGCTGGGGTGATTCCACTTGATTGCCGAGAGGATATGATTGATATTCTTTGCACTTCGGGACACAAAGGGCTATATGGAATTACTGGCAGCGGACTTTTGATGCTGGGTGAAGATGTGCGTCTGAATCCGCTTATTTATGGAGGAACAGGAACCGATTCGCTTTCGCCCGTACAGTCGTATACATTGCCGGAAGGGATGGAGTCCGGTACCATACCCACAGTTGGTATTTGTGCGCTATCTTCTGGAATTGACTATCTTTCACAGCACGGCATCCGGAATTTGACATTACAAAATCTACATCTATGCAGTATGCTTTATGACGCATTGCAGGCGATGCCACAGATCAAAATTTATTCGCCCAAACCGCAGTGGGGCGCTACCATTCCAATCGTGGCTTTTACGGTCAAGGGTCAGCCTTCCGAAACGACGGCAGCCTTGTTGAATGAAGCTGGATTTGCTGTTCGCGGCGGCTATCATTGTGCTGCGGTTACACATCATAAGCTGCACACCATGGACACCGGAATTGTGCGTTTTTCTCCAAGCAGTTTTAATACGGAACAACAGGTGGAAGATTTTACTACTGCGGTTAGACAGATTGTGCTGAATAACTGAACCCGGCTGAGTAGCAGTGCTTATACAATGTTAACGGTATGTCGTATGACATACCGTTTTTGCATGTGGCAAGCTTGACTTTATAAAGTGATTCTGGTATAATAAGGAGCAATGTTATGTACAGATTCTACTGCATTTGGCGGCAGGATAGAAGTACAATTATGTAATATGAAAAGGAGTGTATTGGAATGCCTGACGGCATATCAGTCTGGAGTTTTGTGGTGATTGCAATTTTAGTTGCATTATCTGCCTTTTTTTCCGGAACTGAAACTGCGTTTTCTTCCCTGAGTAAAGTCAAAGTGAAAAGCATGATGGAGGAAAACAACAAGCGCGCCGCAATTGCGATGAGTGTTTATGAGGACTATGATCGCGCGATTGCTGCAATTTTAATTGGAAACAATGTGGTAAATATTGGTTCTTCCGCAATTGCTACCACCATTTGTACTGTTGCTTTTGGTGCAAGTGGTGCCGCAATTTCCACCATTGTCATGACAATAATCGTTTTGATTTTCGGTGAAGTATTGCCGAAAGCATTGGCAAAGAGCAATTCTGAAGCCATAGCAATGGCGGTTGCCCCGATTTTGTATGTTTATATGAAAATACTAACCCCGCTTACCTTCTTTTTCTCAATGCTGATTGCCGGTGTCAACAAGGCGGTTTCCCGTAATAAAGGGGAACAGCCAAGCGTTACTGAGGATGAACTGAAGATTATTTTAGAGGAAATTGAGGACGAGGGCGTTTTAAACGAGCATGAGAGCGAACTGATGCAGTCTGCACTGGATTTTACGCAGATAACCGTTGCGGAAGTTTTAACGCCTCGTGTCGATCTGGTTGCTGCGGAAGAAAACGATTCCGCGGAGAAAATTCGTAATTTCTTTTTGGATGAAGGTTTTTCCCGGATTCCCATTTATCGTAAGGATATGGATCATATTCTGGGCGTCATTAATTCGAAGGATTTCTTCAGAGTTTATCTGAATGATCCGCATGATATTATTTTAGATGATTTGTTGCAGAAAGTCATTTTTGTACCGCCGAAAAAACGAGTTGCTTCGCTGTTAAAAGAGATGCAGCGGGAGAAAATCCATATGGCGATTGTTACCGATCAATATGGTGGTACCATCGGTATCGTTACCCTGGAAGATATGATTGAAGAAATAGTGGGCGAGATATGGGATGAAAACGATGTTGAGGAAACTGAGTTTGTTGCGGTGGATGAGCATAACTTTGTTGTAAACGGCGATATGAATATCAGCGATATGTTTGAGCAGTTTGAACTGCCAGAAGACGAAGATATGGATGTCAACACGGTTGGCGGATGGGTTCAGATGACTTTGGATCGCATGCCAGAGGTGGGCGATACTTTTACATATGAAACACTTACTGTAACGGTCAAAGAGATTGACGGTCAGCGTGTCACCAAGGTGGCAATTCTCTGGGAACCAGAAGAACTCGAAGAATAAATTTATGAACTGTGTAAAACCAGTATAAATATGATAGAAGGCAGGGTTTTGATGTCCCTGCCTTTTATTTTACCATGCTCATGGATGCAGTGTATATGAGCAACTTTGTGCATGCAAGACATTGCATGTGTGAAACAAAAAATATTATGATTTAATTTTTACCTGGAGCATCCAGAGAAATTCCATTGCCTGATCCAATGTTAAAATGCTGCCTTTTAGATCTTCCTGTCGCAGTTGCAGTCCCGAGAGGGTACAGCTGGTCAGGTCAATTCCTTTCAGGGCAGTGCCATTGAGATAAGATTGATTTAGCAGCAAGTGTTCCAGTTTTGTCTTTTTGAGATTACAGTTTTCCATTGATGCAGCTGTCATACGGCAGTTGGAAAGTGTGCTGTCTGTAAATTTGCAGTGATTAAAATTGGTCATTTCGGCTTTGCAACCGCTAAACTTGCAGTTGCGCAGAAAACTTTCATTGAAATCTGCTCCAGTAAAGTCGCAGTTGATAAACTGAACCCGTAGCATACTGGAATCGGTCAGGCGACAAAATGTAAAATTGCAGTTTTCAAAGACAACATCGGTGCAGTCAAGTGAAAAGGTGCTGCTGTGAAAATCAATGTGTTCAAAGGTACTTTTCCCAGCAATCAGTTTGCCTTCCGCTTGAGAAAGACGCAGTTGCAAAAAGTGCTGTTCATAAATTTCTTCACCGGTTTGCAGAAACGCTAAAAGGGTATCGGTCATTTTCTTACTCCAATCTGTATCAGGGGATTTTTTAAAATCACGCGATATAAAATTTTCCTTTTGTTGCTATCATACTCTGTTTTGCTGTAAAAAGCAAGCTTCAATTCATTTATTTTTCAAAATTGACATAATTAGTAGGATAGATGACTTGTATTCTGTAGCTGATTATGTTACAATTTGCTTATAGACAATAATAATCTAATTTTGTATTAGATAAGGGGGAGATAATATGAATGCAATTAATGTATATGATTTTGGTGCAGCTGGAAACGGAATTGCCGATGATACCAGAGCCATTCAGGCTGCTATTGATGCAGCGGCACAGCAAGGAATAGCGGTGCATTTTCTGCCGGGACAGTATTCTGTCGGCGAACTTACTCTGCATGAGGGTAGTATCTTGACGGCTGATCCAAACTGGGGATTTCGCTTTGATGAATGTGGCACGACCGTATTGCTTCAGCGGTTTGAAGATCAGAAATGTGTATTGAACTTGAGCAATGCGTATAACTGTACCATCAATGGACTCTCGTTGTTTGGTAACCGAAAACCAGGTGAATGTATTGGTATTCTCGACTGCAAGCAAGCACAGGGATACAAGGAGGATACTTTTCGAATTGAGCGAACCAAGGTGTCAGGCTTTTATAAAGATGCGGTACGGTTTGAGCATGCATGGTGCTTTACCATTCGGCAGTGTATGTTTTCACACAGTGGTGGGGATGGCCTGCATCTAAATCATAGCTTTGATGGTTTTATTTCGGACACATGGCTTTCTGGAAACAAGGGCTGTGGCTATGGTACTTCGGGTGAAAACAATGCGATTACCATGTCCGGGTGTCGAGTTGAGTGGAATCAAAACGGCGGTATTGTAATCAGAGGCGGCAGTCATTATCAGCTGACCGGAAATTATATTGATCGTTCCGGCAAACAGGGTATTTATATCACAGTCGGTGAGGATGGCGGCAGGTTGATTTATTCTAATACCGTCGCAGTAACTGGAAATATCATCTATCGTTCTGGAAAATCGGCTCAGAACAGCGAAGAAAGCTGTCATATAGCGGTGGAAAAAGCTGCTGGTGTGACGGTGGTTGGCAATACCTGTTGTATCGGACGAGATGACAGGGGTGTCGGTGTGATTTCCCCGCAGATCGGTATGCGGATGTTCGGCTGTCAACAATGTGTCATGGCGAATAATGTGCTGTTTGCAGCCGCAACAGACACACTGTTGGAGCAGGGAAATAATCAAGACACAGTTGTTGAAAATAATCAGGGTTCACTGTTTGATAAACAGTTGGAAGCAAATACAGAAGTGTTGCCGTCCACAGCTGCAGTAACGGCTGCTTTTGAACGAGAAGAGGAAATATAATGAAAGAAAGTATCTGGATGGGATTTCGCAGAATTGATTTCACCTTTGAGGATAGAGAAGCCATTCTGATTTTGCCGAAAGAAACAGATGACGGCAAATGGCTGTATAAAACGGAGTATTTTGGTGCATTCCCAGATTTTGAAATAGAGATGGTTAAAAATGGATGGCATCTGGCATATTTACAGAATAAAAGCCGTTGGTGCTTGCCGGAAGATATTGATATAAAGGCAAGATTCTGTGATTATCTGCATGAGAAATTCGGATTACAGGTAAAATGTATTCCAGTTGGCATGAGCTGTGGGGGCATGCATGGTGTTTATTTTGCCGCAAAATATCCGCAGTATATTGCGGGGCTGTATCTGGATGCTCCGGTTATGAACCTGTTAAGCTGTCCATGCGGAATTGGTGATGCCCAGGGCGGTATGTATGAGGAGTTTTACAGTCACACTGGCATGACCAAATCACAGCTGATCAATTATCGGAATCATCCGGTGGATCATATTGATGCGTTGATTGCTCATAAAATTCCAGTATTTCTGGTTTGTGGCGACAGCGATCGGGTGGTGCCATATCATGAAAACGGTGCTATCCTCAAAGAAAAATATGATAAAGCAGGATTGCCAATACAGTTTGTTCTGAAACCAGGGTGCGACCATCACCCGCACAGTCTGGCTGATGTGCAGCCACTTGTTGATTTTGCGCAGCACTGCTATGAGGAAAAATAATCCGTTTTACATATTTTTTGCCTTACTATGATTATGGATATGATGTTTTTGTGATATTCTTAAAAAATAGGATGAAATATATTAAAAGAATGACAATGCAGGTTTGCAGAAAGTGTTACTGGCATTACCCTTAAAGAACAGAAAGCAGATTCAGGTAATATTTGTATCTGTTTCAAATTTGCTTTTTTATATGGTGCGTTTACGATAGAGAAAGGACTTTATTGCATGATTTATTGTGTGGAAGATGACAGCAGTATCCGCGATTTGATGATTTATACCTTAAATGTATCTGGATTTGAGGCGGTAGGATTTGCTGAAGGCAGCGAGTTTTTAAAAGCAGTTGACGAGAAAAAACCAGAATTGGTGCTGCTTGATATTATGCTGCCTGGACTGGACGGTATTACGATTTTGAAAATGCTGCGAGAACAGACCAACACTGCTGATATTCCTGTTATTATGGCTTCTGCAAAGGGAACCGAGTATGATAAAGTCATGGGGCTGGATCTGGGAGCGGATGATTATTTGGCAAAACCGTTTGGAATGATGGAAATGGTTTCCCGCATCAAAGCTGTTTTGCGTCGTACTGGCACCACAGAAAAAGCAAAGGTGCTTCGTGTCGGAAAATTGGAATTGAATTTGAATGAACATATCGTTACTTCCTGCGGAAAGCGGGTGCAGCTTACTTTAAAAGAATATGAGCTGCTTCGCCTGTTTATGGAAAATATTCGTCAGGTGTTTACCCGCGATCAGCTGCTTTCCTGTATTTGGGGGGCTGATTATGTCGGTGAAACGCGGACGGTGGATGTGCATATCGGTACACTGCGAACCAAACTTGGTGAATATGGAGATTATATTGAAACAGTGCGCGGTGTCGGCTATCGCATGGAGGCAAAACGATGACAAGGCGAATCTTCCGCTCGATCTGTGCGGTAACGATTACCATTTTTTTGGCAGCACTTTTTGTGATTTCCGGTGTCATGTATCATTACTTCACGCATATGCAGAAAAGTCAGCTTCGTATGCAGACATTTCTTGCTGCCCAAGGTGTATCACAAAATGGGATAGAATTTTTTTCCGGCAATGGTTATTTTGAAGGTAAAGAAGTGGGACATTACCGCATTACTTGGATTGATTCACAGGGAAATGTATTATATGACAGCAAGCTTGATGCAGATTCTATGGAGAATCATGCAGTACGCGAAGAAATTTCTGAGGCAATGCAGGATGGAGAGGGAGAGAGTGAGCGTTATTCCGCTTCTTTGATGGAACATTATCTGTATTGTGCCAAACAGCTGCCAGACAATAGTATTCTGCGTTTATCCATTTCACAAGAAAGTGTTTTTTCTCTGTTATGGGGGATGCTGCGATGGGTCATTGTCATATTGGTGGGAGCAACGGTGCTTTCTTTTGTACTTGCGTTATGGCTATCTAAAAAAATAGTACAGCCGTTGAATGATATCAATCTGGATGATCCGCTTTCCAATAATGGTTATGATGAAATTTCTTCTTTATTACAACGGATTGATTCCCAGCAGAAAAAATTAAAACAGCAGGAAATAGAATTGCAAAAGAAACGCGATGAGCTGTTTACCGTTACTGAAAATATGAGTGAGGGCTTAATTCTGCTGAATGACAATGGTATTATATTGAGTATCAATCCGGCTGCAAAACATTGGCTTGGGGATGATCAGGATTGTATCGGACAGAATCTGCTTTTGATCAATCCTTCTTCGCAGATTCAAAAGCTGTTAAAGCGTGCATTAGATGGCAGGCAGTGTGAAGTATTGCTGGAACTTTCACAGGGACTTTATCAGCTGGATGCCAGTCCGGTCATTTCAGAGGAACGCATATCTGGCGCAGTTATTTTGATCTTCGATATCACTGAAAAACGAAATGTCGAGAAAATGCGCCGGGAATTTACTGCTAATGTGTCGCATGAACTTAAAACACCGCTGCATTCTATTTCAGGTTATGCGGAGCTTTTGTGTAACGGTATGGTCAGGGAAGCGGATGTCGGGCAATTTGCAAAGAAGATCTATATTGAAGCGCAGCGGATGATTCATCTGGTGGAGGATATTCTGCGTCTTTCCCATTTAGATGAAGAAAACGACTCTTTGAAATGGGAGCGAGCTGATTTGTATCAGCTGGTATCAGAGGCGGTACATAGTTTTGAAAAAGTTGCAGCCAGACAAAATGTAACCCTAAATTTTGATGGAAATCCGATTGTGATTGATTGTATTCCGCAGCTGGTGAGTGTTATGATTTGCAATCTTTGTGACAATGCTATTAAGTATAATCGCAATGGAGGAAATGTGACGGTGCATATTGCAAAGCAGTCAAAAGAAGCTGTACTGACTGTAATGGATACCGGTATTGGTATCCCAAAAGAGCATCAGGAGCGTATTTTTGAACGATTTTATCGTGTGGACAAGAGTCATTCGAAAGAAGTGGGTGGAACAGGACTAGGCCTTTCGATTGTAAAGCATGCCGCCAGAATTCATGGTGCAAAGCTGAATTTATACAGTATTCCCGATGAAGGTACAACGATAACAGTATCTTTTCCGATAACTAAAACATCATAGGTTCAGGCATTTTTTGCTTTTTGGAGTTATCACTTTACAAAGATTTTACAAACGACAGATATTAGATTTGATATTTGTTTGATAAAATCAAACTGTAAGGTTATGTAGAGAAAGGATGAAAAAGATGGATCTATTTAATGTGTTGTCGCTTATTGGCGGCTTATGTTTATTCCTCTTTGGCATGAACGTTATGGGCCAGGCTTTGGAACGCTGCGCAGGCAGCGGTTTGCGTGCGTTGCTTGGAAAACTGACTACAAATAGGCTCGCAGGTTTACTGACCGGTATTGGTGTAACAGCTGTTATTCAGAGTTCTTCCGCTACCACAGTTATGGTGGTTGGTTTTGTAAACTCCGGTTTGATGTCCTTAAAGCAGGCAATCAATGTTATCATGGGTGCAAATGTTGGTACAACTGTCACAGCATGGGTACTCAGTTTGGGAGGAATCTCCAGTGACAATCTGCTGATTCAGTTGCTTAAGCCAACATCGTTCTCACCAATATTGGCGCTGATCGGTATTATTTTGTATATGTTCTGCAAAGGTGACAAGAAAAAAGATACCGGTATGATTTTTCTGGGATTTGCTACTTTGATGTTTGGTATGGATGCTATGTCTGGTGCAGTGGCAGGATTAAAAGACATTCCGCAGTTCCAGCAGATGTTCTTACTGTTTAAGAATCCGCTTCTGGGTATGCTGGCTGGTATGATTTTAACCGCAATTATTCAGTCCAGTTCTGCTTCTGTTGGTATTTTGCAGGCACTTGCCGTTACTGGTCAGGTATCATATGGTGCAGCAATTCCAATTATCATGGGACAGAATATCGGTACCTGTATTACTACTATCATTTCATCCTTTGGTGCAAATAAAAATGCAAAGCGTGCCGCTATGGTTCATTTATCGTTTAATGTAATTGGTACAGCTGTATGGCTGACAGCTTTCTGTATCATTCGTGCTGTATTTAAGCCGTTGTTTTTGGATGAAGCTGCATCCTTGTTTGGTATTGCGTTATGTCATTCGATATTTAATGTGTTGTGTACCTTGCTGCTTCTGCCGATGGGTAATTTGCTTGAGAAGCTGGTCAACAGACTGGTTCCAGACAGCAAAACACCGGAAACCAATGCAGAGTTGGACGAGCGTCTGCTCAATACGCCGCCGATTGCGTTGCAGCGTTGCCGTGAATTAGCAAATGATATGGCTGTTTGTGCTGTTGACGCATTGAAAGATAGTTTGCATGTATTTAATCACTATGATGCAAAACAGGTTGCCAAGATTCGTGAAATGGAGGATCGAACTGACCATTACGAGGATATTTTGGGCTCATATCTAGTAAGACTCAGCACCATGTCGATCAGTGCTTCCGATAACAAAGAAGCTGCTATGATGTTAAAGGCGATTGGAGATTTCGAGCGTATTTCTGACCATGCGGTCAACATTGTAGAATCCACTGAAGAAATTCTTTCCAAAGACATTCAGTTTACAGAAGATGCTAGACAGGAATTTGATGTTATTGCTGATGCTATCAACGAAATTCTGGATCTTGCACTGAATTCCTTTATCAATAACGATCCGATGGCTGCACATCTGGTTGAGCCGCTTGAGCAGGTTATTGATGAGTTGAAAGAGGAAATGCGAACCAAACATATTCAGCGTATGCAGCAGGGAGAATGCAGCATTGTTGCAGGATTTGTATGGTCTGATCTTTTAACCAATCTGGAGCGTACTTCTGACCATTGTTCCAATATTGCTGGTGGTGTCATGGATGCAGCCATGAATACCATGAGCATGCATGAGGCACTGCGCACATTGAAGGACAATGATGGTGAATACAAGGCAAAATACCAAGAATATGCTTCTAAATATGTGATTCAATAAAAATAGACAGCAGGGAAATATCCCTGCTGTTTTGCTATGATGTGAAATAATCCGGGAAAATTGAGGTTTTCCCGGATTTTATAATTAGATGGTATTCAGTTTTAGCTGGTCGTTTTCGCAGGTTAAGTGCATACCGATCAGAGTTGTGCCATCAGCACCAATAATGGCATCCGCTATACGATCCTCAACTTCTTTGCGGATTACCTTACGGATGTCACGCGCATTGAACTTGCCGCCATCAGCTAGTGCCGCGATTTTGGCAAGAGCCGAATCATCATAGGTAAAGCGAATATCTTTCTCAGCCAGCGGCGCTGCAAGCTCGTCTAAAAGCAGTCCAGCGATCTTCTCGAGTTCTTTACTGCCAAGCGGATTGAATACAACCACTTCGTCTACACGGCCTAAAAATTCTGGACGCAAGAATTCGGAAAGTGCCTTCATGACTTTGTTTTTTTGCAATTCAGCAGTAGAAGAACCAAAGCCGACAGTGGTAGATTTATCAGACGATCCGGCATTGGAAGTCATAACGATAACAGTGTTTTCAAAATTAACTTTTCTGCCGTGAGCATCGGAAATCTTGCCTTCATCCAAAATCTGAAGCAGAATGTTCATGACATCTGGATGTGCTTTTTCAATTTCATCAAACAGTACAACGGAGTACGGTTTGCGGCGAATTTTCTCGGTCAGCTGTCCGGCATCGTCATATCCGACATATCCAGGAGGCGAACCAATTAAGCGAGCAACCGAGTGTTTCTCCATAAATTCGGACATATCCAAACGAATCAGCGGTTCAACCGAATCGAACAGGGTAGAGGATAGAACCTTTACCAATTCGGTTTTTCCAACACCCGTAGGACCAACAAAAATAAAGGAGGCTGGGCGTTTGGAGGAGGAGAGGTTTAAGCGATTTCGTTTAATTGCTGCAACAACAGCATCAATTGCCTCGTCCTGACCGATAATTTTTTCAGAGAGCTGGGATTTTAAGCTGGAGATTTTTTTCAGCTGACTTTCTTCTACCTTTGCAGAAGGAATGCCAGTATAAAGTTCTACAACTTTTGCCAGATCAGCAGCGGTTACCTGAACATTCATACAGTCGTTTTCAACCTGTTTCAGTTCATCTTCGACCTGCATGAGCTTAGTTCTGGTCATCGAAATTTTTTCGTAGTCGATATTTTCGGTAGCATCACTTAAAGAAGAAAGAGAATCTTCAAGCTGTGTTTTTTCGCGTTTTAATGTTTCATATTTTGATAAGGAGGTATTTGCAAGGGAGGCGCAAGCGCAGGATTCATCCAGCAGGTCAATGGCTTTATCTGGCAGGAAACGGTCGGTGATATAACGTTCTGACCATTTAACGCACAGGGTGAGCAATTCATCCGAGATGTGTACCTGATGGAAAAGCTCATAACGCGAGCGCAGACCTTTTAAGATTTCAATGCTGTCTGCAATGGATGGTTCATCAATGGTAACAGGCTGGAAGCGTCTTTCTAAAGCAGCGTCCTTTTCAATATTTTTGCGATATTCTTCAAATGTAGTAGCACCGACTACCTGGATTTCACCACGGGAAAGAGCCGGTTTTAAGATGTTTGCAGCATTCATTGAACCTTCTGCATCACCTGCGCCAACCAATGTATGAACTTCATCGATGAACAAAATAATATTGCCTTCGCGTTTTACTTCTTCAATAAGATTTTTAATGCGGCTTTCAAACTGTCCACGGAACTGCGTACCAGCCACCAATGCAGTCATATCTAGAAGGTATACTTCTTTTCCGATCAGTTTACCTGGAACATTCTCTGCTACGATACGCTGTGCAAGACCTTCCGCAATGGCGGTTTTACCAACACCCGGTTCACCAATCAGGCATGGGTTGTTTTTACCACGGCGGCAGAGAATCTGAATGGCACGGGCAATCTCACGCTCACGACCAATTACAGGGTCTAGCTCATTTTTTCTGGCGCGTTCGGTGACATTGGTGCAGTATGCGGTTAAAAATTTGAGTTTCTTCTTTTGGGATTTTTCATCCTTAGAATTTTTAGAGGAATCACTGCTGTTATCCGACTTTGACTCTGCGGCAGTTTCTTCCGTTGGAACTAAAGCACCATCGGATTCTTCACTGTCCTCTTTGGATCCAAACATTTTGCTGAAAATATTTGGGAGAGCCTGGTTGATACCACCAGCCATATCCTCATCGAATTCTCCTTCAATCATATCGGACATCTCATCGATATCCTCCGGACGGAAACCTGCCTGATTAAGCATATTCTCTACTTCCGGAATTTTTAATTCGCTGGCGCATTTAAGACACAAGCCCTCATTTTTGGGCTGGCCGTTTTCAAAACGGGTCAAGAAAACGACAGCGGTTCTTTTTTTGCATCTGGAACAAACCATTTGTGTTACTCCTTTGGGGTTGCTTTGCAATATAATCTGCTTGTTTATATAAAACAGCAGTACGATATATGCTGATACCCATTATAGCATATCTTCATTTATGATTTGCGTGGAAAATGTAAACAATTCTAAATATTTTAACTATGAAGCCACTATGCCAGATTGGATAAGATGATAGAATAATTTGAATAGCAGTGTTTTTTCAATGAGAGTACTATTGCAGAGTTCTGCTGAATCGGCGGTAAATCCGATGATTAACTGTGCGATAAAAGCCAGTACCATCAATATAATAATACCGATACTGAATCCGCACACAGCACCGATAACCGAATCTATGCGACCGATTAAAGATTTTTTCGCAGCATGATTTCCAAGCAGTGTAATCAGCCCCCGCAGCAAAAAGAATAGCAGCGTAATCAGCAGGATAAAGATAGCACCTTGCAGCAATGGAATTAAGACAGTTGGAATATAGTCATAAACCAAAATATTGGTGACATTTTCAATTTTATTGTCCGCCTGTTTGGTGACCAGAGAGATAAAGTCCTCGATCGTAGTATCTTGTAAAAGAGTATCTTTGCAAAACTCTGGGATTTTATTCAGTGCATTGATTACAATACTTTCCATGCGCACGCCATCGCCAACATTGGTAATATAATTTTCAATGCGCTCCATAAAATATGGTCCTAAGAATTTCTCATATAGAAGTGGGGCGCAAATTTTAGCTGTAACCGAAGATATCACATATAATAGCAATGATCCAATTATATTCACCAGACTACGGAAAAATCCTTTTCGAAAGCCTGAAAATGCATAAGCAGCTAAAATAATTAAAGAAATGATATCAATGAAAATAGGTATCAAATATGTCAAGCTCCTGCCTATAATTTATTTTTCAGCGTTTTTAGATTTCTGGGCAGCGTGTTCCGCACGGTCAATCGTATTGTTGTTGAATAAAAATACTGTATTATCAAATATCACCATACCGGAGTAATTTTCTTGCAGTGAAACAAATGAAATAGAGTCTTTGACAAAATTCCATCGAATTGTTTCCTGGTCTGTCAGGCAATACAGCTCGGCTCCGTGCATTTCTAAATCAATCGGTTGATCTATAATTTCTCTGGAAGCCAGACGGTCACCATCTGGATTATAGACAACCAGATTGGTGGTATTATTATAGATATTTTGCTGTGCGATTCCCAGATATTTATCATTGCCACTAATGGCATATAGATTGCTGTAATAAAAACTTGCGTTGGTTAAAACGCCTTTGCTGTCCAAAAATTCCACACTACCGGTTGTTACTACCGCAAGTCTTCCGTTTGACATCGGGTGTAGATAAACCGGGGCAACTGAGTCCGACAGGGTGACATGGTAGATTTCTTTTTCAGAGTTAATGTCTAATGTATAAACTATTGTTTGTAAAAAACCGTTTTCGGAATTGATACAGCCGACATATAGACGCCCTGAACTGAAAGCAAGAGAAGTTACTTTGTCGCTTGCAGAATACCAGTGATAGGATATGGAACTGTTGGTATTGTAAACGGTTACCTCTGCGGCATAACGGTCATGATAGGAAGCAATAGCACAAAGTCCGTTTTCAGAAATGGCACCAGTAATGATTTTCTTATTTGTTTCAATGGTGTACCCAGGTTGAAACGGTTGCAGATACTGAAATTGCGTACCACCTTGATCATAGACCATGACGCCAGTACGATTGCTTCGTAAAATTGGAGAAGAAAATCCTAGTATCCCTTCTTCTGCTTTATGTCCTTTTTGATCCAGAAAGACAACACCGTTTTTGGTCAGCATGGACAGATACCGATCCAAACCCGAAGCGTTGATAAAGGACTGCTCTTTTAAAGTAACAGGAAAACGGTCTTCAGCAGAAAGCTGCTTGGTATGATAGAAAAATTCCGTGAATTTTCCAGTAAAAAAGGCAGTTGCCAACACTACAATCAAAGCGATGATAATACAGCCGGTAAGAATGAGAGAAAAAATCTTGCGGATTTTCAGAAAATTACGGTATCGGTCAAGATTTTTGATCTTGGACGCTGCTTGGCTTTTTGTGCTTTTATTCTGTTTTAGTGGCTTGTGCAACCATTTCGACATGATTTTTCACCTCATTCTGCGGTCGGAATTGGATATGCGGATGGATGATGCGGTTGTAAGGTTCGCCGTAGAATATGTGGTTTAAGTACAAGCCTTCCGGTCCAGCGGTTTTTCCGGCTTTACTGCGATCCTTTGCGGCGATGATGTCCGGTATGCTGTTTGGGGCAATGCGCCCAGCCTGAATAAACAGTAGCGTTCCGACCATAATGCGAACCATGTTATATAAAAAGCCGTTTCCACAGACCCGAAAAATAATCATATCCCCATCGCGATGCACCGAGGCAGAATAGATGGTGCGGGTGCAGTCGGTAATATGGCTGCCCTGACTACAAAAGGACGAAAAATCATGGGTGCCGACATAGGCCTGTGCCTGTTCGTGCAGTAGATTTTCATCAATCTTCCAGCGATACAGCAATGTCATATTCTCTAAAAATGGATTCGGAACCTCAGAATTCCAGATACGATATTCATATTCCTTAGCAACACAGTGGTATCTTGCATGAAATTCTGGGGAAACTTCGATACAGCGAAGCACTGCAATATCATTTGGCAGCACACGGTTAAGTGCTATTACCAGACGGTCGCAGGGAATGGTATTTTCGGTGTGCATATGAAAATAGTAGGAGTTAGCGTGAACCCCGGAGTCTGTCCTGGAACAGCCGGAGATGTCCTCACGCTTGTGCAGTACAGCTTCTATGGCATTTTGCATCACTTGCTGAACCGTCACAGCATTATCCTGTACCTGCCATCCATGGTAACGCGCTCCGAAAAAGCTGATCTCGATTAAAATACTGCGCAATTTTCTTCTCCTTATCAATCAGAATGGCAAGTAGATGTTGGTTACAATAACACAGCTGATTAAAAGCAGCATGAAACCAACAGCAAACCAGTCAAGCCTGGTGATTTTTAGTTGACGCAGTTTGGTACGGTTCTCTCCGCCATTGTAGCAGCGGCATTCCATTGCGGTAGCCAGTTCTTCAGCGCGCCGGAATGCGGATACAAATAGTGGAATTAAAATTGGAATCATCGCTTTGGCACGCGCCATCAGATTTCCGCTTTCAAAATCGGCTCCGCGTGCTTTTTGTGCAGAAATGATTTTGTTTGTTTCTTCCATTAAAGTCGGAATGAAACGCAGGGCGATAGTCATCATCATAGCAATTTCATGCGCTGGAAAATGAATGATTTTCAACGGTGACAGAAGTCGTTCAATAGCGTCAGTCAGTGCAATTGGGGTCGTGGTGAAGGTCAGCATGGAAGTGGACACGATTAGCAGTATAATACGGATTACCATGACCACAGCATTGTATAAACCTTCCCATGTTGGTTCGAAAATCCAGAGTTTGAAAATCGGTGTGCCTGCTACAAAGAACATGTTCAAAATGGCTGTAAACACAATCAGTGGCAGAATCGGTTTAACACTGCGGATGACCATTTTGGACGGGACTTTGGACAGGATAACCTCTACCAGCAGAAAAACTGCCGGAATGATGAATCCACCAATTTTATGAATGAAAAACAGAACGACAACATACGCGATGATGATTAAAATTTTAAAACGCGGGTCCATGCGGTGCAGGACTGATTTTCCTGGATAGTATTGTCCGAAGGTAATATCTGTCAGCATGATGCACCCTCCTTGATCTGTTTTCCAAACTGAGATAACAGCACTTCTTTTGCACGCTCTGGTGTGTAAACATCGGCTGGAATCTGCGGATATTTTTCATGCAGTGCCTTGAATACCTTTGCAACCTGAGGAACGCTTAGTCCAAGCTTTTCAATTTCTTCCGATTTGGCAAATACCTGATCAACACTGCCATAGTCATAAACAGAAGACTGGTTCATAACCAACACAGAATTTGCATATTTAGCAGTGTCTTCCATACTGTGGGAAACCAGAAGTATGGTGCTGCCGCTTTGTTGATGGTACGATTTAATCATATTTAACACCATGTCGCGACCCTTCGGGTCAAGACCTGCGGTCGGTTCATCAAGAATCAAAACCTTCGGCTGCATTGCAATAACACCTGCGATTGCGACACGGCGTTTCTGTCCACCAGAAAGTTCAAACGGGCTTTTTTCCAGAAGCTGTTCGGATAATCCAACGGCATCGGCAGCTGCTAATACACGGTTGTTGATTTCGCTTTCGGCTAACCCCATATTTTTTGGACCGAATGCAATATCCTTAAAACAGGTTTCCTCAAACAGCTGATATTCTGGATACTGGAATACCAGTCCGACCTCAAATCTTGTTTGGCGAAGCGTCTGTTTGCTTTCCCAAATGTCTTTGCCGCAGACATAGATTTTGCCAGAGGTTGGTTTGAGCAGGCCATTAAAATGCTGAATCAGGGTGGATTTTCCCGAACCGGTATGCCCGATGACCGCGACAAAATCGCCTTGTTCAATCTCTAAATTGATGTCATGAATGGCAGCCTTTGCATCAGGTGTGCCTTCATTGTATAGGTGGGTAAGATTTTCAGTTTTTATAATACTTGCCATGTTTTACCCTTTCTGATTATTTGCTGTTTTGCAGCAGAGAATCGATGGCTGTGAAGAACTCTTCCGGTGTCAGGATATCTTCGGCCAGCGTAACGCCAGCCTGAACCAGCGTATGTGCTACATCGGTAACCTGCGGCACATCCAGCCCAATTTCTTTGAGCCTGTCCACCTGTGCAAATACCTCTTTCGGTGTGCCGTCCATAAGAATTTTTCCGTGATCTACAACGACAACACGATCTGCCTGCACTGCTTCATCCATATAATGGGTGATTAAGGCAACCGTGGTGTTCTGCTCTTTGTTCATTCGTTTGATGGTCTGCATAACTTCACGGCGGCCTTTCGGGTCGAGCATGGCGGTCGGTTCATCAAGTACAATACATTTCGGATTCATTGCCAGAATGCCAGCAATGGCGATACGCTGTTTCTGTCCGCCGGACAGCTGATGCGGTGCGCGATCTTTGTATTCCAGCATCCCGACATCAGATAACACCTTGTCCACCCGCTCTCGCATGGTTTCTGGGGGAACACCCAGATTTTCCATCGCAAATGCAACATCTTCTTCGACAATAGTTGCTACAATTTGGTTGTCCGGGTTTTGGAATACCATACCAACACGCTGTCGGATGTCAAATAACCTGTCCGCATCACTGGTGTCAATTCCATCGACGGTAACACTACCAGAATCTGGGGTTAGAATGGCATTGAAGTGTTTGGCAAGCGTGGATTTCCCGGAACCATTGTGTCCGAGGATTGCTACAAAAGAGCCTTCTTCAATCTCCAGTGTAATATCATTTAAAATTAGCTTTTTCTGAAATGTCTGTTCGTTGTCATAAGCAAAGATGACATGATTGGTGTCAATCAGTGCCTTTTCTGCCTGTTTTGTCATGAAAAGCTCCTTCCTGCAAGAATTACTCGCCACGGAAAATGGCGGTTGAACCGCACGGCAGAACCTGATTTCCATTTTCTACCGGTAAGCCGATTTCATCTGCGGTGACGATGCCTTTGTGGTCTTTTGCAACGGTGACACCAAGCAGGTATGCCATGACGGACGGGGAAAGTCCTGTGGTATAGGAGTTTAATAAGAACAGCAACGGCTGGTCGGATAAAACCCGCGTGCAGAGGGATACCAAGTGATAGATATGCTCTTCCAGCTGCCAAACTTCACCATTCGGGCCGCGTCCATAGGATGGCGGATCCATGACAATAATGTCATAACGATTGCCGCGACGGATTTCACGCTGTACAAATTTTTCACAGTCGTCCACAATCCAGCGAACCGGTTTGTCGGTCAGACCGGATAATGCAGCGTTTTCTTTTGCCCATGCGACCATGCCTTTAGAAGCATCTACATGGCATACCTGCGCACCTGCTGCTGCCATAGCCAGTGTTGCGCCGCCAGTATATGCAAACAGGTTAAGGGCTTTGATTGGGCGGCCTGCATTTCGAATGGCATCCTGCAATAAATCCCAGTTAACTGCCTGTTCTGGGAATAAGCCAGTATGTTTGAAGCCAGTCGGACTAATCTTAAAGGTCAATTCTTTATATTTTATCTGCCAGAAGTCCGGCAGTTTTTTGAAATACTCCCATCTGCCGCCGCCTTTATTGGAACGCAGATAATGTGCATCTGCTTTTTTCCATGCTGGAAGGGTACGGTCGGTTTGCCAGATAATCTGTGGGTCTGGGCGAACCAGACTGAATTTGCCCCATCGCTCTAATTTTTCACCGTTGCTGGTGTCAATAATCTGATAATCTTTCCATTGATCTGCTGTGCGCACAAATGATTTCCTCTTTTCTATTAGAATAACTGTTGTCCCTCAAAAGGGATCCCTAAATGTTTATATGCAAGCGGCGTGACACATCTGCCACGCGGTGTTCGGGTTAAAAATCCAAGCTGCATTAGATACGGTTCATACACATCTTCCAAAGTAACCGCTTCTTCGCCAAGATATGCGGCAAGCGATTCCAGCCCAACAGGACCGCCTCCATAGTTATGGATGATGCAGTTTAACATTCTGCGGTCGATGTTGTCCAGTCCCAGCTCGTCGATTTCCAGTCGATCGAGTGCGGTGGACACGATTTCCTTTGTCATGCGTCCGTCACCAATGACCTGTGCAAAGTCACGCACACGCTTTAATAATCGGTTGGCAATACGCGGCGTGCCTCTGGAACGCTTGGCAAGTTCCAATGCGCCTTCTGGTTCGCAGGCAATCTCTAAAATGGAAGCACTTCTGGTGATAATTTGTGAAAGCTGTTCTGGAGAATAAAGTTCCAGTCGCAACAGAACGCCGAAGCGATCACGCAGCGGTGCAGAAAGCTGTCCAGCACGAGTGGTGGCACCGATTAAGGTAAAATGCTGTAAATCCAGTCGAATGCTTCGCGCCGCCGGACCTTTTCCGATCATGATATCCAGTGCAAAGTCCTCCATTGCAGGATAAAGTACTTCCTCAACCGACCGATTCAACCGGTGAATCTCATCAATAAACAAAACATCGCCTGCGTTTAAGTTGGTCAGCAGTGCTGCTAAGTCGCCTGGTTTTTCGATTGCCGGGCCACTGGTTATTTTGATATTAGCATTCATCTCATTTGCGATAATGCCGGACAGGGTGGTTTTACCCAGTCCCGGTGGGCCATATAACAAAACATGGTCGAGTGCTTCACTGCGCTGTTTCGCGGCGCGAATATAGATGGAAAGGTTTTCTTTTGCTTTGTCCTGTCCAATGTATTCGGTCAGCATCTTCGGACGCAGCGAAACTTCGATATCCGCATCGCTTTCGGTATATTCTGGTGCGGTTATCCGGTTTTCAAAATCAAATTCAAATTCGCTTTCGTTTTGAATCAAAGAAAAGCCACATCCTTTCAATTATAAGTTTGCAGCAAGCTGCCGCAGACCGATTTTGATGAGTTCTTCTACTGGTAGGGATTTGTCCGCTTTGGCAAGTGCTTTTGCTGCAATCTGCTGCGGATAGCCCAAAACCACAAGAGCACTGATTGCTTCAGAGAGATTATCCCCAGCAACTGTACGAATTTCCTGTTCTGAAATAGCGTTATCTGCCGGCTGTAATTCAGATTTGGAAATCTTATCTCGGCATTCCAACACAATTCGCTCTGCAGTTTTTTTGCCGATACCAACGCATTGGGTGAGTGTTTTGGCATCACCGGTGGCAATACAGAGTGCAACCTGACTCGGTGTCAGATCAGATAAAATCGAGATAGCAGCTTTTGGACCAACACCCGATACACCGATTAAAATGCGGAAGATGGTGCGTTCTTCCTGTTCGGCAAATCCGAACAGTTCAATGGCATCTTCTCGAACCGCCGTATGGATATAAACAAATGCTTTTTCATTTAGTTTCGGCAATTTGGAAAGGGTATGTAAGGAAGCACGGAAACCATATCCAACACCACCGCAGGAAATGACAGCCATATCCCGTGTAGTTTCGGTTAAGATACCGTCTAAACTATAAATCATGGTATTCTCCTTTTGAAATTATCGTTTTGGCATAAAGCGCATCAGAGAGCCGGAAACATGGGCATGGCAGATTGCCATTGCCAGTGCATCGGCTGTGTCATCCGGTTTGGGAACCGATTTTAAGTGCAGAATTTGGCGTGTCATTTCCTGCATTTGATGTTTGTCTGCTCCACCATAGCCGACTAAAGCCTGTTTGGCCTGCATCGGCGTATATTCATAAATGGGAATATTATGTTGCGCGGCACCAAGTAGAATCAGCCCGCGTGCCTGCGCAACATCAATCGCTGTAGTAACATTTCGGGAGAAAAATAGTTTCTCAATGGAAATGACATCTGGCTTGTAGGTTTCTAAAATCTCAGTGTAATCATCATAAATAACCTTTAGCCGTTGAGAAAAATCATCTCCGGCTTTGGTGATAATCGAGCCATAACTTAGCACAGTGAAGCGATTGCGGTTGTAGTCAAGCAGACCATAACCCACAATGGCATAGCCCGGATCGATGCCTAAAATTTTCATATTGTAATCCTTTATTTTTACCTATAAATATACTCATACATTATTATTGTACCACATTTTTGAAATGCTGTCTATACATAATACCTTAAATTACAAAAAAGTACAACATTGCAGGTTAAAAAGTCCGCTCTCTGTGTAAAAATGTAATACAGGATGCACAGAACAGTAGGGTGGTCAGCAGCAGAAGAAAGAATATAACAGGAGAAGATGTACTGCTTTGGGGCTGAATGGCTGGATTTAGTGCAATACAGGCGGAATCCGGCGGCATGATAGGCGAGAGAATGGTCAGAAGTTTGAAAATTGCGGTGTTTGCTGCCGCACACAGCAGTCGAATACCTGCAAATTTGAAATAGGATGGTTTGTTTTTTAAGATGCCGTAAATTTGCAGATGAACGCAAAAACCACCAAAACTGCAGAAAAAGGCATATAACAGCAGGGTGGTTTGATAGTCAAATTCATGCAGCCCAGAACATCCGCTGGCAACTTCGGTTAGCCCCCAAATAATGGAGGTAATTTTCTGTGGCAGATGTATAAGCAGAGGTGTGATAGCTCCCCGAATTCCGCATATAAACAGAACGGTTGTGCAGATATTTGCCATGGATTTAGCAGAGTGAAACATGCTATCTGAGAAAGAACTTGGCAGGGCGGTGGAGTTTTGCAATAAAATTGGAGCATCATGTCGGCAGGAAAAGCTGTAAATGCCAAGACAAATCAGTAGAACAGTCAGCTGCGAGATGAGTAGGAACCATCCAGCTTTTGCGCCGGCGGATAGTCCATTTGCGATAAATCCCAGCAGAAATCCCGGTCCGCAGCATACCATGATGCAGGACAGTTTTTTGGCTTGTGCAGATGCAAGCAGGCTCTGGCTGTATACATTTTGCACGCAGGCGGCTCCGACCGGGAATCCACCGATACAGGTTAAAAAGAACATCCCCATAAATCCAGATGGAAGATGCAGCATTTTTAAAATGCGATTTTGCTTCTGAATTGGAGGCGTATACAGATTTGCCAGAGCAAGAAATAAAAATAAGGAGGGGATAAGCTGCTCTATGCAAAGATGTAGTCCAGTCTTGACGGAAAGACTGATGTTTTGAGAATAAATGCAGCCCAAGCACAACAGAACAAGAACGAAAGCCCGGCTGAATTGGATGCGGTGCGGCATGGTTCGATACTCCTTTTGATTTTTTGTTTATAAGTATGCGCAATCATTTGGCGGTATGCGGTGAATCATAGTTTCCGACAGAACTGCATAGGTTAAAAAGACGAATGTATGACAAAAGTGAGGTGCTGCCGGTGTCCCGTAGAAATAAAAAAATACATCATGCTTATATTGATACAGGTTCCTATTTTCCTACCATAGAGGTATATGGCAGTGGTAAAGTTATGCTGCATGGCTGTCAGGCATTGCTGGATTTTTCGGAGGAATGTCTGGGATTCTGTATGAAGAAAGGACAGATTCTGATCTATGGAAGACAACTGCGGTTGGTTGACTATTGTGACCAGACTGCAATCATCTGCGGAGAAATTTTACGCATTGAACTGGCGGATGGGGGAAACTGATGTTTGATTTGCTGTTTTATTGGTTGTCAGGATTCTGCCGGTTTTCGGCGCAGGCTGCAAATCCGGTGCGTCTCTTCAATCGGCTGCATGAAGAACAGATTTATTTCTGGAAACCGAAGCTGGATCAGACCAGACTTTCGTTTTACTGTCGGCGATCCAATATGCAGGAAAGCTTAAATATCTGTCAAAAGTTGGGTGTTTCCGAAATAACTGTCAAGCAAATCGGGCTGCCGCACTTTTTTGATACACCGATACGCAAGTGTATGGCATGCCTGATATTGGTGTTAACTCTGCTCCCGGTGTTTTTGGTACCAAATTTTGTGATGGATATTCGCGTATCAGGAAATCATTCGGTAAGCGACGAAAGTATTCTGCAAATTTTGGAGCAAGAGGGGATACATCGGTATTCCTATATTCCGGGCTTGCCATTGAAACAGGCAAGACAACAACTTTTGCTGTCGCAGCCGAAATTGTGTTGGGCTACGGTTAATCTTACAGGAAATGAACTTGAGGTTATTGTACAGGAAAAAACAGGCTGTGATGTGATCATGGATACTGATCCCTGCAACATTGTGGCAGCCACAGACGGCGTTTTATGCAGAACTGAAGTGCTTTCTGGTAAACAGGTGGTGTTTGGGAAAGTACCTGTGCGAAAAGGGCAGCTTCTGGTGTCGGGATTTTTGGAGACTGAAACCGGCAAATTGTCCTATCTGCATGCCAGTGCAAAAATGATAGCGGAGGTTGAATTACAGAAATCTTTTACTGTGGATTTGCAGGGAGAGGATTATGTGCCGTTGTCCCAAACACAGAAGCAGTATGATTTTCTGTGCTTTGGGCATGTGTTTTCTCTGCATAAAAAACCGAACATAAAACAGCCGTATACGATATCGCAGCAACAAACATTGTTTTCCATTGGAAAATGGAAACTGCCGCTTGGGATTTGCTGTAACACATACACCTATTATCAAAAACAGTCTGCCAGATTATCACAGGCGGATGCGGATGAAATTTTAGCACAGCAATTTGTGGATTATGAAACTTACGAACTTGCGGATGCTGCGATTGTAGAAAAGAATTTTGCCAAACAGCAGGAGGGAAGCCGGGTTACCATGACGGGCATATACCGGGTACAGATGGATTTGGCAAAAGAAGTACCGATTTTAATCGGAGAACCGTGATGGATTGAAAAATGCAGGTGAAATTTTGCAAAAGGCGGTATAAAACGATTGCAATTTTCCCCGAAATCTTGTATAATAATAAAAAGTACATAAAGGAGGTCTGCAAAATGACATTTGAGGATATAAGAAAAACTTCTTTCGGAGGATATCATAAAGAGGATGTTGTAACTTTTTTTCATGAGATGGAGCATTCTCACCGCACTCAGTTGGAAAAACTGACATCCGAAGCGGATGCGCTGCGCAAAACACAGAAGGAAGCTTCCGATCATTTGAAAGAACTTGAAAATTCAATGGAATTGCTGCAGTCCGAAAAACAGACGATAGCGAATCAGAATTCGCAGCTGCAAGAAATGGTGCAGGAAGAATATGAGCGTATTTCTGCTTTGGTCGAGAAAAACAAAGCATTGACCGAGCAGGCACAGCAGTTGGATGGTTCGTCTGCCCAATTACAAGAGCGTATTGCTGCGTTGGAAGCAGAACTTGAGCAAAAGACAGAGGAAGTGCAACAGGCGGTTGAACAGTGTCATCAGTTGCAGACAGAATTATCCCAAAAAACCGAAAAATATGAAACGCTGAAAGAGGCGGCTGTAACTGCGGAAGATATCATTGCTAAGGCAAAAGAGCAGGCAGATGGTATGACTCATAAAGGAGAGGAGATCTTACAGCAGGCAAGACAGAGCGTTCAGCCGGAAAAAGAGAAATGTCTGCATCAGGCGAAAGTAGAAGCAGATGGGATTCTCCTTGCTGCAAAACAAAAGGCAGAAAATATGGTTGCTGAAGCACAGAGAGAGGCAGAAAGCATCCGAATGCAGACCAAAAATGATACCGATCAGCTGAATCGGCAGTGCAGCCGCATTGTAGAGGAAACACGCAGTACAGCACAGTCGATTTTATCCAATGCGCAAACACAGGCGAAAGATGCTATCTTGGGCGCACAGGCAGAAAATGCACAGTTGGCGGCAGAAAAACGAAAATTGCAGAAGGAAACGGATGAACTCCTAGCACAGGCTCGTGCAGAGAGCAAACGAATTTCGGAAGAAATGGATTTAAAATTGCAGGTGGAACGCAAAAAAATGGATGATTATCAGGATGAAGTTGCCACATTCAAACAGAACATGGCAAAGCATCTGGAATCCCTGATGGATAGTTTGGATAAACTTGCATAAAGTGAAAATAAAATGTCTGCGGAAATCGTCTTTCTGGCGTTTTCCGCTTTTCATCGTATCTTTTAAAAAAGGAAATTTATAAAGGAAGAGGGAATATCCTTTGGCAAAAAATCTTTTGCACATCATTGATGAGAAACGATCCGGCTTTTCAAAAGGCCAGCGTCTGATCGCGAATTATATCTTAAATCACTATGAAAAAGCAGCTTATATGACCGCATCCAGGCTGGGACATACTGTTGGTGTCAGCGAATCTACGGTAGTGCGGTTTGCATTCGAACTTGGCTATGACGGTTATCCACATATGCAGCGGCAGCTTCAGGAAATGATTAAGCACAAATTGACTGCTGTACAGCGCATTGAAGTGGCAGATGAACAAATTGGAGATGGTGAAGTACTGGACAAGGTACTGAATCTGGATATGGAAAAAATCCGTCAGACACTGGAGGACACCGATAGGAAAGCATTTGGTGGTGCGGTAGACGCAATTGTAAACGCAAGGACGGTATATGTTCAGGGGGCAAGAAGTGCTTCAACACTGGCACAGTTTATTGCGTTTTATTTTCAGTTGATTTTCCCGGATGTTCGTCTGATTCATACCACCAGTTCCACAGAAATGTTTGAACAGATTCTGCGGGTGGATGAGCACGATGCAATTATAGGCATCAGCTTTCCACGTTATTCGACCAGAACGGTATCAGCTTTACAGTATGCAAAATCACAGGGGGCAAAGGTTATCGCTATCACCGATAATGCAGACTCCCCGCTTGCCAAAACAGCGGATTATTTTTTGCAGGCAAGTTCGGATATGGCATCTTTTGTGGATTCACTTGTTGCGCCACTTTCTCTAATCAATGCGCTGATTGTCGCAGTGGGACTGAAGAAAAGCGATGAACTGAAAAATACATTCAGCCGACTGGAGCGTATTTGGGCTGATTATGATGTTTATCAGAAAAGCGATGACCCGACGGTAGACCCAAAATTAAAAAAATATATTGAGGATCAGAAGAAAAATGAAATATGATTTGATTGTAGTCGGCGGCGGTGCTGCTGGGCTTTATGCGGCGGTTACAGCAGCGAAGAAAAATTGTTCAGTTGTTGTACTGGAGAAGATGAGCCGTCCGGCGCGTAAGATGATGATTACCGGTAAAGGGCGCTGCAACATCACCAATAATACAACCAAAGATAAATTGATGGAAAATGTTCCTAAAAACCCCAAGTTTTTATACAGTGCGTTTGCTGCCTGTAACGCACAGGATGTGATGCATTTCTTTGAGCAGAACGGATTGGAACTGAAAACCGAACGCGGAAATCGCGTGTTCCCGGTTTCGGATAAAGCGGTGGATGTCGTGGATACGCTGGTGAATGCCTGCAAATATGCGGGTGTTAAAATCCTCACTGGTGTAACAGTGGAATCGCTTATCATTGAAGATGGAAAGGTTTGCGGTGTCAAGACAGCATCCGGTAAAAAATATGACGGAGCACATGTTCTGGTTGCCTGTGGTGGACTTTCCTACCCAACTACCGGATCAACCGGAGATGGCTATCTGCTTGCAAAGCAGGCCGGTCATACCATTATGCCATGCAGGGGTTCGCTGACCGCTCTAGTAAGCAATGAGCCACTTTGCCGTAATGCGATGGGTTTGTCGCTAAAGAATGTCACACTGCGTTGCGTGGAGCAGGGAAAGAAGTATAAAGTGGTATACGAGGAAATGGGCGAAATGTTGTTTACCCATTTTGGCGTATCTGGACCACTTGTTTTGTCTGCATCTGCTCATATTCGCAAAGAGCCGTCGGATTATGTTTTGCATCTTGATATGAAGCCTGCACTGAGCAAAGAGCAGCTTGATGCAAGAATGTTAAGAGATTTTTTGAAATATGTTAATAAAGATATCGAAAATGCGTTGGTTGAACTGTTGCCTAAAAAGATAATTTCTGATATAATAAGACTGGCAGAAATAGACGCACAGACAAAAGTACATGATTTAACCAGGGAAGCCCGCCTTCGTTTGGTGGATACCATCAAAAATATTGTGATTCCGGTTCGAGCATTTCGACCAGTTGCAGAAGCAATTATCACAAGCGGTGGTGTGTGTGTGAAAGAGATTAACCCGCATACCATGGAATCCAAACTGTGTTCCGGCCTCTACTTTGCAGGAGAAGTGCTGGATGTTGATGCATATACAGGCGGATTTAATTTGCAGATAGCCTTTTCGACTGGCTATTTGGCAGCAATATCGATAAACGAAGGAGAGTTATAAAACTATGAGAGCAATCGCGATTGATGGACCGGCAGGTGCAGGAAAAAGCACCATCGCCAAACGAGTTTCAGCAAAGCTGGGGTATATCTATGTAGATACAGGGGCTTTGTATCGTTCGGTTGGTCTTGCTGCAATAACAAGAGGCGTGCAGCTTTCGGATATTTCGGCGATTTTGCAGTATCTTTCGGAAATCAGAATCAATATCCGCTATGTGGATGAAGTGCAGCATGTTTTTGTGAATGACGAGGATGTTACTGATCGAATTCGCACGCAGGAGGTAGCGGCATACGCTTCAAAAGTATCTGCATTGCCAGAAGTTAGACAATTTTTGTTTGATTTGCAGCAGCAGCTTGCAAGAGAAAACAATGTTGTGATGGACGGTCGTGACATTGGTACCGTTGTTCTGCCGAATGCGGATGTAAAAATTTTTCTGACTGCTTCGGTAAAAGAGCGTGCCAAACGCCGTTATAAAGAACTGTGTGAGAAGGGTGTTGAAGCGGATCTTGCTGTGATTGAGCAGGAGATTTCCACACGGGATGCGTTGGACATGAATCGTGACATTGCACCGCTGAAACAGGCAGAGGATGCTGTTCTGGTGGATACTTCGGATTTGAATCTGGAGGAGTCTGTGGCAGCAATCATGAAAATTGTTGCAGGAAAACTTGATTAAAGACCAAAATGTAAAGTGAGGGGAAACCTATGTGGATGTATTCTGTCGGTAAGGTGCTAATGCAGCTACCGATGCGTATGATTTATCGTATGACTGTTTCCGGCAGGGAACATATTCCGCCGAAAAACGAGAAAGGGTTTATCCTCGCTGCTAATCATATTTCAAATATTGATCCGATTATGCTTGGATTGATTATGAAACAGCAACTCTATTTTATGGCAAAGGAAGAATTGTTTGAGAATCAGTTTGTTGGCTGGGTTCTGCATCATATTGGTGCGTTTTCGGTTGCGCGTGGAAAAGGAGATATGCAGGCGGTAAATTACGCGGAAGATATCATAAAGGCTGACAGAACGCTTGGTATTTTTCCAGAAGGTACTCGCTCAAAAAGCGGTGAACTATTGAAAGCAAAATCCGGTGTCATCCTGATTGCTGGCAGTACTGGTGGGGATATTCTTCCGGCTTGTATCACAGCATTTCCGAATAAGCCGTTTCGGCGCAAACATGTACATATCGCTTTCGGTGAGATGATAGAAAATGAAAAACTCGGCTTGACCGGGACGAAAAATCTTGCGCAGATCAAGGCGGCAAGTAAAATGCTGATGGCTGATATTGCAAATCTGCGTCAGGAAACTTTAAGTATGGAAGGCGCAGGTGGGAAAGATGAAACCTGAAATAAAACTTGCAAAGACGGCTGGATTCTGCTTTGGTGTCAGTCGGGCAGTGGAACTTGTGGAAACACTGCTAAAAGAAGGAAATAAGGTTGCCACACTGGGACCAATTATTCATAATCCACAGATGGTAGGTCGTCTTTCGGATATGGGATGCCGAATCGTAGATGCTCCTGGAGAAGGAAAACCAGATGAAATTCTGGTTATCCGTTCACATGGTATTCCGCTTACAATATATGATGAGCTGGAACAGTTGGGGCAAGCCTACAAAGATGCAACCTGTCCGTTTGTGAGCAAAATCCACAAAATTGTGGCACAGGCTGCAAAAGAGAAGCGCGTTGTCCTGATTGCTGGTAATCCGGAGCATCCGGAGGTAATTGGCATTAAAGGACATTGCGATGGCGAAGTGTATGTGTTTGAAACGCCAACAGATTTGGATAAATTATTGCAAAATCTCGGAAAAAAAGTGAACAATCCGATGATTATGGTAGCTCAAACAACATATAATGTAAATCTTTGGGGTGAAAGTGCTGAAATTTCAAAAAAGTACTGTACAAATCTCGAAATTTATGATACAATATGTAGTGCTACTAGCGCACGTCAGCAAGAGGCAATTTCTCTCGCAAAAGAAAGTGACCTGATGGTTGTAATCGGCGGCAGGGAAAGTTCCAACACGCAGAAGCTGCGTCATATCTGTGAAGAAGAGTGCGACACGGTTTTGATTCAAACGGTGGATGAACTTGATAAACAGGTGTTGGTTGGACGCCGACAAATTGGCGTAACCGCCGGGGCTTCAACTCCGGCTTATATTATAAAGGAGGCAATTTACGCTATGGATGAAATGATGAAGAATAATCTGGAAGAGGAGATGGACTTTGCGCAGTTACTGGATCAGTACCAGGACAACGCAAAATTATATGTTGGCAAGAAAGTTCGTGGTACCGTTGCTCAGGTAGCTCCGAACGAAATTCATGTTGATATCGGTGCAAAACAGTCCGGTGTTGTAACCGCTGATGAGCTGACTGATGATCCGACCCTTACCACCAGCGATATCGTCAAAGTTGGTGACGAGATCGATTTAATGGTTCTGAAAGTAAACGATCAGGACGGTCTGGTAATGCTGAGCAAAAAACGTTGCGATGCACAGGCAGGCTTTGAGGTAATCAAAGAGGCTTATGAGGCTGGCGAGATCTTAGACGGCGTCGTTACCGATGTTGTTAAGAGCGGTGTTCTGGTTCTGACTAATAAAACCAAAATCTTCGTTCCGGCAAGCCATGTTGCTATGCACAAAGTTGAAGACCTGTCCACCATGCTCAAAAAACAGGTTAAGATTAAAATCTTAGAGATCAATGATAAACGTGGCCGTGCTCTGGCTTCTATCAAAGCTGCTGAGAAAGAGGCTTATGCTGAAGAAAGAAAAGTTGCTGAAGAGAAATTCTGGGCAGAGGCTGAAGTTGGCAAAAAATACACTGGTGAAGTTAAATCCTTAACTGAGTATGGTGCATTTGTTGATTTAGGTGGTGTAGACGGTATGATCCATCGTTCTGAGCTGTCCTGGACCAAACGCATCAGAAAAGCTTCCGATGTATTAAAAGTTGGCGATGTTGTTGAAGTTTACATCCGTGAGCTGGATGCAGAGAAAAAACGCATTTCCTTAGGTTACAGAAAACAGGAAGACAATCCGTGGGAAATCTTAAAATCTACCTATAATGTTGGTGATACTGCTAAAGTTACCATCGTTTCCTTCACCGATTACGGCGCATTTGCGAAAGTAATCCCGGGCATCGACGGTTTAATCCATATTTCCCAGATTGCTAACCAGCGTGTAGAGAAAATCGCTGATTTCTTACAGATCGGTCAGGAAGTTGATGTTCAGATCATCGACATCGACTACGATAAGAAACGCGTAAGCCTCTCCATGAGAGCTCTGTTAGAAGACGAAGAGCCAGTTGAGGATGTTGCCGCTGAGTAATCATCTGCTCTGATTTTGAATTTACACACCGACAGTTTTTATAAATTGTCGGTGTTTTTTGATATGCTTTTTGTGATTTGTACAAATTCGAAAAAACAGACTGAATGTAAAGAAAAAAGCTTGACACGAAATTCAGGATATGCTATAATATCATAGGCAAGAAAAGGCAATGCTAAAGGAAGGTAGAAATGGAAAAGAATATCCTAATGGGGCGTTTGCTTGATATATATGGTGAACTACTCCCACAAAAGCAAAAAGTGCTGATTGATTTAGCATGTAATAAGGATCTTTCCCTTTCTGAAATTTCCGAAACACAAGGTATTACCCGTCAGGGTGTGCATGACAGCATTCGCCGTGGTGAACTTCAGCTTTCTGCTTATGAAGATAGCCTTCACCTGCTGAAAGAAAAAGAAGAACGCGTTAACTTGCTACATCAATTACAGACCCAGATAATCGAAGCAGGACGACTTCTGGAAGTCGATTCGGTTGCGGTTCAAGAAAATTTGGAGATGGCTTGTGGTCTGATCATCAGTCTGTTGCAGAAAGAGGAGTAGCAGAGAATGGCATTTGAGGGATTAACCGAAAAACTTTCGCTTGCATTCAAAAAATTACGCGGTAAGGGTAAATTGTCCGAGGCGGATATTAAAGAAGCAATGCGCGAGGTCAGAATCGCTCTGCTGGAAGCGGATGTTAACTACAAAGTTGTCAAAGACTTTGTAAAAACAGTCAGTGAAAAAGCGGTTGGCGAGGAAATTATGAACAGCTTGACTCCTGCACAACAGGTTGTCAAAGTGGTGCACAGCGAGTTGTGTACATTGATGGGCAGTGAAAAACAGTATATTCGTTTTCCGTCAAAACCGCCGTGTGTGGTGATGCTCTGTGGTTTGCAGGGTGCTGGTAAAACGACACACGCAGCAAAGCTTGCTCATTATTTTAAGAGCCAAAATCACCGACCAATGCTGGTTGCATGTGATGTCTATCGTCCGGCTGCAATTGAACAGTTGAAAGTGGTTGGTAAAAAAGCTGGTGTTGAGGTTTTTGAGCGCGGACAGGGAGATCCGGTAGAGATTTCCAAAGAAGCGATTCGCCATGCAAAAGATTATGGATACGACCTCGTGATTTTGGATACAGCCGGTCGTCTGCACATTGATGAAGCTTTGATGGATGAGCTAAAGAACATCAAGGCAGCTGTCGATGTAAGTGAAACGATGCTCACCATAGATGCTATGACAGGTCAGGATGCTGTAAATGTTGCAAAGACCTTTAATGAGAGTCTGGAGATTGACAGTGTTATGGTGACCAAGATGGACGGCGATACGCGTGGTGGTGCTGCGTTATCCGTTTTGGCTGTTACTGGAAAACCAATTAAATTTGTTGGTATGGGTGAGAAACTTGGTGATCTGGAACCATTTTATCCGGATCGTATGGCTTCTAGAATACTCGGCATGGGCGATGTCATGTCCCTGATTGAGAAGGCACAGAATCAAATTGATGTCGAAGATGCCGAAAAGACATTAAAGAAATTACAGGAAAACAGCTTTACTATGGATGATCTTTTGGATCAGATGCGACAGATTCAGAAGATGGGGTCCATTAAAGATATCTTGGGCATGCTGCCGGGTGTCAGTGATAAGATCAAAGATGTTGATGTGGATGAAAAACAGTTTACTCGTATTGAAGCAATGATCACTTCGATGACGAGTAAAGAACGCGCAAAACCGGCGATCATCAATCCGTCCCGCAAACGCCGTATTGCTGCTGGTAGCGGAACGAAAGTTGAAGATGTCAACCGCCTGCTTCGTCAATTTGAGCAGATGCAGAAAATGATGAAACAGATGGGGATGACTGGAAAAGGCGGCAAAAAAAGAAGAATGAATCCGATGAATATGCTGAAAGGCTTGTAATTTCTCGGTTCAGATAAATACAATAATATTAATTGAATGCTTGTGGAGGAAATCATCATGGCAGTTAAAATCAGACTGCGCCGTATGGGCGCAAAAAAAGCACCATTTTACCGTATCGTTGTAGCAGATTCTCGTTACGCTCGTGACGGTCGTTTCATTGAAGAAGTTGGCACCTACGATCCGACCAAAAATCCGTCCTTAATCTCCGTTAACGAAGAAAAAGTACAGGCTTGGATTAAAAATGGCGCACAGCCGACCGATACCGTTAAGAAAATCCTGAAAACTCTCGAGAAATAATTTTAATCGAGGACGAACATGGAAGAATTACTGAAAACCATCGCACGCGGTTTGGTGGAAGATAAGGACGCTGTTGAAGTGGCTGTCGATCCAGTCAATGAAGAGGGTGTAATCGTGTATCATCTGCATGTTGCGCCGGATGATATGGGTCGTGTTATTGGAAAACAGGGTAAAATTGCCAAGGCAATCCGTTGCGTCATGCGCGCTGCTGCAAACCGTGTGAATGAGAAAGTAAATGTAGAGATCGATTGATCTTGTAAGCAAATGATCATAGCTGGCGTATATCCGGTTATGGTCATTTGTGCTTATTATGAAAGACAGGAGAATTACGATGCGTCAACGCAAAGCATTTTTAGAGATAGGCAAAATTGTAGCCCCACATGGCATCCGCGGTCATGTGCGCGTTCAGGCATGGTGTGATGATGATGCGCTTTTAACGGAATTTGATACGCTGTATTTTGATCAGGGCAGAACACCGGTTGAGATTACCTCTGCAAGTTTGCACAAGAATGTTGTACTGATGAAATTTCAGGGTGTGGATGATATGAATGCTGCACAGAATTTGCGCAATAAGGTTTTGTATGTTCCGCGTGAGGATTTGATTTTAGATGACCGCACTTTCTTTATTCAAGATTTGGTTGGTATGCAGGTGGTCGATGCGGATGATGCGTCTATCGTTTATGGTAAACTAACCGATGTGATGCAGACTGGTGCAAATGATGTATATGAGATTACAACATTGGAGAATAAAAAGGTGCTGATTCCTGCGATTGAAGAAGTAGTTATTCATACCGATTTGGAGACGGATGTTATGACAATTCGCCCACTGAAGGGACTGTTTGAAGAATGAGATTTGATATAGCAACGCTTTTTCCGAATATGTGTGAATCTGTGCTTTCTGAAAGTATTGTTGGGCGCGGCAGAAAAAATAACTGTTTTACCCTTTATTGCCATAACATTCGAGATTATAGCGACGATAAACACCGCAGAGTGGACGATTATCCGTATGGCGGCGGTATGGGTATGGTAATGCAGCCACAGCCGATTTATGCCTGTTATCAAGGCATTTGTGAGCAGTCTGGTTCAAAACCGCATGTGATTTATCTTTCACCGCAAGGAAAACGCTTAACACAGCAGAAGTGTCATGAACTGGCATCTATGGAGCATATTATGTTGTTATGTGGTCACTATGAAGGAGTGGACGAACGGATTCTGGAAGAAATTGTGGATGAGGAAATTTCCATCGGTGATTATGTTTTAACCGGCGGTGAACTCGGTGCGATGGTCATCGTGGATAGTGTGTGCCGATTGCTTCCAAATGTGCTTGCAAGTAACGAGTGTTTTATGGAAGAAAGTCTGAGTGACAATCTTCTGGAATATCCGCAGTACACGCGTCCACCTGTTTGGAATGGAAAAGAAGTTCCGTCTGTTCTTCTTTCGGGACATCACGCCAATATTGTAAAATGGCGGAATGAACAACGGTATCAGCGTACCAAAGAAAAACGCCCGGATTTGCTGTGTGATAGTAACAAAACTAATGACATTTAGGATATCTGTTTAACAAATTGCACAAAAAAATAAAGATTTTTTCGGTATCAT
>JAHHTP010000010.1 GCA_020024615.1 Oscillospiraceae bacterium
GTGTTTCACATTGGACTTATTTTGAAAGGAGAATGTTTATGTTGGCAAAAATAAAGCAAAATTACATTGGTGATAGGGCATTTTACAAAAATTTAATGATCATTCTATTGCCAATGGTTATCCAGCAGGGAATCTCCAGTTCAGTTGCTCTGCTGGATAATATTATGGTCGGCGCATTAGGAACTGAGGCGATTTCTGGTGTTGCTATCGTCAATCAGCTGATGTTTGTCTTTAACCTGACAATTTTTGGAGGACTGGCGGGTATTTCTATTTTTGGAGCACAATTTTATGGTATATCTGATTTTAAAGGTATGCAGCATGCTTTTCGTTTAAAAATGTATTTTGGCATAGCCATCACTTTAATCGGTATTATCACATTCTGGTTTGGCGGAAAAAATTTAATTGGCTTATACTTAACCGAATCAGACGGAGGCAATATTGCTCTAACATTGCAGGAAGCTATGAAATATCTTCGCGTTTCTCTGCTTGGTCTGCTCCCGTTTGTGCTGGTACAAATTTACACTTCGTCCATTCGTGAAACCGGTGAAACCATCATCCCGATGCAGTCGAGTATTATTGCAATTTTATTAAACCTGATTTTCAACTACATTTTTATTTTTGGCAAATTGGGAATGCCAGCTATGGGCGCTATGGGTGCTGCTTGGGGTACTGTAATTGCTCGTTTTGTAGAAATGGGATATCTGCTACTGCGAGCACATGGCAATATAGAACGTTTTGTATTTTTGCAAGGTGCATTCCGTCAATTATCCGTTCCGTTGGTATTGGTAAAAAAAGTGGCTCGTACAGCAACGCCGCTTTTGTGCAACGAAGTATTCTGGAGCATCGGTATGGCAATGATTTCCCAGGCATACTCCACCCGTGGACTGACCGTTGTTGCTGCAACTAACATCAACTCTACCATCTGGAATGCTTTTTGTATTTTGATGTTTGCGATGGGCAACGCGATTGCTATTATTATTGGACAAGAACTTGGTGCAGGCGAAATTGAAAAGGCGAAAACCGATGACCGAAAACTGATATTCTTTACCGTAGTATCACATATTTTAATCGGTATTCTGATTATTCTTCTTGCCGGGCTGATTCCGCAGATTTATAATACCACCAATGAAGTTCGTGAGCTGACAACAATGCTGTTAGTTATTTCTGGATTTGCTCTGCCGATTGATGCATTTGCACATGCGGCATATTTTACAATTCGAAGCGGTGGCAAGACATTTATCACTTTTCTGTTTGACTGTTGTTTTACCTGTCTGGTGAACCTGCCGATTGCATATTGTCTGTGCCATTTTACCACGCTGGAAATACCGGTTATTTATGCCTGTGTTACTTTTGTAAATATTATTAAAGTAATCATTGGTGCAGTTATGCTGCATAAAGGTGTTTGGGCGAATAATATTATCGAGCATCTGGAGTGATTTTTAAGTCTGCATCATTGGAATGCAGACTTTTATAAGATACTGATACTATTATATGGCAAAGATTATAGCGAGAGGAAAATTTAGAATGGAAACAAAACCAAAAACAAAACTAATTGGTGTCATCATGCTTCTTCTGACTGCTTTTATCTGGGGCGTTGCGTTTGTCGCACAAAGTGCAGGTATGGACAAAGTAGGCGGATTTACTTTTAATGGAATTCGAATGCTGTTGGGTGCAGTGATACTAATTCCATTCATTGTCATTAGAGATAAAATTTCAGCGCGCTCTATGACCCCTGCGCTTTTGGAAAAACGCAAACAACAAGACAAAAAAACGATTCGCTATGGTATTATTTTAGGTGTTATATTCTGTGTAGCAACTAATTTCCAGCAGTTTGCATTTTCTTACACTTCGACTGGAAAAATTGCTTTTATCACAGCATTGTACATGTTTTTTGTACCGTTACTGGGCTTGTTCATCAAAAAAAAGGTTCCTGTTTTAACCTGGATTTGTGTCTTATTTGGTTTTATTGGATTGTATTTTTTATCCATCAATCCAAACGATGTGGGCGCTATCAATTTTGGAGATATTTTGGCACTCATCTGTTCTATCATTTTTGCAATCCATATTTTATTGATTGAGCGATTTACAGCAGATGCGGACGGTATCAAATTATCCTGCATCCAGTTAGTTGTAGCAGGCATTATCTCCAGTATTTTAATGTTTATTTTTGAAACACCGCAGATCAATTCTATTTTAAATGCCGCTGTTCCACTCCTCTATGCAGGTGTGTTAAGCTGTGGCTTAGCTTACACCTTCCAGATTATTGGACAAAAATACTCCGAAGCAACGATTGCTTCCCTGATTTTATGTATGGAATCTGTATTCGGTGTACTGGCAGCTGCTTTATTGCTGCATGAAACACTTTCTTCGCGTGAAATTATCGGATGCAGCATTATGTTTATTGCAATTATTCTTTCTCAGCTTTCCACTCCAATCACCGAAAAAATCAAAGCGCGCCACAAACAAGCATAATTTATCACAAAATATTTTAAGGTCTGCTGACTATATATTTCGGTCAGCAGGCTTTTTCTTTACTTTTAGCCTGCAAAATATTAAATCCCAATCATCTACGAAGCATTTGAATGATTGGGATTATTGCATATTTATTTTTCAGTGTCCACTTAAATCAAGACACCATTACAGTGGTCGATTTCATGTTGAATAATCTGTGCGGTCCATCCAGTAAAGGTTTTTACCCTCATTTGCATTTTACTATTCTGATAGCGTACTTTAATGGTCTGATATCGCATGGTTTTACGCTGACCTGGTAAACAAAGACATCCTTCGCCCGTTTCATAAGCATCGCTTTTCTGAATAATAACTGGATTAAACATGAGCATATATTCACCCTCATTATCAAATGCAATGATGCGTTTGTGCACACCAATCATATTTGCTGCCATACCCACGCAACTATCTTCATGTGCTTTTAAAGTATCTAACAAATCGATTGCAATCTGCATATCGCCTGCATTCGCGTCCTGCGATGCCTGTACAAGAAACAACGGATCACGCATAATAGGTTTAACCATTTTATTCTTCCTTTCTGTAATGACAAAAAGTGCGCACAACACCCCTACGCACACCTAAAATTTATTCTTCAACAAAAGTAATGGTAGCGTCTTTCGGAAGTGCAAGCATACACTCCGCCTCTATACATTTAATAATACCATTGATAGCCGGACATGAAGCATGACCTGGGAATTTTTCAGATGCATACTCATAAAACAAACCGCAACCTGGCTTGGTCAAACATACTTCATATGCATCATAGGTATTTCCGAGTTCTTCCATCATGTTACGAATGGATTCACAGCCCGACTTAACGGTAACCGTAACCTCCATTTGATCTTCAGACTCAGCAGTAACAGTGGTAATAAAATTACATGGGCCTGGATTAATTACAACTTTTTTCATATGTGATCCTCCTACTTGAGATAGAATCTCAAATAAAATTATAGTTAAATTATAGCATAATATATTTGCATTGTCAAATTAAATTTTCTTTAATTAAATAAGGCATCAACTTATCAGGATAAAGTCGATGCCTAATTGCAATTTTACTTTAACTCGAAATCAAATAAGCGGAAGTCATCACAGCCATTGGTGGAGAGTGGAACAAACCGAACTGTTTTAATCATCCAATCCACACGATGAGTCATAAAACGCTGATGGTTATCATGAACTGCAATCTCGAATTTCTGACCATTTTCGGAAATTCCTTCAATGCGATATTCCTTGATTAAAGTTTTTGGCAGATGGAATTTTGGTTGATGTAACGGGTAGTTACATGGCATATTGTGGTAGTTACGATTGAAATCACTGTCAAAAATCAAACGAATCTGTTCTACTTTTGTATCTGCATCAAACTGATATGTGATGGTATCGCCCTCATGCCCAATCCATAGATTTTCATCTCCGCGGTCAATGCCATTTCGCACAACTTCACTGGAGCAATCCGCTTTTAAAGTCAATTCTGGAAGTTTTCTATGATGCCATGGTAAAAAACAGTCGTCTTCCATCAACAACTGCTGCAATCTTGGAACATCAATATTTTCAATCGCGCAGTTTTCATGTACCGCCATAGCAACAGCAGTACCCAATGCCTGACCTAAAACTGCACAAGTTGCCATAACACGGGTAGAACTAAGGGCTGCATGGGTAACACTGATATTTCTACCAGCAAACACCAGATTGCCAATATTCTTGGAAATCATGCAACGCAACGGCAGTCCCCACGGAGTCGGTGCCGGATGATAGATGGTCGGGTGTCCATCTCGATAGTAAAACCCTTCTGGGAAATGATCGTCCATCGTCCAGCCAGCATAGGCAACCAGATCTTCAAATCGGCCTTCTGCTTCAACATCATTCTGATTAACCACATATTTACCGATATAACGGCGACTTTCACGTTTGCCTGGCAGGAAGCCGATCCACTCCAGTTCCCAGTTATCACAGCCATGATCGCCATGATTTTTCATATGATCCCAAACACCATAGCATATTTTCAAGAGTTCTTCTCGACAACGGTCAGTATCATGAATGCAATCCCATTCACCACCAAGTTCAATCCACCAGAAATTATTATTTACATCATGATCTTTGAACGGCAGATCGTCGTCGGATTCATATGTATATGCCCATTTTGGTGGGATAAATTCTGTTTTTCCAGTTGTTTCCCGAATCTGGAATAGGCAGCTCATGCCCATTGTTTTTTTGTCAGCAACATCTGGCGGAATGGTTTCGTTGTATTCCGATTTTGCTTCCCTGCCATACATATATTCTGCACCAGTCAAATCGGCAAGAATCGAGTCACCAGAGCAGTCTGCAAAATATGCAGCTTTCACGATATGGTAAGATTCTGCATTAGACTGCCATGCTTTGATACTCACAATGCGATTTCCATCCATCTGTGCATCCAGACAGCTGGTATTTAAAAGCAGTTTCAGATTTGGTTCCAGAATAGCCTTTTCATACAGCACACTGTCCCAAATCGGATATTTTAAGGCCTTATTCTGATAAAAGTTTTCCAGAAAAATTTCCTCAATAATACCACCCTCTCGGTTGTCCTTTCCGTGACAACCGCCGACCCACATTCGAATTTCTTCTGAAGCATTTCCGCCTAAAACCGGACGATCCTGTATCAGTACCGTATGGATGCCATGCCGCGCAGCTGCGATTGCGCAGCATAAACCTGCAAGTCCACCGCCTACAACGCACAAATCAGTATTATATTCCAATGTCTTCATCTTGATTTCTCCTTTCGGATGTGTTATGATAAGAGTATATTAACACAAATCAATTTGTTATACCACGAATTTAGTCGCTAAAACCATTGTTTTTGTGCAACCACATGAATTGAGGAATATTAATGTACGACATTACTGCAATTAAAAATTATATTCTATATCTTAAAAAAGAATGCGGTTTGCTGATTAGTCTGCACATTGGCGGGATGGATCATATTATTATTCCCAGTGAGCTAATCAGCTTTAATATCCATGAAAATTCCTACTGTATTTATATTAAAAATTGTGAGCAAGCACAAAATCACTGCATTGCCAAGCAGGCAGCAATCATTGAAAAATGCGCACAGGGATCATTCTGCGGTATCTGCCATGCAGGCGTTAAAGAATATGTATATCCGATTATCAACAGAGAGCAAACCATCGGATTTATCAGCGTCAGCGGCTATCAATGCGAAAATCATCATGAATATCTCTACGCGATTGCTACGAAATACGGGTTTCCAGAAGCAGAGTTATTTGCAGCATACGGGGCTCTGCGCAAAGAAATACCAAATAAGCAATGGGTTGATACCTTAATTCAGCCACTTTGTGATATGCTTTCTCTTGCCTATCTGAAAACTGAAAATAATGAAAATCAAGAACAAAGTTTCTGTGATCAGATGGTTCGATATTTGAAAAAAAATCACAACCAGAATATATCGAGTACAGATATTTGTCGGCATTTTAATTGCAGTCGTTCACATATTAGTCATAAATTTAACGAAAAAATGGGCATCAGCATCAAACAATATATCAATCAGCTGCGGATTGAAGATGCTAAAAACATGCTGTTATATTCTGAATTAACTGTCACGGAAATTGCTTTTTCGGTTGGTTTTTCTGATTCTAACTATTTTACAGGCATATTTAAAAAGCAGACAGGATTTACACCTTCCGCCTTTCGGAAAAATTTTATTCAAAACCAAAATGCAAAACACCGATAAACCTGCCCTATTCAGGCTTATCGGTGCATTTTAATTTTATTATGAATTTACTGTAATGACGCCATTTTCATAGGTGCAGGAAATATACGCACCATTCGAAATATGGTAAGAATAGAAATCTTTTTGCGGTCTGGCATATTCCTCTAAAATGGCCATGATGGTACCACCATGTACAACAAACACAACAGTCGTATCATCTAAAACAGTTTGGATGGTTTTGTCGAAAGCTTTACAGCAGCGCTTTTTGAATGCAGCTGTCGATTCCCCCTGTGGAATCGCACCCTGACACCAGGAGTCCACCCAGATCTGATATTCCACAACAGTAGATAATTCATCAGCGGTTTTGCCCTCAAAAATCCCGAAATCGGTTTCTGTCATATCTTTAACTGTAGTATACGCCATCTGGGGAAATAAAATTTCAGCGGTCTGTCTGGTTCGCAGCATCGGACTGACAAATAATTTATCTGGATGGAATGCGGCTTCTTTTAATGTTTCCACCTGGGAAATGCCCAGTTCACAGAGCGGTTCATCGGTGCGACCGATATAGCGTTTCTCTAAGTTCCCAGCAGTTGCACCATGTCGAATAAAAACAATCCGTATCATTTATACTCTCCTTAATACTCAATGGAATATCTGGCTGCAACCCCGCGTTCAAATGGGTGTTTGATCTTTTTCATTTCGGTTACATAATCGGCAAATTCAACCAACTCGTCTGCTGGATCGCGTCCAGTCATGACTACTTCAAGCGATTCTGGTTTATGACGCAGAAAAGACAACAACATTTCTTTGGGAATTACTTCATAATTATAAGTCGAAATAACTTCATCCAATACCAGCAGATCCACGCCGTTTTGCGCCTGCGCAAGTGCATTTTTCAGCAATTCTGTAAAGTCCCTCTGCGCTGCGGCTTTCTGCTCTTCATTCATGAATTTATAAAAACCATGCTGTGTGGTGCAGACAAAAACCTCAACCTGCTCTAAACTTTTTAATATCTTAATTTCCGAAGAAGTGCCATCCTTAAAAAACTGAACAAACAGCACTTTTCTGCCTGCGCCTGCCACTCTAACTGCCAATCCAACCGATGCGGTTGTCTTACCCTTTCCATCACCGCAATAAATGTGTACCAACCCCTGCATACTAAAATCCTCCCTTTCAAATACAGTTTCAATTTGCCTCCATTATACTATCCCGAAGATACTTTGTCAATAAAGGACTCAAAATAACGCTTGCATTTTCTATTAAAGTATAGTATAATAATAGCAGTTTAACAGCGGGGAGCTTGCGTGATGGCAACATCCAAACAGGCTGAGAGGAAGGTAGAACCTTCGACCCTTACACCTGATTTGGATAATGCCAACGTAGGTATGACTGTATTATCACATCAAATGCAGATATTATGGGAAGTTTACCAAATCAGGTGACTTCCCGTTTTTTGATTTCAGGAGGTGTGAACATGGTAAAAGTCAATGGAGATTATTTCAATATTGCAGGCAAAACTCTGGCGGAATATCTGGATACAACCAGCTATGATTGTAAGCGCATTGCAGTAGAACACAATGGCGAGATTGTTCCGAAAATCCAGTACAGTCAGACCGTTCTGCATGACGATGATTCTATTGAAATTGTCAGTTTTGTAGGAGGTGGCTGATTTGCATACCATCCCAACAAAAGAACATATGCGACAGGCTTTGGTTGCCCGACATGGGGAGACATTACAGAGCAAATTTGAGCGTTCCGTTGTTGCAATCTGCGGATTGGGTGGGCTTGGTTCTAACATTGCTATTTCTTTAGCAAGGGCAGGCATTGGAAAATTGATTTTAATTGATTTCGATCGGGTGGATATTTCCAACCTGCATCGCCAACAATATAAAGTCAATCAAATCGGACAATATAAAACCGATGCACTGGCAGAAAATCTAAAAGAAATCTCACCTTATCTATTGATAGAAAAACATACTACACGAATTGATGAAAATAATTTTTACAGTCTTTTAGCAGATGCAGATATTATCTGTGAAGCTTTTGACAATGCAGAAGCAAAAGCGATGTTAGTAAACAATGTGCTTGAAAATATGCCGGAAACATATCTGGTTGCTGCTTCTGGTATGGCTGGACTAGATTCAGCTAACACCATCAAAACAAGAAAAATCACCCAAAAATTCTATCTCTGCGGAGATGGAGTTAGCGATGTAGCAGATGATATCGGACTGGTTTCCTCCCGTGTCATGCTATGTGCTGCACATCAAGCGCATATGGCGCTTCGAATTCTCGCAGGTGAAAACCAAGCGTAAGGTTATATAGAAAGAAGGATACAACATGCAGACAAATGATAAATTAGTAATCGGCGGTCACGAGTTTAACTCCCGCTTTATCTTAGGCTCCGGAAAATATTCTATGGATTTAATTGAAGCTGCTGTTAAAGATGCAGGTGCTGAAATCATCACGCTGGCAGTTCGCCGTGCCAATACCAAGGAACACGAGAGCATTTTGGACTATATTCCGAAAAATGTCACTCTGCTGCCAAACACCTCTGGTGCAAGAACCGCTGAAGAAGCCGTTCGCATTGCTCGCCTTGCAAGAGAACTGGGCTGCGGCGATTTTGTAAAAATCGAAATCATGCGTGATACCAAATATCTTCTGCCGGATAATCAGGAAACCATCAAGGCAACTGAAATTCTGGCAAAAGAAGGCTTTGTTGTCATGCCATACATGTATCCGGACTTAAATACAGCCCGCGATCTTGTCAATGCTGGTGCTGCTTCAGTCATGCCACTGGCATCCCCAATCGGTTCCAACAAAGGTCTTGCCACCCGCGAATTTATCCAGATTTTGATTGACGAAATTGATCTGCCAATCATTGTCGATGCAGGTATCGGAAGACCATCTCAAGCTTGTGAAGCAATGGAAATGGGTGCTGCAGCTGTTATGGCAAACACCGCTTTAGCTACTGCGGGTGATCTGCCGATGATGGCTGCCGCATTCCGTCAGGCTATTGAGGCGGGCAGAAAGGCATATCTGTCCGGTTTGGGCCGCGTTTTATCGCGTGGTGCATCCGCTTCTGATCCGTTGACCGGGTTCTTACGGGATTAAGGGGTGATCAATATGGAAAACCAGTTTTTTGTTGACTCTGAATTTCTCTCTCCGGAAGCTTTAGCCAAAAAGCATCGGTTAGAAACCGATCCATCATCTCGTACCAATCACATGCAATATATGCCGGGTATGGAGAAAATTGAATCGGATATCTGCTCCACCGTTATGGGACAGGTAAACAATTTCGATTACTCGATTTACACTGCAAAAGATGTCAAAGCAGCATTGGAACACGAAACCTGCTCGCTGGAAGATTTCAAAGCACTGCTCTCTCCTGCTGCCGAACCGTTTCTAGAGCAGATGGCACAGAAAGCCCGTGTTGAAACCAGTAAACATTTTGGAAATACGGTGTACTTATTTACCCCACTTTACATTGCAAACTACTGTGAAAACTACTGTGTCTACTGTGGATTTAATTGTTACAACCACATCAATCGCATGAAACTTTCCATGGAGCAGATTGAGCATGAAATGCAGGTTATTGCAGACAGTGGCATGGAAGAAATTTTAATTTTAACCGGTGAAAGCCGTGCCAAAAGTGATGTTGCGTATATTGGTGAAGCGTGCAAACTGGCGCGCAAATATTTCCGCATGGTAGGTCTGGAGATTTATCCAGTGAATACTGATGAATATCGTTATCTGCATGAATGTGGTGCAGACTATATTACGGTATTCCAGGAAACCTATGATGCAGAAAAATACGAAACCCTGCATCTGCTGGGACATAAACGCGTATGGCCATATCGTTTTGATGCACAGGAACGCGCACTGCGCGGTGGTATGCGTGGGGTTGCATTCTCTGCTCTGCTCGGACTTTCTGATTTCCGCAAAGATGCGCTTGCAAGCGCATTGCATGTATATTATTTACAGCGCAAATATCCACAGGCTGAAATGTCATTATCCTGCCCAAGACTGCGCCCAATTATCAATAACGATAAAATCAATCCGCTAGATGTCGGTGAAAAGCAATTATGCCAGATCCTCTGTGCATACCGTATTTTTCTGCCATTTGTCGGTATCACCGTTTCTTCCCGTGAAAGTGCTTCATTCCGTGATGGCATTGTAAAAATCGCTGCAACCAAAGTTTCTGCTGGCGTTTCCACTGGTATCGGAGATCATGAAAGCAAATATACCGGCAAGGAAGCTGAAAATCCACAGGGTGATGAGCAGTTTGAAATTGAAGATGGCCGCAGCTTTGGTAAAATGTATGATGATATGTCCGCCGAAGGCTTACAGCCGGTACTGAATGATTATCTCTATGTCTGATATTTTATGTATTACCAATCGATCATTATGCAATCAAGATTTTTATCAACAAATTGAATTGATTGTAAAAGCACACCCTGCCGGAATTGTTTTGCGAGAAAAAGATTTATCCGAAACAGAGTACAGGGACTTAGCACAAAAGGTCATGAAAATCTGCAAAGTCCATGCTGTGCCGTGTATGCTGCATTCCTTTGTCAATATTGCTATTGAACTTCAAGCAGACGCCATTCATCTGCCACTTCCTATTTTACGCGATATGACAAAAGAGCAAAAATCATATTTCACTAAAATTGGTGCATCCTGCCATTCTGTTGCGGATGCGCTGGAAGCGCAGACTTTGGGGTGTACCTATATCACAGCTGGACATATTTTTGCAACTGACTGCAAAAAAGGACTACCAGGACGCGGAATTGATTTTTTGCAATCTGTTTGTCAAAGTGTATCCATTCCAGTATATGCAATCGGTGGAATAAACGGCCAAAATATTGCCGCTATTCGACATGCCGGTGCAGATGGAGCCTGCATCATGAGCGGATTGATGCAATGCGAAAACCCACAAGCCTATCTGCATACCTTATCAAAATAAAATATAATACTAAGAACACCGTCCTAAATGGGCGGTGTTTTTGTCGTAGTTGTCTATTTTAAATTTCAAAACAGATTGACTTTTGATCAAAAAAACGTTATCCTATAAAAGGAACAATACCGCTTCTCTCACTGAAATTTTGTCATATTCTAATTATATTATATGCGATTTTATACAGAAAAGTAAGACAAAAAACAGCATATTTTGTTTTTTAATGATCCTGTGAAAGGCAATATTATCATATTGCCTTTCAGCAAAAATATGCTATAATGAAGACAGTTGATTCTGCGATAAATATAGAAAGGGAATTTATTATGAATACTTTGACACTGGATACAAATGGATATCTGACATTGCATCAAGAAAATCAAACTTTTATCTCATCTTCTCCGGTGGGTACTTTGATTGTTGGAGGAACGGCTCATCTTCCGAAATCCGGGATGCAGGATGGCAACACTATTATACTACATTATACCTGCGGTGACTGCGTTTTGTCGGTAGAGCAAAAAGAACGATATTATAAATTAACTGTCCTATCGGTTCCGGAAGAAGCAGGCGGGTTTGTATTTGGACCTTATCAGACAGATGCATCTACATTCGGTGAAGTTTTGGGCGCGGCATGGTATGATAACGGTTGTGTTGCCTGCATCCAGTCACTGATGCCAAAAGTGGTGGGTGGCTGCAAAGTGGAATCCTTAAAAAATAAGAACAATGTTCCGCTTCATGAAGACCCGGCTGCTGAAATTGACAAAACCGTTTACTTACAATGCAGTGTTTCCAACCGCACCAAAGAATCCGCCATGGATTATCTTGATATGAAAAATGTCATGGTAAAAGCTACTCCACTGCCGGATGGTGAAATTTCAGGAGCTTCTATTGCCCTAATTGCTGCTGACAGTGCAGATGATTTGATTTCTATCATTTCTGATATGGAACTGGCAGAAGGACTTCCACATCCTTATTACCAGGGGTCTTATGTGAAAACCGATCGCCGTGCCACATCCTATTATATGATTTTTGGTGGAAGTGGATTGACTAACGAGGAACGCATTGAATATGCCGGGCGCGCTGGTGTCAGCTGCATTTATTTCAGTGATTTATTAGACAGTTGGGGACATTTCCATATTGACAGTAACAATTTTCCGAATGGTGTTGAACAGGTTGCCGCTCTTTCGGATATGGCAGCCAGATACAAAGTAGATGTCGGCACCCATACATTAAGTAACTTTATCCATACTTACGATCCATATGTAACGCCTGTTCCGCATGACAACCTGCTGATCATGGATCAGACTGAACTGACCTGTGATGCTTGTGCGAATGCTGTTGAACTGCATATCAAAGAGGATAAAAACTATGCGACTAGCAGCACCTTAAATACATTGCGTATCGGGGATGAATTAATCACCTATTCCGAATATGATGCCAAGCGTAAATGTTTAATCGGCTGCACACGCGGAACATTTGATACCAAAGCTGCTGCTCATCAGACTGGTGACACCGTTTCCCGTTTATGGGATCACGGCTACCGCACATTATTCCCGGACATCAATTTACAACGGGAAATGGCAGACAGACTTGGCAAAATTATTCGTGATGGCAAGCTGCACCGCATGAGTTTTGATGGACTGGAAGGTTGCGCATATACTGGAGGTGGTGAATATGCAATGGCTAACTATGTTCAGCGTGTTCTGGATATCGTCGGAAATGATATCGTCTGTGAAGGCAGCCGTATCACCCATTATTTATGGCATGCATTTGCTTACTGCAACTGGGGTGAGCCATGGTATGATGACGCTAGACGCGGTGGCATGCAGACATATCGTACGCACTATCTTCCATTCTTCAAACGCAATCTGATTCCGAATATGTTGGGCTGGTTTGCAATTTGGCTTAATCGCGGAAAATATGAGGCAACCCCACCGGAAAATGTCGAATTTATCCTTTCGCGCTCTACCGCATTTGATGCTGGTATGGCGTTATTCTCAGAATCTGAGGTGGCGAAAAAGCATGGCAAATATGGTGAATATTTGGATTTGGTACGCCTATGGGGAGATTTCCGTTTGCATGCAAATATTCCGGACAATGTAAAAGAAAAAATGCAGGAAGAAACCAGCAACTGGCATCTGGAAAAAACAGAGGACGGTTGGGTTTTATCTGAATTGATTATCAGAAATCAGGATCTTGACTACACCGACCGCGTTGTTAAAGCGGAAGCTGGATATGTGGACAATAATGTCAAAGAAAGCAAGGTTGAAGGTCGCCGAAATCATTCTTCGCACATGGTATGCGATTTCTCCTATGAAGGTATAGAGGAAACAACAAATTTCCGTATCCGTGTTGGCAAGCCAGGGCATGGTTATCTGGAAAATCTGGAGTTCCCAACTTTGAAATTCCATGTAATCGCAGAAGGCGGCGATTATCTAATTTACAAAGGTGGTATGGAATTGTATCACTGTGATGCAAACTATAATATAAAAGAGGTTATCAAAGGTGAAGGCAAACCACTGACCTGGAAAGACCTGTGGTTTAGCACATTACAATATACCACTGATCTGGACGATGATGCTTGCTATATGTTCACCGAAATTCGTACACGCCGTGTATACCATATTCAACCAAGAAAATAATCATAGCATGCCAATCATGCCTCCTGTTGTACGCGCAGGAGGCAATTTTATGAAATTTCTGTATACCCTCTTGACAAATATTAGAGTATCCTGTATAATAAAGCAAATGAATATTGTATTTGTAAGTGTTCTGCTGGGCAAATAACCTAGTAGAAAGAATAGTGAACCGGGTCAGAATCCCGGACGGTACCGCCGCTGTATGCGCTAAAGGTTATGTTTTTTTGATGAAAATCAGTCACTGGGAAACTGGGAAGGCAAAACGATAACCGCCAAAGTTATACTTTGATATAGCGTAAGTCAGAAGACCTGCTTATAGAGTTTCTCCTACTTTCACGATGTATGAAAGAGGTTATTTTTGATTGCGAAAAAACGGTCGCAGCAGTGAATAAAACTTCCTGCTGCGATTTTTCTTTTATCCGAATTACAATATTCATGTTTCATATGCTGATTTGATTTATGTTAATCTGAGCGGGTTAATATAAATTTTCTCTCTTTTAAGCGGTCATTGATTTGACCGCTTCTTTTTTATCAACAATATAAAACGGAGAACATTATCTTATGCTCTCCGTCGTTTTTATTTATTTTGTTTATTGGAAGAAAATGGTTCTTATAACTGACAGTATTCTGAGTTCTTCAGGAACACCAATAATTCGGATTATACACCATACAATCCTCACTCCTCAACTTCTAAATCAGAAAAACAGAATTTCGTACAGTCCACTAAACCACGGTCAGTCAATCGCAGTTCTGGCAGGCAAGCAAGCGGAATCAGAGCCATTGTCATAAACGGTGATACAATGTTACAGCCAATCTTAACCCATGCTTTGGTCAGAGATTCAACCAGCTCACTCATCTCCTCATTCGATTTGGTATTCATCAGACCTGCCAATGGCAGCTCGACACAACCAAGTACCTCACCATTTTGAACAACGCACATACCGCCTCCACAAGCTATCAGAGTATTGGCAGCCAGTGCCATATCTTCGTCATTGGTGCCAATTACAAGCAGATTATGTGCATCATGTGCAACGGTGGATGCCATTGCACCGCATTTGATGTTAAAGCCTTTTACAAATCCGACACCATGTTTTCCAGTATTGTTATGACGCTCAAAAACAAAGGTTTTCAAAACATCCTGCTTGGTATCCGATTCAATGCAACCGTCCTTAACAGCCATGGTCACATGACGCTCATAATCGCTTACTCTTGCTGGAATGATTTCGATAGCACGAATGGTTACCTGATCTTTTTTATCGGTTTTAACTTTAAAAGTATCCGCAGTAATGGTTTCGCCCACATGCATGGTATTCATTGCAAATTCCGGATATGTAAACGGTGCAAATTCCTGCAACATTTTTCTATTTTCTGCTACTACATCACCATCAATGATAACCTTTGTAATCTGGAATGATTTTAAATCATCGATAAAGATAATATCTGCACATTTACCCGGTGTAATAGAACCAAGTTCATGATCCATCTGGAAGCACTGTGCGCAGTTGATGGTTACCATCTGTACTGCGGTAATGGGGTCAATTCCCTCCTGCATTGCTCTGCGAACAATGTGATCCAAATGTCCCTGTTCCATCAATGTAAATGGATGGGTATCATCCGAAATCAAAACGGCAAATCTGGAGTCAACTTCATGTTCAGTAATTGCCTTGCTGACCTCAGCCAAATCATGCCATGCAGAACCCTCACGCATCATTGCATACATGCCAAGACGCATTTTTGCCAGTGCATCCTCTGCTCTGGTGGATTCATGGCAGCATCTGACACCGGAAGCAATATAAGCATTCAACCCCATACCAGTTTCCGGAATGGAATAGTGCCCAGTAATAATCTTGCCAGCCTTTAAGGTTTCATCTGTGATGGCATGCGTTTCCTCTACAGAATTGGTGATACCTGGAAAATTCATCATTTCACCAAGTCCAACACAAAAATCATCTTTCATTTGTTCTCGAATATCATCGGAAGTCACCACCGCACCAGAATCTTCAAATCCCGGAACTGCTGGAACACAGGACGGAACAGTCAGCATTGCTTTTAACGGTGTTCTTTCTGCGTCCTTTACCATCAGATCCACGCCTGATTTGCCCAGAACATTGCAAATTTCATGCGGATCATAATAAATGCCGACAGTACCATGCGGAATAACAGCTTTGGCGTATTCTCCAGCACTCAGCATGGAGGATTCGATATGAATATGACCATCCAGCATACCCGGAGCAATATATTGACCTTTTGCATCAATCACCTTTGTACCTTCACCGATACAGTGTTTTGCATCACCAACCAATGCGATTCTGCCGCTATGAATTGCAACATCTGTATTTTCCATAATCTCTTTGGTGCAGACATTGACCAGCTTTGCGTTTATAATGACCGTTTCAGCCGGAATTCTACCCATTGCAACAGCAGAAAGTTCTTTAGAACATTCCCAGAGCTGTTTTTTACAAAACTTATTATACATGATAAATTCCTCCTTTTTATTTTGCATATTCATGTTATTATATTTATTATACCTTATTCCTCGATAAAAAGCAATATTTTTCCGGTTGTTTCACTTGTGATAATTTGTTTCTTTGTTGTCTGTATTGTGGCAAAAATTGAAACGCTTGCCCCTTCATATAAAGAATACGCCAAACGAGTAGTGGAATAGTGTATATAGCTCAAAACCTCCTACTTAAAAATAGGAGGTTTCTTTCTTTATTTTGAAATCAAAATACTTTGAACCGGATTTTCTGAGAAATCAATAACATGATGCTGCATTTTCCCATCTTTGGCAACACCAAAAGATATTTTACCAGTACCCTGTACTTTGATATAGTTAGGTGTAACTGCAAGTACCTCTGCATCTTCACTTTCCGCCCATGCGGCCACATTTTCATGACATACGCATTTGAGCATGACACCAAATGGAAATTCGATATTGTATTTTTGTTTTCCCAATCGCAAAACCGCGTGGCGAATCACCCCTGGTTGATGGTACCAATCTACAGCAAGCAGATAGCAATGCTGATCTCCATTTCCCTGGTTATAAATTGAAAATTCCACATCTTGCCCACATTCTATCCAGACTGGCTCTTTTGCCTGCACTTCTGCCATCAACACAGTCATCTGTTTTTCATATGCTTCACGGATTGCAGCATGTGCTGGGTATGCATTGGAGGCAAACAGATAAATACTTCCCTTCCCAACTGCATAACGGCAAAGCAGTGGCTGACGATTATCCGTTGTCAGCAATACTTCATCTGGTGTCCGAATATTTTTGCATATGGACAAGATATGTTCGTTAACCGTATCTGCTGCAAATTCCGGCGTTCCATTGGTCATCAGTAGATCAGACGGGTGAAAATCCATATCGCCGTCTTTGATTTTCTGCATATCGGTGGTACAAGTCAGATGTGCCATCGTCAACAGCATTGTGCCACCCTGTTTGACATAATCATACAATTTAGTAGCATCCTGCGGCGTACAGTGATTATATCCCATAAATACCAGCAGGTTGTAATCAGCAAAGGTCGATAAATTACCTTCCATTGGCAAAATATCAACATTACCATACGGCGTTCCGGAGTGATACCCCTGTGGAACATCAGTCGGGCAGCCATGGACATATACCGCCTGGTTGACCTTTGCCAGCGGATATAATGCTGTCAGCAATTTCCAACTCTTTTCGGCATCCCCCGGCTGCATGGTCATACCCCATATGTTGTGTGCGCTAAAAAAGTTTACACCATCCTCGCGTCCATGAATCAACGCACCCGGTGTATAGAATTTTCCGGTACGGCTATGGGAGGAAACATAACGGAAAAAGTCCTGTTGCTGTTTTAAATGGCTTTGGCAGGCTGCTCCAAAACGATGGTGATGCTCGTAGTATTCTTCTAGATGCCACAAACCTTCTTCGGTATTGATATCTGTTGCGCCGAGCATATACGATACATACAATGCCAGACGGAATCGACGATAATGTTCTTCACATTCATGTGGCGTAGATGACCATTGCAACGCATGATGCACACCGTATGTAGGCAGCCCATATCCTTTTGCAACACCGCGCAGAAATCCCATGAGCGGTTCCATTGTGGTGTACATCGTTTCTGCACCAACCCAATGATAACCCGCTTCTAACAGATATTTAAACATACAGGAAGGACCAGTATGCCGAATATCGTTCTTACGGCGATTTCGAGCAAGATTATCAACCGAAATCCGATGTGCAAGTGCATAGTCATGCGGCATATTGCGATTGGAATAAATCATCACCTGATCATCCACATAATGAAAACGGGCGGCATCCCAGCGGGACGATGTATGTTTTCTATCCTCATCACATGCAAAATACATCAAGTCTTCATTCTGTTCCATCGTCAATGTAGAAGCGAATCGCTGATTCCAATAGTACTGCGCACCGTCACGCTCATGAGCCTGTCTGCCAAGAAATCCTTTTCCAGCCAGCATTTCATCATCCGGCTGGGTCGAAAGCCCCTGTACCTCTCTGCCATCCGCCATTAAAACGTAGGTTAGATGCAGTTCCCCCATCAACCAAGTAAACCAGTTCCACATCTGTGTATTCAGAGTTCGTGTGCCTGACCAGCGATAGGTCGGACGAATGGTAACAAAATTGCCGATATGATTGGAAAGATACCACGAAAGATATTCTTCCATTGCATCCATATCCTGATGAATATAAATCATATCGCCGGTACCAGTGATAACCTGATCCCGCTCTTTGAGTACGATGCGCTCCACCCTGCCCTGAACGGTGCACTCTCCAGCAGAAAGCGTAAATTCTGCATTTTCACAGGGGTTAACACATTCCAACAGAATACCGTGTAATCCAGATTCTGCAAACATATAGCTGCTTTCTTGCACTTTCAGCGATTTACTACAGCTTACGGTTACACAGGTATTCTGCTGTCTGGTACGAATCAGCAAACGAGCAAATTCTCCAACCGACGCAATCTGTGAAACTGCCAGCAATGACAGTTCTGCGTCCGGCTGGGCAATTAACCCAGCTTCAAATATGGTATACGGCAACGGATCGTGATAATCAGAAATCAATTCATATGTTATGGTATTTTCGGTCTGAATCAATGCAGCTGGCAAATTGATTTCCCATTCGGAATGGCTATGACAGCGTTCAAACACCTCGCCCGAAAATACTTCAGTTCCATTTAAGCATACACGAAATTCTGGCCATTCCTTTCGGCTGACATACTGCGCTGACCAGTCAAAATTCGGCTTATCTGCCACCGATTCTGAGAAACCAGGAAGCAAATTCTGTCCATCAGCTTTCAAAAAAGGATGTTCTAAATAACATTCGCCGGCATATTCTCTACCTTCAATGAATACGCCGACATGGGCTGCATCCACCGGAATCATAATATCCTTGCTCCACTCTGTCTGTGGATAGGTTCCTGCTGGAATCGAAATGATAATCTGCTCATCTGGTGGTATCACAACCGAGCGTCTGCTGACACCCTCATGCTTATGATAAATATCCAAACGCATTTGCAAAAATCCGTTTTCTTTGATAACAAGATTCTGTGCTGTGACCCGAATGCCAGCTTTCCATGCAGTTGCAATTGGATTCATCGGCAGATAGGACAAAACTGGCCGCCACATGATTTTTTTATAGATGCGTTTGGTATAAGACGCACAGGTTTTGGATGAAAAATCCAGGCAATAGCGCTCTTTTACGGCATGTTTCGTATCAAGGCCATCTGTTAAGGAGCGGTACAGATGCATTCCGTCCGGTTCATCTTTCCACCAGTAAAACTGTTCTGTCTGTCCAACCGTAAACAGACGATAACGGATATTCTGCTTTGGATGTGCCTTAAAAGAAAAGGATTTTGCATCCCCTTGTGGGCGGAGCGTGACGCCTTCTGTATCATCAAAAAATTTTGAATAGGTTTCAAAGCTCATAATATTTCCCCTTTTTTGAAAAAATCTTCCCTGAAAACAAGACTCCAGAGCAGATACATGTTAACCATTATTTTTGAAAGATGATGCCCGGACCATACGGTGCAAATGCCGTCATGATATATGGATTGACACAGTTATCTTTATTTGCATAGGCAAACTGCCACATCTGCTCACACATGGTGCGCACGATATCAGCATACGGACAATTTGGAATATCGACATCTTTGATACCGTGCAGCAGATTATGTAGCTCTTGCGGATCGGCTTCCAGATCATACAGTTCATCATAATCAAATGAGTTGAACACATATTTCCAGCGCTTATTAAATACTGCACGCTGGATGCCGTAAACCTCATTGCCATTGGTCTGGGTAAACAAGGTATCACGCCATTCTTGTGGATTCTGGTTTTCCAAAAACGGCACAAGTGATTTTCCAGCCATATGCTGTTTCGGGGTAATACCTGCCATCTCAAGAAAGGTCGGTGCCCAGTCTGCAAGCGATATGAATGCATGTTCGACCCGTCCCGGATTTTTCACAACACCACCACCTGCCATGGAACAGACATGGTATGCCTCTTTGAAACACGGCAAGCCTTTTGCCCACAGACCATGCGAACCGATATAGTCACCATGGTCGGACACATACAAAACAAGTGTGTTTTCCATTAGATTCTGTTCTTCTAATGTATCCAGAAGCTGACCGAACAGATAATCCTCATAGCTACAAAATGCATAGAACCGACGGATACTCTCTTTATGTTCCGCTTCAGACAGCTGTGCATAACGATCTTGGGTACGGCGATACAGAGCCGGTTTATCCTCCATGGTATCATGGAAATTTTTTGGAAGTTCAATTTCATCGGGGTTATACATATCAAGGAATCGCTGTGGCACACAATACGGATCATGTGGCCCTAAAACACCCGTATACAAGAAAAACGGCTTATCTGAATCCATTTTTTTGAGCTGTTCTACTGCGGCAGCGACAGTATCCTGATCTTTATACGGATCCTCGTTTATGCCATACTGGGTGTATGACGTATACCCTGGACGGATAATACGTGCTTCTGTACGCTCCTCGTTTCCGATATCGGTTTTGTGTCCTTCTGTGTAGAAAAGATTCCATTCATTGGTATCCGGCAGATGCGGATGCGGCGCATAGGTTTTCGGATGGCGCAGAATGGTAAAACCATAATCCTGCGGTCCATGCGTTGCACTGACATGCCATTTTCCGGAAAAATAAAGCTGGTAGCCTGCGTCCTTCAAATCCTGTGAAAACAGGCGCACATTATCAAACAGCTCATAAGAAAGTGCGTTGCTGACAGCAACATTATTCCAGATACCATGTTCTGACGGATATAATCCGGTGAAGAAAGAGGCACGACTTGGACAGCAATGCGGTGCTGGGCAGTATGCATTTTCAAATGTAACCGCCTGCTTTCTTAAGCGATCCACATTCGGTGTTTTCACAGGGCTATTGCTCAGAATGGTATCCCCACGCTGATGATCGGTCATAAAGACTAGAATATTAGGCAGCTGTTTCATATCTCATTGCCTTTCTCTTACTGTTTCGCCTGTCTTAACGGGTCATTTTCTATCACAGAAGCAGGTTTGCTGCTTGCTGGCAAAATGGTTGGCTCTTTCTCATGTGCTAAAGCCATCTCATGTTTGAGTATTTGGGCAAGTTTTGCACGCTCATCTGCATAGGCAGGGTCATCTACCAGATTATTTCTTTCATGTGGGTCTGCATGCAAATCATAAAGGTAATCCTCATAATATACATCCGCACAGGAATCATTCCAACCATCGGCGTCAGCACGAACCGAATATTTCCAGTCATTGGTACAGATAGCACGGCCGACCTGACTCTCGCTGATCTGCATAAAGACCGCTTTTGGCCAGTCTTTTGCTGTTCCATCGACCAGCGGTTTGAGTGAATGACGCTGAAAATCTGCAGGAACCGAAATACCAACACAATCCAATATGGTCGCCGGCAGGTCAAGCAGGCTGACAACTTCATCAATTACTTTGCCACCCTCAAATCCTGGACCACAAATCACCAGCGGAATATGCGTACAGCCGCTATGACAGGAACGCTTATATTCACCATTTCTGGTGCAGAAATGAGAACCGTGATCGGCAGTGTAAATTAAAATGGTATTGTCCCACTCTCCCATTTCTTTCAATGTATCGACAAGACGGCCTATATTTTCATCTAAGCTGTGACACTGTCCAAGGTAATCTGGGTAGTTTTCTCTCCAGTTACCGCCTGTCCCTTCCAGATCGCCCGGAACAGAAAAATCTTTGAATTTTTCTTTGCTTCCATCCGGACCCTCACAGCGCGCATGGTCATTCTGATGATGCGGTTCAATTTGACTGACAAACAAAAAGAATGGCTTATCAGTCTGACGATTATGCAGATAATGGATTGCATAGTTATTGATAGCATCCGGACGATAACCGATAAAGTCATGCCGTTTGTTGTCTTTGTCAAATACAAATCCGTCATAACCATGTGAAGTAAATTCCAATACATCGGAAGCCATCCAGTAATCTTTATATCCGCCGCGGTATTCTTCCGGGATCGCAGTGGTTTCATGGTGCAGGTTTGTGCGGTTATTAGAAGCAAGATGCCATTTACCAACATACGCAGTTTCATAGCCATTGTCATTAAAGTACCGTGCCAGTGTTTTTTCATGCAACGGCAATTCAATAGCATTGGTATAGCAGCCAATTTCGGTTGCATATTTACCAGTCTGCAAGCAGGCACGGGCAGGGCCGCATACAGGTTGGCAGGTATACGCATTTTCAAAACGGACACCGTTTTTCGCCAAAGCATCCAGATTCGGTGTCACATTCAGTTTTTGACCATAACAGCCGAGTGTATCCCAACGCTGTTGATCTGCAAAGTAAAAAATAATATTAGGTTTTTTCATAATTTCCTCCTGAGATTTTCTTTCTATAGATTGAATTGTAAAAACAACACATCAATATTTAAATTTATTATAGCACATCATCCAATAAAATTCAATTATTTTATTAAAAATATATCTACAAATAAAACATGTCGAGCAGATTTGAATCAATTTATAATATATTCATAATTACAGTTTTTTTATCCGGATTTTATTATATATTATTGGTGTAGATCATGGTGATGCTTATCCGAGATCCGTCACTGTTTATAACTGTTACGATTTAATATATCATATGGTTTCATACGATTTATAGAAAACAAACGAAATTGTGATTTAAAAATGATATTCAAATTGCAAGGGACCTTGCAAAACGCTGTATGAAAATTGCATTGTCTGACAAACATATTCTGGTGGAAAACGCTTTCAAGATTCCAATGCCATACTGCGTGGTGTTGAGCCAATTTTAATTGATATGTATGAGCGACCACAATATCTGCATAAAATTATTGAGTTGTTCACCAGTTGAAACGGTTAAGCTTTGTCAAAGAAATACAACTATCATTATGTTTGGCTTGTGAAATGTTTCTGCTGTTTTCAAAAATTCTATCCATGCATCCACGCCGGCCGTGTATTTATGAATTTTTCGCAATAAGGTAGAATAATTGTTAGAAATATGGTAAAATATATATATTCATAGGGATACTAACTGATATCGGGTACCTCTACAAAATTCTGTCTACGATCAATCGTACATCTGTCGCTGTACCTGCGAACAGTATTTCCCCATCCGATGCATTCCGAGAGATCATGAATAAACATTTCTCGGATGAACAAATGAAGCGAATCTATGTAACAAATATGAAAGCATGATAATGCTTGGAAAGGAATTTTGAAATGAAAGAAAGTCACAAAAATCTTCTAATTGCTGTATCCGCAGTTACTGCCGTATCCGCAATCGCGGCTGTGTCCCATTCTATGACCAAAAATTTAGTAAAAGTTGCACTTGATCGGACTGCTCCAAAGGTCATGAATCCGTCTAAGAAAAAAACAAGACGCTCGTTAAGCGGTGGCAGTGAACTAACCGAGCTGCGTGCAAAAGTAAAAGAAGCCGCAGAAAATCTGGAAAGCAAAAATTTAGAAACTGTAGAAATGTTCAGTAGTTATGACGGTGAACGACTGGTCGGACATATTTGGCCATGCGAAAATGCCAAACGCATTGTAATTGCTATGCACGGCTGGCGTTCTTCTTGGTCAAAAGATTTCGGTATTATCGCAGACTTCTGGCATGATAACGGCAGTACAATCTTATTTGCAGAACAGCGTGGCCAGGGCAACAGTGGCGGTAATTATATGGGATTTGGGCTGTTGGAACGCTATGACTGCCTGGACTGGGTTCATTGGGTTAATGATAATGGCTATAACGAAATTCCAATTTATTTGGGCGGTGTTTCCATGGGCGCATCCACGGTACTTATGACAGCAGGCTTGACATTACCAGAGAATGTTCATGGCATTATTGCAGACTGTGGATTTACTTCTCCGCATGCCATCTGGAAACATGTGGCGACAGACAACCTTCATATGCGTTATGGGCTGCGTGGCGATATTGCCAATGAAATGTGCAAAAAGAAAATCAACATCGGTACCAAAGAATATTCTTGTGTAGATGCCATGAAAAATGCAACTGTTCCGGTTTTATTTATACATGGAACCGATGATCACTTTGTTCCAATCGAAATGACCTATGAAAACTACAAAGCTTGTGCTGCACCGAAGCGTCTATTGGTTGTTCCAGGTGCAGAGCATGGCTTGAGTTATCTGATCGATAAAGAGGGCTATGAAAATGCATTAAAGAATTTCTGGAATGATTTTGATGCAACTAAAACAGAATAATATATGATTCATAGCAAAAGCCCTGTGGTCGGTACATAGCCGCACCACAGGGTGTAATTTTTATTTTAACGAAATCCAGTAACGCTGCATCATTTCACCGTCATCTTCTGTTTCATTTTCCAGAATACCGCCATTTTTCAGAATTGTTTTCGCTGACGCAATGTTATCGCGATTGCATACCATAAGAACCCTTTCAATTCCTAAATTTCTGCATTCTTTTCGTGCCAAAGCAACCATCTGTGTGCCAATTCCTTTGCCGCGTTCAAATAGGCGCACACCGTCATCGACATGACCACCGAATTTCAGTAGTCCTTCATTCAGTCTATGGCGAATATTTACCGCATCAACAAAGCGATTTTGCTCCGTATCCAGACAAGAGAATACCGAGTCCGGCACCAATCGTTCATCTCCTTCTTGAATTTCTAATTCTGCAAGATACTGATTTTTATCCCGATAATTATTTTTTATAATCGCAGCTGGAATGTTTTTTCTCTTTTTTGGTCCACTCATCCATCATTTCCACAAGCAACGGATAATTTTTTTGCGTCAATTTAACAAGCTGATACATATTTTCTCCTAAACATAAAATCCCCCTCAAAATATGAGGGGGAAAATTATTTAATTACTAATCTTCATCTTTACCGCAGCATTTTTTATACTTCAAACCGCTTCCGCATGGACACGGATCGTTTCTGCCGATGTGCTGTTTGGTAATTGGAACAGACGAGGTCTTTTTGACTGTTTCACCGCCCAAAGATGCATTTAGTTTACCCATCTCTACACGCGGAGCTTCCGAAATAACAGGTTCTACTTTCGGTTTTTCTGGCATTTTTTTGCTCTCATCAATGGAATTATCCACTTCCTGTATGGTTTCACCCTGCTCATTTGATACTCTGACACGGGTCAGTAGAATGCCTTTATAAGTATCCTCACGAATAATGGCAATCATCTCATCAAACATCTCAAAACCTTCGATACGGTATTCTACAACCGGGTTATGCTGTCCATAAGAACGCAGTCCGATACCCTGGCGCAGTTCATCCATTGCATCAATATGGTTAATCCAGTTGCGGTCAACCGTTCTAAGCAAAATCGCACGTTCAATTTCGCGCATGAACTGCGGAGAAATTTGGTCTTCCAATGCTTTGTGTTTATTCAAGGCACGATTGTACAGAAGATTTACAATCGTGTCACGCTCCATTTCCGAAAGTTCCTTGGTGGAGTAATTGAAGTCATCTTCGGTGGTCAGCCATCCAAAATAATGGGCACGCAAACCATCCATGTTCCAATCCTCATGAACATCCGTATCCGCCAGATAGGAGTATACCGTCTCCTGAATGGATTCTTGCATCATCTTGAGAATATTTTCTTTGATATCCTGCTGATCCAGTACACGGTCACGCTGATCGTAAATAATCTTACGCTGCTGATTCATAACATCATCGAACGAGAGAACGCTCTTACGCGCTGCAAAATGCTGATCCTCTACACGCTGCTGTGCAGTGCGGATGGATTTGGTCAGCATCTTATTTTGAATCGGCATATTTTCATCGACATTCAATGCAGTCATCATCGCCTGAATGCGTTCGCCACCGAACAGACGCATTAAATCATCTTCTAAAGAAAGGAAGAATTTACTTTCACCCGGGTCACCCTGACGGCCGGCACGGCCACGCAGCTGGTTATCAATACGGCGAGATTCATGACGCTCGGTACCAATAATAAACAGACCGCCTGCCTCGCGAACTTTATCCGCCTGTGGGGCAATTTCCGCTTTGAATTTGCCAAGCAGTTCATTATAAACCTGTCTTGCATCCAGAATTTCCTGTTCGTCAGTATCCGCCAGACCAGATGCCTCCTCTACAAGCAGTTCATCATAGCCTTGTTTCATCATGCGGTTTTTCGCTAAAAATTCTGCGTTACCGCCGAGCATAATATCAGTACCACGACCAGCCATGTTGGTTGCAATGGTAACTGCACCAAATTGACCTGCCTGTGCGACAATCTGAGCCTCTTTTTCATGGAATTTTGCATTCAAAACATTATGCTTAATCCCCTTACGGCGAAGCAGACTCGAAAGCAGTTCGGACTTTTCAATCGAAACGGTACCAACCAGAACCGGCTGACCTTTCTCATGGCAAGCTTCTACCTGCTCAACAACAGCATTATATTTACCTGCCAGTGTTTTGAATACAACATCATCATGATCTTTACGAACAACCGGCTTATTGGTCGGAATTTCAATAATATCAAGGCTGTAGATCTCACGGAACTCATCTTCCTCGGTTTTAGCCGTACCGGTCATACCGGACAGCTTATTATACTGACGGAAGAAGTTCTGGAAGGTGATGGTAGCCATCGTCTTAGACTCTTTCTGTACCTTAACGCCCTCTTTTGCCTCGATTGCCTGGTGCAAACCATTGGAATAACGACGGCCAATCATCAAACGACCGGTGAATTCATCAACGATAATAACCTCACCGTCTTTTACAACATAGTCAATTTCTTTTTTCTTAACACCATGTGCATGAATTGCCTGATTAATATGATGCATTAAAGTCATATTTTCCGAATCGGTCAGGTTTTCTACATTAAAGAACTTCTCTGCCTTTTTGATACCCTGAGGAGTCAATGTTGCAGTTTTTGCTTTTTCATCCACAATATAGTCGCCTTCGACATCGTCCTGATCTTCCTTGTTATCCGCTTCGACAATCACAAATGGTTTTAAGCCTTCTGCAAACATATTTGCTTTGGTATATAAATCAGAAGATTTATCGCCAGGACCAGAAATAATAAGCGGAGTTCTTGCTTCATCGATTAAAATGGAGTCAACCTCATCGACAATGGCAAAGTTCTGTCCACGCATGACTCGATCTACCTTTCGGGTAACCATATTGTCACGCAGATAGTCAAAACCAAATTCATTGTTGGTACCATAGGTAACATCAGCAGCGTAAGCAGCCTTTTTATCTCGTGTTTCACGCACAATAAGACCAACATTCATACCCAGAAAATGGAACACTTTGCCCATGACCTCGGACTGATATTTTGCAAGATAATCATTGACGGTAACGATATGCACACCTTTACCGGTCAATGCATTCAAATATGCTGGCATGATAGCAACCAAAGTTTTACCCTCACCGGTTTTCATCTCTGCAATTCGACCCTGGTGCAGCACAATACCACCGATAATCTGTACCGGATATGCTTTTAAGCCCAGTACACGCCAAGCGGCTTCACGGATAACAGCAAATGCATCTGGCAACACAACATCCAAACTGTCACCGTCTGCTACACGCTTTTTGAGGATATCCGTCTGTTCACGCAGAACGCGATCAGACATTTTCTGATATTTCGGTTCCAGACTTAAAACTTCATCCTTAATGGGTTGAATGCGGCGAAGCTCCTTTTCACTGTAACTGCCAAATATTTTTTCTAAAAAACTCATGCGATTTATCTCCTGACCAATGGAAGCAGGCATTTTCTGCAAACCACTGTGTTTTATTACAATTTTAATCTATGATAAAAATCATACTATCTAAGTATATACCATTCTGCTGGAATAATCAAGTGCTTTTTGTGAATGGAATGTGTGAGATTCATAGTTTTGCGCAAAAAATAATGCTTCCCACATAGCATCCATCCAAAACCGTGATATTTTCGCCTGATTGCAACAGGATTTTGTTGGCAGACACACGAACACACTGCTCTCCGACCGTTACAAGCGCATTGCAGCCGATAGAAGGCTGCAAGATCAGGCTACCGTCAAACTGCGCAAGCCGCAGTGTCTGTCCCTGATGCAGGCAGACACTTTGATATTCCACCCTGCACTCAGGATTGACCATAACGATCTACCGACAGGATACCTTTTATTTTTCTCAGCTGCTGCATAATGTTATTCAGCTGGGAAATATCCTGAATGCTAATTGTAATAATAATATTAGCATTTCCATTTTTCATATTATGGGTATTCATTCGTTCAATCGCAACCCGGTTATTGGAAAGCAGAATCGTGATATCTGCCAGCAGACCAGTACGATTTTCGGAAATTATATCCAATGTACCGAAAAAGCTTGTTTTATTCCGGTTCTGCGCCCAGTGCACCTGAATAAATCTACCTTTTTGCTCTTCATCGTCCTTGATAGCAACCATATTAGAGCAATCAGCTTTATGCACCGAAACACCATGACCTCTTGTAATGAAGCCAATAATATCGTCACCTGGAACTGGGTTACAACAACGGGCAAACTTGAGTTCGCAGTTGTCAATTCCTTCGACAATAACACTGCTGGTACTCTTTTTCTGCTTGTCATTCTGCTGCATCGACTGCTGATGCTCTACAAGTTGATCTGATAGTTGCTCGCTGCCTGCCTGAATTGCTTTTTGCGCTTGTTTTTCCGCCTGTGCTTTCTGATATTCATCTCGAATACGCGGCAGAAATTTGGAAATCGCTAGGCCACCATAGCCGATCGCAGCATAAAAATCATCCATGCTGTCATAATGCTGACGGCGAGCAACATTTTTTACATATTCGTCAAATTTTTCTGACGACACATCAATATTGCTTCGCTGCAAAGCACGTTCAAACTCGATTCTGCCAGTTTCTATATTTTCTTCCCTGCGTTCTCGTTTGAACCATGCACGGATTTTACTCCTTGCCTCACTGGTTTTAGCAATTGAAAGCCAGTCACGATTCGGCCCGTGTCCGGCTGCCTTAGTCGTAATAATTTCAACGATCTGCCCCGTCTGAATTTCAGTACTCAGACTTACAATGCGGGTGTTGATCTTTGCGCCGATCATGTGGTTACCAACCTCTGAATGAATGGCATACGCAAAGTCAACAACGGTTGAACCTTTCGGCAAGCTTTTTACATCACCTTTCGGTGTAAATGCAAATACTTCATCGGCAGACAAATCCGTTTTGATGCTCTTGATGATATCCTCTGCTCCGTCCGATTCCTGCTGATTTTCAATCATACGACGAACCCATGCAATGGTATCATCCAGTTTATCCCTGCCCTGCAACCCGGCTTTATATTTCCAGTGAGCTGCGATACCGTATTCAGCCGTCTGATGCATCTCCCATGTGCGAATCTGAACCTCAAATGGAATGGCTTCCTTGCCTATAACAGTCGTATGCAAACTGCGGTATCCGTTTGCTTTTGGTGTGGAAATATAATCCTTAAAACGGTTCGGAAGCGGACAGAACATATCATGAATAATGCCAAATACATTATAGCAGTCAATATCTGTATCCACAATAACACGAACGGCAAAGATGTCAAACACCTCATCAAAACTCTTGCCGCCCATATATACCTTGCGATAGATGCCGTAAATGCTCTTGACCCGTCCAGCAATGTGCGCCTTAATCTGGTTCTGCGCCAAACGCTCCAAAATGCGCTTCTGAATATCAATAATAAACGCTTCCCGCTCCTCGGTCTTGGATTTCAGCATATTTTCAATTTCATGATATGCCACAGGATCCAAATAGCGCAGCGCAAGATCCTCCAGTTCCTCTTTGATTCTGCGAATACCCAGACGGTGTGCAATCGGCGCATATACTTCCATCGTTTCCAGCGATTTTTCCCGCTGCTTCTGTCCACTCTGATACTCCATTGTACGCATATTATGCAAACGGTCAGCCAGTTTAATGATAACTACGCGAATATCTTCGCTCATAGCAAACAGCATTTTGCGGACATTTTCCGACTGCTGCTCCTCTTTGCTGTGTAACGGCATACGGGTCAGTTTGGTGACGCCTCGCACAAGGTTGGTGGTGGATTGTCCAAACAATTTGATCAGTTCTTCTTCGGTACAACCAGTATCTTCGATAACATCGTGCAGCAGACCTGCACAAATGGTTTCAGTATCCATTCCAAGGTCAAACAGAAGGTATGCAACCGCAAGCGGATGAATAATATATGGTTCACCAGAAAGACGCGTCTGAACACCATGATACTGCTTTGCTGTCTGATAAGCAAGACGCACCAGATCTGTATTAATATTTCGCTTTGCCGCCTCAATGCGGGCAACCAGGTCATCAATTGACTGTTCCCCATATTCCGGCATCAGGTTTGTTGTGTCAGGCATAAAATCATTCCCTTCTTATTCAGCCGCATGGAAGCGTTTGGCTAGCATTACAAAATAAGCATACAGCTTGGATTCGGATAAATTAACTTTTTTCTGTTCTGTACTGATATACAGGTAGCCTGTTCGCCGATCCACACGAATCAATTCCAATTCGCTTAAAATATCGATACATAAGCAAAATTTACAATAATTTATTTGTTTCGGATGAACGATAGCAGGGTAAAGTGTTTCCAGATTGCATTCCCAACAAGGTTTCTGCATCAATGCACGATAAACAACCGCTATTTCATCACGCGTTGGACCCATTCGCAGTAAAATGCGGTGATCTTCAATCTTCTCTTTCCGGCGCAGTTTTTCATAATAGCTTTTTGCAGCAAAGAATTTATCTTGTTTGATATAGCTGCTGCGATAATCCTCTGCTTTTAAAGATAGCTGTTTCTGATTCTGATAGGTGGATACCGAAGCAGACACGACAAAATCCAGAACATCCCCCACAGTATATGGAAAACTTTGCATGGAAGTTCCAAACATCAAAATCTGTGCCATTTCATTGGAAGTCTCCACTGATAAGCGCAGATGCTTCCCACCCGAAAGTGGATAAATCTGTTTGATTTCACAGTTTTTCAGCACAAAAACAGGAGCTTTATTTTTTTCTCCAGTTGGTTTAGAACCGTACGGTTCCAGTCTGGAAAGTTCCTCCACTGCATCACAGGTCAACATCCTCGGCGTTACTACCATATCCGCTTGCAATTCAAACGGCGGCATCAGATCAAACTTTTCTGCACAGTATGCATAAAGTGCCTGTTCCCATTTTGACAGATTTTCAATCTTCAAGGAAAAACCGCCTGCTCCCTCATGACCACCGTATGCTTCCATATAATCCGCAGTCTCATGTAATGCTTCATAAATGGAAAAGCTGCCAAATCCCCTTGCCGAACCATGACATACACCGGACGCCGGATCGATGGAAATAACAAAGGCCGGTTTGCCATACTGCTCCACAAGACGAGCTGCACAGATACCAATTACACCAGCATGCCAATTCTCACCATATGCAACCAATACACGCTGCCAGGTATGCTGAGGGTCTTTCGCAAATGAAAGCGAAATCGCATCAGTAATGTTATGTTCCAGCTGCTGCCGCGCAGTATTTGCCTCAGTTAAACGCTCAGCAAGATGTTCTGCCTCTTGGGGATCTTCACACAACAGAAGTTCTACAGCATGCATTGCATCATCAATCCGACCAGCTGCATTGATGCGTGGAACAACGCCAAAAGCGATATCACGTGTGGAAACTCGATCTTCTCTGACACCAGCAGCATGTAGTAAAGCGGACAACCCCGCCATATCATTATGGGCAAGCATCTGAAGTCCAAAACGCACAATTGAGCGATTCTCATCCCGCATCGGCATAATATCACCAATCGTTCCAACAGCGGCAATTGAAGCAAAGGATTCCAGTGCTGCAACATGATCTCCATCTTCCAAAGCTGCTACAACTTTTAATGCAACACCAACTCCGGCAAGATCTTTGAAGCGACTCTCACAGTCTTTGCGGTGCGGATTGACAACAGCTATCGCGGGCGGAAGCTGCTCTCCTGGAATATGATGGTCTGTTATGATCAAATCCATTTCAAGTTCGCCAATTAGTTTCGCTTCTTCTATGGCGGAAATACCATTATCCACTGTAATAATCAAATTAACGCCATTTTCAGCCATCTCTTTGACTGCCGCCTCATGAAGACCATATCCGTCTTTCTGGCGATGCGGAAGCCGAATTTCAACATCAGCTCCCAGCGTGGAAAGATAAGTATAAAGCAGCACACTAGCCGTGACGCCATCGCAATCATAATCACCATAAACCACAATATGTTCATAATTATCCAAAGCCTGATTGATGCGTTCCACCGCTTTATCCATATCCTTCAATTCATACGGATCATCAAAAATCAGCGTTTCATCCAGCAGTTCACCACAGCTGTCAACATCATAGCCACGATGCACCAAAAGAGCAGCAAGCAATCTACCACACTGATATTGCTGCATAATCTCTTTTACCCGCAAAGCAAACGCATTTTTATCTGCAGGACCTTCCCTGACAAGTGTCCATTTTTTCATGAGAGTTGCTGCTTCCTTCCATCATTCGATAAATATTTAATTTTTATTATAGCATTTTATCGTTCATTTGTAAATATCAAAGCTGATAAAATATTTCTTTTTCCGCTGATATTGATAAAATTTGTATCCATTTACCACTAGGATACTGCCTACTGTCATCCAAACAAAAAATCAGTTAAAAATATGGAACATTCTCTAAAAAATCAAAAAGGCTTGCCATCTGTAAAACGCAGACAGCAGGCCCTTATTTTCTATCATTTTGATATACAGCAAGCTTTATCCAAGCAGTGGCAGCACAGTATCCATCAAATAACGATGATTTTCAGCGGTTAGCGGTGCAAATGGCTTTCTACATCCGCCGAAATCCAATCCCATTTCACAAAGGATTGCTTTTTCACCCTGCATAACTCCAACTTTGGCAAGAGCTTGAATAATCACATTGACTTCATCCTGAATATGCTGTGCAGCAGACAGATTTCCTGCCTGAAATTCCTGGTATAATTTAACGAATTTTTCGGCCATAAAATTATAAGTACTGCCGATTCCGCCATCCGCGCCCATCGAAAGTCCTGCAAGCATCATTTCATCATAACCATTATAGATTATTTTATCCGGAAACATACGTTTGCAGTTATTGAGCGCAAAGAAATCATTTGAAGTATGTTTTACGCCCAGAAAACGATCATCTCTCAGGAATTCGCCCAGCGTATCCGCTCCCATAGATACCCCTGAAAAGGCCGGAATATTATAAACAATCATCGGGAGATTCACCCTGTCAACAATATCAAAATAATATTGTTTGATTTCATCCAATGAAAACTTATAATAAAACGGTGCAACCGAAGAAATCGCATCATAGCCTTCTTGTTCAGCAACTTTTGCATATTCTGCCGCCTGCTCTGTCGATACCGCACCGATATGCGCAATGAGTGTTTTTCTATCACCCACAATCTGTTTCACCATAGAATAGAGAGATTTTCGTTCCTCCTCACTCAGCAAAAACGCTTCTGCTGTACTTCCGGAAACATAAAAACCGTCTACTCCTTTTTTAATATTCATTTCAATGAGTTCTTCCAATGCCTTCTCATTGATTTTTCCATCCTTCCCAAATGGGGTCAGCAATGCTGGGAAAATACCTTTCAATTGTTTCATTGTAGATTCCTTTCCTTTTTCCTCAAAAGACATTTTTGGTCGGTGCATCACTTTCTGGCAACATCACATCCTGCTGCGGATAAAAGCTGTACCCTCTGATATATGCTAAATCAGAATCATCCTTGATATAATTCACCACATAAATCTCGCCGTCTGCAAACTGCGTCCAGCCAGTATAACCCAAATCCGGAGCTGGATTTCTGTCATAATCCAGCGGCATAATGCGTACCCGCTGTTCCTCTCGTTTTGTTTTCAAAACAGCTTCTTTCTCATAAAACGCAGCAAACACATTTTGTGTTCCACATGGAATAAAGCGATAGGTAATCATAACCGTACCATCTTGCAGAAAACCCGAAACAGGACGATGACCGCCATCAATCGAAGTCGGCAGAATTTCTCCCCAGGTTTCTCCGTTATCATGTGAAATAACTTTTAGCAGATCATAGCCTTTACCGGAATTTTCTCTTAAAAATCCAACCAGCGTATTATTTTCACATTCTAAAATGGAAATCTCACAAAGATTATATTCCGGCGAAGCAGCCACTGTCACTCTGTCTGACCATGTTTTGCCTTCGTCGTCACTATACCACAGATACTGTTCTAGTTTGTCCGTTTCATGATTTTTAAAATGTGCCGCAATAATCAGACGACCATTTTGCAACTGTCTGAATTTATCCGGAACAATACCGCAGAATGGATACATCACCGGTTCTGACCAGTTTTCACCCTCTGCATCACCATGCCACAGATACTGTTCTGCTTTGGCGTTTTCGTCTCCATAGATTTTATCCGCAATGATTACAAGACTTCCATCACACATTTTTGAAATTCTTGGACAGTTAAAAAATTCTGATCTGCTGCCTTTGGAAGTCAGATATTTTTTTGCCGACCAAGTTCTTCCTCTATCAACACTTTGGCAATATACAATTCTGGCATTCTCACGATTTAGATGGTGCGTACATTCTGCAAATACACAAATCAGTTTACCGCTGTTTGTCTGCACAACATCCGGCCATGCTTCATAAATCGAATCATCCTTGCTGACAATGAATTTTTGCATAATTAATTCTCTCCCCTATCATATAAACATATCTTTTATTTCAAGTACTATATCAATTATAACACAATAATCTAAAAAATATATCCATATATTGACCTGTTTTTGATTGTGATTGACTTTTATCCTTTTCCATGATACAATAATTCAAAATAAAAGGGGGATTTTATGGAGCATATCATTCTTTACCGCGAAACAGGAAGCGATTCACTGTTCAAAATATGGCACAAATCCAGACAGCATATGATTATCTACTTTTATTCAGATGGGGGCAGTATTGTATGCAGTGAAAATATCTATCCCATTCGAAAAGGGGCACTTTGTTTTATCAGTGCGGAAAAATACCATTATACCATGCCGGATTGTCCTGAAATATATGAAAGAAGCAAATTATTCTTTTCACAGGACTATTTCAAAACGATTCTGTCTTTTTTCCCTACATCTATCAATTCAGACGCCTCCTTTATTTATGCGCAGATTCCGACAGACCAAATAGCAGAAGTAGAGGGATTATTCAAAGAAATCCAGTTTCATGAAAACGATCATAAATATTATGATGTCATCTACTGCTCCTGCTGTCTGAAACTGTTTTATTATTTGAATCGATACGCCGTACACAGCATTGTCAATTCGGCAGGATACATCAGCCAGACACTTGATTATATCAACAATCATATTTTCGATGACTTTGAGATAGATGATATCTGCCAAACGGTACATATCAGTAAGCCCTATCTATGCAGACAGTTCAAACAGAAAATGGGTACCACCATCATGGACTATATTCTGAAAACAAGAATTGTACTGGCTAAAAATATGCTTTTGGAGAACAGTGCTTCTATTTCAGAAATCAGTAGTCAGTGCGGCTTTTCAAGTGTCTCCTACTTCAGCCGAATTTTCAAAAAAGAAACTGGCAGATCTCCCCTTACCTATCGAAAAGAACACGAATAAAACTGATATTTTATCTTTGATAATTAATTGACTTATTCACTGATTGTGCTATAATAAAAATGGAATATTTTCCAAAGGGGAAAAACAATATATGAAACAAATCTCAATTTATAAGGAGAATATGTCATGAGAATCATCAATGTTATGTATGACTCCCTCAACCGCAGAATGCTGCCACCATATGGCTGCGACTGGACCGTAGCACCAAATTTCAGCCGTCTGGCAGAAAAGACCGTATGCTTTGAGCAGAGCTTTGTCGGCAGTATGCCATGCATGCCTGCACGCCGTGAACTGCATACCGCGCGCTATAATTTCCTTCATCGCAGTTGGGGCCCGATTGAACCGTTTGACGATTCTATGCCGGAAATGCTAAAGATTAACGGCATTCATTCGCATTTAATTACCGACCATTACCACTACTTTGAGGATGGCGGTGCCACCTATCATTCCCGCTATTCTACTTGGGAATTCAACCGTGGTCAGGAAGGCGATGCATGGAAAGGTGTTGTTGGCGGCATCAAAAAACCAGAAAATCAACGCAATGGTGGTGGAGATTTCGTCGAACAGGATTTTGTCAACCGCACCTATATGCCGACACTGGAAGATCAGCCACAGTATCAAACCTTTACCGAGGGTCTGGAATTTATTGAGACCAACAAGGACAAAGACAACTGGTTCTTACAAATCGAAACTTTTGATCCACACGAACCGTTTTTCTCTCATGAACGATTTAAAGAACTCTACCCGCATGCCTATAAGGGCGGATTATTTGACTGGCCACCATATGCCCACAAGGAATTTGACGAGGAAACCAGCAATCATCTGCGCATGGAATATGCGGCACTGCTCTCAATGTGCGATGAAAACCTCGGCCGTGTGCTGGATATGATGGATCGTTACGATATGTGGAAGGATACCATGCTGATCGTCAACACCGACCACGGCTTTATGCTCGGAGAACACGGCCATTGGGCAAAATGCTACTTCCCATTCTACAATGAAATTGCAAATACACCGCTGTTTATCTGGGATCCAAGACTACAATTGCAGAACAAAAAAGTATCCTCATTGGTTCAGACCATTGATATTCCAGCAACTATTCTGGAGTTCTTCAATATTCCACTGACCAAAGATATGCAAGGTAAACCACTAAAAGATGTCATGGTTTCGGATACGCCAGTGCGTGACTATGCAATGTGGGGCATTTTCGGCGGTCAGGTCAACATTACAGATGGGCATTATCTGTTAATGAAGAGCCCAAAACCAGACAACAAACCACTGTATCAGTATACCTTGATGCCAACGCGCCATGGTGGTGCAAATCGGCGTGCATTTGTGGAGTCGGATGAAATCCGCACCATGCAAAAAGCAGAGCCATTCTCCTTTACCAAAGGTATGCCACTGATGAAGATGGAGTATACCTCTCCAAGCAAGCAGTTTGAATATCCAACCCAGTTATTTGACATTCAAGCTGATCCATTACAACTGCATCCTATTGACGATCCAGAAATTATGGCACGCATGGAAGATCTGATGCGTCGTGCCATGAAGGAAAATAACTGTCCACCAGAGCAGTTTGAGCGTTTGAAACTCTAACCATAAAAACAGCTTAATTTCCCCCTTATGCAGAAGTATATACCTGTATAGGGGGGATTGCTGTATCTAATTTTATTTTTCTGCTAAAATTATGAAAGGATGATTTTTTGAATCCATCTGCACCAATTCAAAAACTTCTGAATTTTTCTTATTATGCAGATTAGAATGCCAAAATCAATCCACTGTTATTTTGATTGGATGGTGCAAAGACATCGGTGGCAGTTGCGATATATTGACTTTTTATATGAAATATGGTAAGATGGATGTACAAATTATATCATGCAAGGAGTATAATCATTATGGCACAGCCAGCCTATCTTGATGTATACAATCAGATCAAAGACAAAATTTTGCAGGATGTATATCCCGCTTTATCTTTTCTACCAATTGAACCCGAACTGGAACGAACCTATCAGGTCAGCAGGACTACCATTCGCAAAGCGATGAAACTGCTGGCAGAGGAAGGTTTTATTGAAATCCGGCAGGGCCGTGGTACGATGGTACTGGACCGCAAAGCTTCACAGAATTTCAATTATATTACTTCTGTAACCGAATCTTTACGCAATCAGGGGTATCATGTCACCACCAAAAGTTGTTATATTGACAAGCTTGTGCCAGAATCTCCTATTATGCAGAAACTAAATCTAAAAGAAAATCAGATGACCGTCCGCGTACAACGGGTGCAACTAGTAGATGGTCAGCCAATTTGCATTATGACCAACTACATTCCAGAAGATCTGGTTTCAGGAATGGAAAAAGAAAAGCATACATTTACCGGACTATACGAATTTTTAGAAGAAAAATACAATTTTATTATTGACAGCACCGATACCACTATTTCCGCTGCAGCGGCAGACTTTTCAGAGGCACAGATTTTGAATGTTGACCCCGGATTTCCGCTTCTGATTATTCAGCGAACCTGTTATGACAGCTACAAAAGACCGATCTGTGTGGACAAAGTACGCATTCTAAGCAATCGTTACAAAGTCCAAATTACAACGCCAGGTCGGAACAAATAATATATGATATTCAAAATCTCCTGTTCAGATTTTACACTGTAACAGGAGACTTTTTATTTATTATAAATTTTCAAAGCGTGCAATAAACCCATACTGAACCTCTTTGGAGAGATCCAGACAAGCTGGCGCATCCTTGCAATCTGAAGTTAACGCCACCCAATGTGATGTTCAAGAGTCCCTCCTGCGCACCATCAAACATTTTACAATACAGGTAGTCAATGATCTGCTGTTCTTCCTCTGTTGATACAGTATGATACCACTTATTCCAGTTTAAGTGCTACAAGCATATCACCAATATCCGACTGCATATCACAGATCGTTTCAAATACTGGCAGCATTTTACGGTAAACTGCGACATCTTTTTCATTTGGAGTGATCCGATTTTTCATCTGATGAATCTGTTTCACTGGCGAAAAATCCTGCCATAATCCGGCACCAACCGCTGCAACAGCCGCCGCACCGAGGCTTCCGGCATCCTGACCGACATTGGTTTCCAGAATATTTTTCTCGTATATTGAAGCAAACAAACTGCGCCAAAACGGGCTTTTTCCACCACCGCCGACAATTAGCATATCATCGCTTAACGCGGTATTTTCTTCCAGCACATTTAATGCCATTCGCAGATTTAAGGCAACACCTTCCATGGTTGCACGAATGATGTCTGCTCTGGTATGCATCAGGTCAAGTCCAGTAAAACAGCCGCGTACATTAGCACTCTTATCCAGACCGCTACCACCTGCCAGACTCGGATTAAAGATCAGTTTATTTGCGCCAGCCGGGCTGGTGACCGCCAACTCATTCATGGCAACATAACTGTCCTTGCCCCCATTTTCTTCCTCTACTTTCAAATCCGGGCAGAGATGATCTCTCACCCAGCGCAAACTGTTTCCAGCAGAGAAAATTGAAGTTGCTGAAACATACTGTCCTGGCACACAGTGTGCGAATACATAGGTGCGTTTATTGGCATTGACAATCGGCTTATCGCTGGAAACCGCAATCCAGCTGCTACTGCCTAAACTGGTATAGCTTTCTCCGTTAGCGATGCAGGCAGCACCCAGCGCCATGCAGGCATTATCCACACCACCTGCACAGACTTTGGTGTTCGGAGATAAGCCCAATTCTTTAGCGATATCCGGCAGAATGGTATGAACCACATGCGTACTCGGGAAAACTTGCGGCAGCTTATCTGCATCCACACCACTTGCAGTAATATAACACGGCAAATAACATTCCTCTTGCAACGAATAAACGCCACTTCCAGAGGCATAGCTGCGATCCGTGCAAAGTTTACCAGTCATTTTATAATTAATATAATCTTTCGTCCCAATAAAGGAAGCTGTATTTTGATACAGTTCTGGCATATTGTCGCGATACCACATGATTTTAAAGATGCCGTAAAGATGCGCTGGAAATCCGTTTCCGGTTGTTAAGTACCATTGTTTCTCATCGATTTTTTCAAAGAATTTCTTTGCTTGTTTAACGGCACGCGTATCACTCCAAATCGGGACATATTCAGCAAGCAGAGAACCATCTTTTCCAATCGGAATCACACCCAGGCTGGTTCCAGATACTGCCAGCGACACAATATCGGAAACATCCACACCAGTCTTTTTCAGCATTTCATGCGTAGAAGTAATGACATTATTCCACCAGTCTTCTGGACGCTGTTCATGCCAGCCATTCTGCGGATAATGGGTATCACAGCTTGTAAATGCAGAAGCTTGTGATACACCATGTTCATCAAACAGACTTGTTTTGGTTCCGCCAGTGCCTAAATCATAGGCAATCATATATTTCATATTATTTTCCCCTTAAAAACGCAGATCAGGCATGATGCTGCATCTGCGGCATCGGCACACCACTACGACGATATGCTTCCTCCAAAATGTTCATAATGCTGCCCATACCAATGCCAAAACGATTACAACCTGCATCCACCATGGAAAGCAAATCATCTAAAGTACGGACACCACCAGCAGCTTTAATCAAAGCAGCGTCTCCGATGGTGGATTTGATCAATTTGATGGTATCTACGGTAGTCGGACGCGGCCCCCAACCAGTTCCGGTTTTCACATAGGTGACACCTGCCTGTACAGCCAGTTCTGCACCTCGTTTGATTTCATCATCGGTCAGATATGCAATTTCCAGAATGCTCTTGACCGGCATACCGTTTGCTGCATCCACAACTGCCTTGATATCATCACGAACCAAATTATAATTTCTACTTTTAAGTGCGCCGACATTGATAACCATATCCAATTCATTAACGCCAATGCTCATCATCTCTTTTGCAGTTGCGGTTTTGATAAAGGTAGTATCTGCACCGGATGGGAAGCCGACAACGCCACCTACCATAACCTCCGGCTCATCTGCCAATTTTTCCACCAGCAGACGCGTAAAGCACGGCATAGCGAATGCACAGATAAATTTATAAGTTTTGGCTGCATCCACAATGCGATCCAGTTCTTCTAAAGTCACATCAGTTCGAACCGCACTGATGTCCACAATTCTCGGAATCTGCAATAAATCCATTTTCGTATCTCCTTCTATTCAAACAACTGCTGCCCTTTTGAGCAGCAGTTGTCTATTCCTTATAAATTTTCAAATCTAGCAATAAACTCGTCCTGTACCTCTTTGGTCAGGTTGACAAAGTTTGCACTAACGCCCCACATACGAACAATTAAATCCTTATAATCCTCCGGATGCAGCTGTGCATTTTTCAGATCCTGCACATTGACGATATTCGGCTGATGCTGGCCGCCACCGAGTGAAAAATACTCGTTCAGCATGGATGCAAACAGATCTGCTCCCTCATTTGCCTCAAATACCGAGGAGAAATATTGCAGCATCACGCAGAAATTCCACTGATATTTCATTGGGTCAATTTTAGCAGCCGAGCAGAATGCGGCAGTCGGACCGTTTAACATGGTTCCGTTTTCCGGAGATAAAGTAACCGGAATCGGCTCTCCCGATTTTCTTCCTTCCGGAGTTGCAGACAGATACCAGCCAGATGATACCGGATGCGGCTGATGAATACCAGCCAGATGACGACCGCCAGTTGGTGTGCGGTATTTTAAGAATTCGTCACAAGCAAATTCCAAAATCTCCTTTGCCGGAAGATCAACATAATCGTCATCGTTTGCCCATTTCGGAGCAGTCCATAAAAGCTGGCGCATCTTCTCATAACCATCAAAGTTATCATCACATGCTTTGGTAACCTCGGACAAGGTGAATCGTTTTTCATCAAAGACGCGTTTATGCAGTGCAGCAAGGCTGTTAACTGCAACAACCGGTTGTGCTACCATGCAGCCTTTATCTGGCAGCACAGTACCATACCAGGAGAGATCCTCGGCAGATTCTAAGCAGTTATCATACAGCGCAGAAGTGATTGGCAACGGCGACATCAATGCAGCAGCAGAATAACCGCCCAATGCACCGGATTTGATCTGCTCACGCAGAAATTCTGGATTGCCATCAACATATTCGCGAATGGCCTTTTCTTTCAGGTTATACTCCTCAATACGCTCTTTGATGACTGCGGCAACATCCTCTTTATAAGCTGCCATCAAGCCATCAAAGGAGATGTCATCCGACACACGGTGCATGGTTTTTAACAGGGTTTCTGCCATATCCACGCTTGCGCTAACATAGAAATCACCGCGTCCTGGGATATTCATATCCTGGCAGAGATCGAATGCATAATCTCTTGCATCCTCAACCGGGATTCCAGCAGCTGCCATACTCTTAACGAACTGATCATCATTATAGTATGCCATGCAGTTCAAGCCAGAAATGGACAGTTCAGCGCATTTTCTTAAGTATTCCGGCGGATTTAAGCTGCTGATACGGCACGATACCTCTGGCTCTGGGAATCGAGTACGACCAACTGCTGTCACAAATGCAAAGGTCAGTTCGTTCACCGCATTTTTACCATCACGAGTCACGCCACCAATGGTAATATTCAGCTGACCTTCCTGCTGCGAACTAAAATACTCTGATTTAATATCCGCACCGTCATACATTTTGCAAAGCAGACAGTCGACCAGTTGCTGTGCTTCTTCTGCAGAAACGGTATTGTACCATGGATACAAAAACTGATCCACACGACCATAGTTGATCCAGCGAAAGTTCTCCACGATGGTCGCAAGACTCTCAAACCAGAAGAGCTGCACCGCTTCATAGAAATCACGTGGGGTGTTATGTGCCACATGACGGCAGGTATCCGCAATTTTCAGCAGCTCATTTTTGCGCTCACCGCAGGAATTTTCTGCCATTTCTGCGGCATAATCCGCATAACGGGTAATCCAACGGGAAATTGATTGATAGGAGATGATAACCGCATTCAGCCACCCCTTTTTCAGCTGAGAATTCTGCTTTGCCATCGCTTCCTCTGCGGTTTTGATGACGCCATCGATACCCAAATTCAAAATCCGTCCGAAATTCGGGGTATAGTGGGTTATACTGTAAAATTCGCCGTTCACGCCGCCGAATTCCTCTTTATCCACTTCCGACAGATAATGCGGCATAACAACGACATTCATATCCGACTTATCTAAAAATTCATCTCGGTGTCCATACATCGTGCGGCTACCAACAATCAGCTCCTGCTCGCCGATATAAATTGGCATATTGTCAAACAGATACGCCATTGCTTTTGCCTTACGTTCTGCGATGGTACCCTCCTGCTCGATGGTGTCCCAGCATTCCGGCATAGCAACACGAGCATTTTTCTGCACGATGTCACGGGCATTTTTCCTTAAAAATTCTGTACGATTCATATATTTATTCCTCTTATTTTGCGCCAGTGACCGGCAGGTCATGACGCCTTAAAATGTCATAAAATGTCTGCATTTGCTCATGTGTAACCGGCATATCTTTATCCAGTGGCTTGATTCTGCCGATCTGGGCATACTTGGCCGCCCCTAGCTTGTGATATGGCATCAGTTCGATCTGCTCGACACCAGAATTCTGCTGTAAAAAAACGGCAATCTTTTCGATTTCTGCTTCTGATGAGTTGAATCCCCCGATGACAGGCACTCGCACCCAGACGCGGCAACCCTTTGGCATCAAAAATTTGTAGTTCGCCAAAATTTGTGCATTATCCACGCCAGTTCCAGCTTTATGGATTTCTGGTGTAAGTGCCTTAATATCATACAAGAACAAATCGGTAACTTCGGTTAGTTTTTCCAATCTCTCTTTTGGCATGAGTCCACAGGTGTCCACCGTTGTATGCAATTCAGCTTGTTTACATAATGTCAAAGCTTCCAACAGGAATTCACCCTGCATGGAGGCTTCCCCTCCTGAAAAGGTCACACCACCGGTTTTACCATAGAACGCTTTTTCCCGCAGTGCGGTTTTAACCACTTCTTGCGGTGTCAATTCCATGCCAAACATTCTAAGCGCACCGGATGGACAGGCGTTGACACATTCTTGACATGCGGTACATTTAGCAAAATCTACTATATGTGCGGTTTCAGACAGATGATGAACGCTGTTTTTGCAGATTTTCTCACAATCACCGCAGCCAATACAGCTTTCTTCCAAGTATTGCAACTGCACCTTTTGCTCCAATCCTTCTGGATTATGGCACCACTTACAGTGCAGCGGACATCCTTTTAGGAAAAATGTAGTGCGGATTCCCGGTCCGTCATGAACCGAGAACCGCTGGATATCAAACAGTAATCCATTCATTAAAAATGCCTCTCAATTTCTAAAATCACAGGGCAAGTTTATAAATCTGATATGCTTCCTCACGAGTGATCGGCGGGATACTTGCTAAAGTGCCATCCGCACTGAAAGATACATCTACCAGCCCCTGGGTCAAGGTTTCAAGATCTGCTTCGGTGCAACCGAATTCGGAAATACGAGTCTGCACGCCGACGCTCTTGATATAACACTCAAAACGCTCAGCAGCCTCCAGCAGATCGGATGTATTCCACATCTCCTGTGCAAATTTGACGAAGCGTTCATTCTGTTTATGGTCTGCAAAATAGCGCATCCATGCAAGCATCATGCAGGCTAAAGTTGCGCCATGGGTAGCACCAAAATGACTGCTTAATACATGTCCCATCTGATGCATTGGCGTCCAACCCTGTACACCACAGATCAGCCAGCCATTTAAACCAACGGTTGCGGAGAACTGCATCAGTCCACGCAGCTGCATATCGTTCGGATTTTTTAAGACATTCGGGATATTCTCATACAATGCGCGAATTACGCCGATCTGCATATGATCTTGCAGGGCGATATTACCATATGTAGTCTCATCGCTGAAGAAAAACGGCTCAACAACATGGCTGATCGCGTCAATTGCACCGCATGCAGTCTGATATGCTGGGAGGGTTTTTGTTAATGCCGGATCAAGAATTGATGCTTTCGGATATAGGCAGCCCGGCTTCCATACATAACTCTTGCGCAGCGTTTCATCATCCGTGATAACAGCGGTCGGGTTCATCTCACTTGCAGTTGCCGGCAGGGTCGGAATCATAACGGTCGGTAAAGCCTCTTTTGGCGGAATCTGCTCATCAGCAGAATGGCTGAATTTGATCATTTTGCGGATATCGTCATACGGATACAGAATGCCTGCTGCGATGACCTTGGATAAATCCATTGCGCTACCACCGCCGACGCCAATTACCATATCAACGCCCTCTTTTTTACCCAGAGCAATGCCATATTCAGCTTCGCTGATTTTCGGGTTTGCAGTAGCAGCAAAGCAGTCAGCATATCCGATGCCATTTTCCTCTAATTTTGCATGGATGCGGTCGAACAGATCACCGTAGAAATCCACCTTTGCATAGGAAACAATCAATGCTTTTTTACCATATTCCTTTGCAATCTCACCGATACGAGCAACTTCGCCTTCACCGAAAACAATTTTTACTGGATTGTAAAACTCAAAATTATTCATACTCTTTCTCCTGTTATTATCATTTAAGTTTAAAATATCATTTTATAATCATCATACAATCATATCTTATCACATCTCCATTCAAAAGTCAATTATCTACTGAAAAATAATTTGAGATTGACTATATGGATATTTTTATTATAAAATAAAATTATATACTATATCAAACAACAAAACAGGCTTTTGCGTTTGATAGTCCAACGCAAAAGAGCACTAAAACATATCTTTTTAGTGTTTGATAATGATAAACGGATAAAAATACCTGATCGGTGCCATACCAAATCAAAAATCCCGAAAAGCAATCATCTTCTAACGCCTTTCAGGATTTCACACTATTTTATAAACTTACTCCAGACCATATTTTGTATAGATATACAGCACCGTATAATGCTTTGAGCAGACTGTTTTCCCCAATGCGTGCAATAAATCCATCTAATGATTTGCATGCCGATTTCAAAGAGTTCTCGTGTGCATTGTTCGTCCCCACTGTACTGTAAAAACTCCTACATTTGTTTTAAGATAATCAGCATAAATGCTGGCATAATACAGTGTAAATTCGTGTGCATGGATATGCAGCTGGAAGTACCGCTTTCATAATTGATAATACATCAGCTTAGTTTCTCTGGCGCAGTACTTCATTTTCATATTTTTCAATCTCTGAAAACCACTGTCCGTCTGCTGGTTTTTGGCACACATGACAGTATTCTTCCCAAATTTCACCGAATGGCATGGTTTTCAGTTCTTCTTGCATCACCATCAGCTTGGTGAAATTGCCTTCGTTTTGGAGCTTGACCAGTTGTTGATTCGGCTGTAAAAGTGCGAATAACAACGCTTTCTGTAAATTACGAAATCCTGTAACCCATGCGCTGATACGGTTGATAGATGCATCGAAATAATCCAGCGCAATGAACACTCTGTCCAGACCACAACGAACGATTTCTTTACACAATTCTTTGGTTTCATCATCAAATAAAACCACATGATCAGAGTCCCAGCGCACACCCCGCGTAACATGCAATGCCATTTTTTCATCGTAGGCGAGAATCGAAGAAATTTTATCCGACACCACTTCGGTTGGATGATAGTGCCCATTACCCATCAGGCAGATACAGTCATCACGGCTGGACGCGTATTTTAAGCACCACTCTGCGGAACCAACGGTATAACTTTCTACGCCAATACCAAATACTTTAGATTCCGCACATGGATAGACTTTGGTTTTATCAAATGGTTCAGATAAAATTTCATCAAATGATTGTTTGTAGCGCATACGCGGGCCAATCCGATCCACGGGAATGTCCTTGTATCCGTCACCCGTCCAGATATTCATAACACACGGCTGCCCCAATTCATCCGCTAAATACTGCGAGATGTGGATGCACGCCTTCCCATGTTCCACCCAGAATTTTCTGGTTTCCTCATTCGGAGATGATAATGTCAACGGGTCAGCCATCGGATGAGAAAAGAAAGTCGGATTAAAATCGCAGCCAATCTGTCTTTCTTTACAGAAATCTACCCATTTTTGAAAGTGCTTCGGCTCCAATTTATCACGGTCAACCCAGCCGCCGTTTTGTTCATCGAAAATTGCATAGCTTGCATGTAAATTCATCTTGACTTGACCCGGTACTAGTTCAATGACCTTATCAATATCATCCATCAGTTCTTGTGGATTTCTCGCTCTGCCCAGATAATTTCCTGTGGTCTGAATGCCGCCTGTCAACGGCTTGTTCGGATCGGTATCAAATCCACGGACATCATCGCCCTGCCAGCAATGCAACGAAACTGGAACTGCTTTTAAGCGGTTAATAGCTGCATCGGTATCAATACCCATCGCTGCATATTTTGATTTTGCCTCCAGATAGCTCATGTTTTACCTCCGGTTATAAATTGAATTATATTCAGATTCTATGTATAAAAAAGACCTTCTTTTTCATTCTGCCATCAGTATACACAGTCAGTACAAAAAAAGAAGATCTCGATTATTCTAAAAAAGTGTCCTCTCTTGCATTGCCATATCATCAAGTGACAGATTAGCAAACAAGAAATTTCATTATATTACGCATACAGTTCCTGATATTTTGCAACAATTTTCTGCATTGCATCCCATTTCTGCTCCATATCGTAAACCAGTTTGAACTGGGTACGGCAGCGATCCAGGTTTTGTCCTGGACGATGGGTTTTAAAATAAGTATCGCCCTGCAAATAGTCGGTTAGGAAGCGAATACCACACTCAAAGGTCATCATTTTAGCACACATCGGCAGCATTTCAATTTCTTTGGCAGTCAATGCAGAACCGGCGGTTTCCATAAAGCCTTTGGTGTAAATATCAAACAGTTCTAACGACATATTGATTTTACTTAAATCCGTTTCATCCTCTGCGCCAGTAGATGCGCCGAAGCGAATGGAATCGCCGTAATCATAGCCTGCCAATCCCGGCATAACGGTGTCAAGGTCGATGACGCAGATGCCTTTTCCAGTATTTTCATCTAGCAGGACATTGTTTAATTTGGTATCATTATGGGTAACACGAAGCGGCAGTTCTCCACGCTCAAGCATATCAACAAGAATAGCTGTTTCTTCTTTGCGTTCCATCGCAAACTGAATTTCTTTTTCCACATCCTTTGCTCTGCCCATGATATCTTCTGTAACAGCCTTTTCAAAGGTTTCAAAACGAACTTTAGTATTGTGAAAATTTTTAATGCTCTCGTGCAGTTTGGATGCGTCAAAGTCCGCTAATTTGCGCTGGAAGTTACCGAATGCAACCGCACTTGCGTAGAAATCTTCCGGTGTTTTCGCCTGCTGCAAAGTTACAGTATTTTCGATAAAATTATAAACACGCCAGAAGCCACCCTCAGAATCCTGATATACTGGTTTGCCGTCATGTGTCAGAACAATATTTAAAGTTTCACGCTCCGGGTCACCACCCTCTTTGATGATGCATGTGCGCAGAAAACTGGTGACATTCTGAATGTTTTCCATCAGCTCATGCGGATTGGTGAAAATGGAGGTATTGATGCGCTGAAAAATGTAGCGTTTGCAGTGTCCTTCTTCCGGCTGATAATGCGCAACAAGTGTGTCGTTGATATGTCCGCTGCCATACGGAACCGCACCAACAAAAGTATACTCAGTTGCAAATGCGTCAGCGACTTCATGAATGAGTTTATGATCAATCTTACTGTGAGCCATCGTTAAAATCCCTTCCTAATCTCTGAAAATCAATCCCATAAAGAATGCGGGTATTTATCTGCTTCTTTCAATTCTTTGAGTG
>JAHHTP010000011.1 GCA_020024615.1 Oscillospiraceae bacterium
GACAAGGGGAGCCATTTTACTCCTGTATCTTTCGATACGGGAGTTTTTGTTTTTTAGTTAAAATTCTGTATGTAATAAGATTATCCACATCTGCCATTTCCACCTTTTAGAGAAAAAATATTGACAAATATATATTAAAATTGTATAATATATAATAATATTGTTTTGGAAAGAATGGGGAGGTCTAAAAAATTGGGTGAGATAAAAGAAAAACAGAAAAATAAGATGCCATTACTTTTGGTAATACTGCGCTATTTATCAGTAATTGCGGCTTTGTTTGTTATCTTTCCGCTATTGTTTGCAACAGAAACATATCTACAGGCAGCAACAATGGAATCTGTAATCATTTTGCGCTTCGGCATGGTAATTGTCTGCGGATTGATTGGATTTTTGGTCAGTATGCTACTTTCTCTTTCACGAGAAAAATGGAAAGTGCCGATTTGGACTATAAATGTTATCTGTGCTTTGCTTTGCATGCTACCTGCTGTATTTATGTTTGTGTGCTGTGGAGGAAATTTTGAAAGTTTTCGTACACCTATTATGATGCTTTACGGCATACTGGCATATTTTATGGGAGCGATTTACTATTATCGCCCTTACTCGCAAATCAATACTAAGGTTACACTAGCTTGGTTATGCGGCCTGCATATTGTTGTCATGGTGCTGATATCCATGATTGCGTTTAACACCGGACATAACATCACAGCAGCGGATCAGCCGTTGACAGATGGAATTGCCATTAGTCAGACACAAGCATTTTTGTTGGATTCAGAAGCGATTTCTCGTTTGAAACAGAATGGATTTCAATTTGATTTCTTCATTTTTGTACCAGAATTTTTGATTTACATTTCGATTTTTGGTCTGGTAATGAACCAATCGCATATCGACTTCTTAATGGAGCGGCGAAAACATAATATGGAAGACCTCCCTCGCTGGGTCAGAACCTATAATGTTGGACTTACCAGTGCGATTATGGCGGTAATCGCTGTTCTGTTTTTGTGTAAAGACTGGATTATATCCAGCATAAAATGGCTCGCAAAAATGATCAGTGTGGGCATTTACCATGCACTACACTGGGTGGGTAGTCTGTTTATCAATGATGCAATTTCAACAGATCCTATGGGTGGCGCGACAGATGTTCCAGATGAACTGGTTGAGATTGGCGGCGCTTCAGCTGATCCAAGAATTACTATGTTTTTCTCTTATTTTCTTGTATTTGTTATTATCGTTATGGTAATATGGGGAATCTGGCGTTTCAAAATACTGTCTAAATTTTGGAAGTTCCTCAAAAAAACCAGCAATGCATTGCTGCATCAGCTGAAATATGGTCATAAAGAAAATACAAGAACTGAATTTGTGGAACAGGAATATATTGATTCCGAAACAGAGCTGGATCAGAATGCACGCAAAACAAAGAAACGCGATGATGGTTCTGCATTTAAGCAGTGGCGCAAAGAGTATAAGCAATTTTTGAAGTTAAAGGAATCCAAGCAGCGTTATGAACAGGGCTTTTTGCTCCTGACTGATTATTTTAAACTACGCGGTGTGCCATTATTTGAGGGGGATACAGCCGTGCAGGTCAGTGAAAAGGCTGTTAAAAGCAAAAAAATTGAGGCATTTTCCAGTAATGCTATTACCGAAGGTTATAACCTGTTATGCTATGCTGAAAGTGGATGCAAACAGGATAAACTGACAGTACTGGAACAGGCATTGCAAAAAGCATATACCGATTCCAAATCACTGAAAACAATAGGAGTATAAATGTCAATATTCAAAGCAGGTTCAAACGATCCTGCTTTTTGTTTTGCACAAAAGTTTGGCAATTCTGTATTTTATCCCGTTTGGTGTTGACTTTTTGTTGTAAAAAGAGTATTATAATAGAGATTGCTTATAAAAAGAAAGAGTGAAACAAAAAAGAAAGGAAGCGTCATGGGTCTGACTTCAAAATTAAAAAAATTGACCAGCAGCCGCTATGGCACACTACTGTTAAATACGCTGCTGTTCGGACTTTCTACATTCAGTTCTAAGTTTTTAGGGCTGATTATGATGAAATTCTATACAGCACACATGACCCCGGCTGAAACCGGTGTTGCAGACCTGATTGTGACAACGGCTAATTTGATAACCCCGATTGCAGCACTTGGTATTACAGAAAGCATTGTGCGTTTTGGGTTGGACAAGGAAACGGATAAGAAGGATGTTCTGTCAACCGGACTTATCATTCTAAGCTGCGGATTTGCCGTACTGCTGTGTTGTTTCCCGTTGGTAAATATGTATGATAAAACCTCGCAGCATACATGGCTTGTCTATTTATATGTGCTGGCAGCTTGCCTAAAAGCGATTATTTCGCAGTTTGTGCGTTCACAGGGGCATGTCAAGCTGTTTGCAATAGATGGTATACTGTCCACATTATATGTTGTCGGACTAAATATTTTAAGTTTGGGCGTATTTGATTTTGGTGTGACAGGATATATCCTGTCTACTGTATTGGCTGACTTTATTTCCAGCATCACGCTGTTTATCATCTGTCGATTATGGAATTTTATTAAGTTTAAGGTGGATAAAAAAGTTCTCAAAGCGATGATTATCTATTCTCTGCCGATGATTCCAAATACCATCTGCTGGCAGATTACCAACACATCTGATCGGTATATGGTTACGCATTTCTGTGGAGTGGATGTCAATGGTATTTTTGCGGTTGCTTGCCGCATTCCATCGGTTATTACCGCGGTTTCGGTTATTTTCAACCGTGCATGGCAGATGTCTGCATTTAAGGATGAATCCAAAGAGATCAAACAGCAGTTTTATTCGAATGTATTCAAGATGTATCAGACCGCGATTTTTGGTGCTATGGGTATTATCATTCTGCTCGTTCAGCCGTTGACCCGGATTCTGGTTACTGGTGAGGCATATTTTGCATCTTGGAGTTATGCGCCGTTTCTGATTGTAGCGGTTGGATTTTCCTGTTTCTCTACCTTCTTAGGTACGATTTATATGGATAGTAAGAAAAATTTTATGGCTATGGTTACCACAATGGCAGGTGCAGTGGTAAATGTGATCTTAAACTTTATCTTAATTCCGATATTCGGTCCGTACGGCGGTGCATTTGCAACATTCTTTAGTTATTTTGTTATGGTGGTTTTGCGTCTGATTAGCACCAGAAAGCTGCTGCCACTGAAATTCGGTCCGGTTCGGCTGTTTGGCTGCACAGCTATAGTTTTATTACAGTGTCTGATCTGCATTTGGCAGGATAAGATCCCATTTGCATTGGGCTGGGAAGTTTTATGTATAATAGTCATGCTGTTCATGCAGGGACTTCCGCTGTTAAGAGAGATGAAAGGCCAGCATTATTTAAAAAGAAAAGCATCATGAGGAGTTTTCATAATGGGTATACCGCATTAACGATGCAGAAAATATGCAATCACTTAAAAAGACTTCGATAACATTTAGGAGAATAAAAGAATGGCAGATTTAAAACATGAAATTAATCGCCGTCGTACCTTTGCGATCATTTCGCATCCGGACGCTGGTAAAACAACCCTTACTGAAAAATTCCTGTTATACGGCGGTGCAATCGCACAGGCAGGTTCTGTAAAAGGTAAACAGAGTGCGCGTCATGCAGTTTCCGACTGGATGGAAATTGAGAAAAAGAGAGGTATTTCGGTTACTTCTTCGGTTTTGCAGTTTGAGTATGACGGTTTCTGCATCAATATTCTGGACACCCCGGGACATCAGGATTTCTCAGAGGATACCTATCGTACCTTAATGGCGGCTGACTCCGCAGTTATGGTTATTGATGCATCTAAGGGCGTTGAGGCGCAGACCAGAAAATTGTTCAAAGTTTGTGTCATGCGCCATATTCCGATTTTCACCTTCATCAACAAAATGGATCGTGAAGCACAGAATCCGTTTGATCTGATGGAGGAAATCGAGCGTGAGCTGGGGATTCAGACCTATCCGGTCAACTGGCCGATTGGCTGTGGCAAGGAGTTCAAAGGTGTATTTGATCGCCGCAAACGCCATATTATTTCGTTTGAATCCAGCGGTTTGGCAAATGGTGTTCGTCAGGTTGCTTCTACGGAGGTGGAACTGGGCGATTCATCTTTGGATGAACTGATTACGCCGGAATTGCATGAGATTTTGAAAGATGATATTGACTTGTTGGATGGTGCAAGCTATGAATTTGATTTAGACGAGGTTCAGGCAGGTAATCTGACTCCAGTATTCTTCGGTTCGGCTTTGACCAACTTTGGTGTAGAGCCGTTCTTACAGGCGTTTTTGGAGATGACCCCGACCCCACTGCCAAGACGCTCAGACATCGGTACAGTCGATCCGGTGGAGACAGACTTCTCTGCGTTTGTATTTAAGATTCAGGCGAATATGAATAAAGCGCATCGTGACCGTATTGCATTTATGCGCATCTGTTCGGGTAAATTTGAACGCGAGATGGAAGTATTGCATGTACAGGGCGACAAGAAAATGCGTCTTTCCCAGCCGCAGCAGATGATGGCACAGGAGCGAGAAATTGTTGAGGAGGCGTATGCCGGCGATATCATCGGCGTATTTGATCCAGGCTTATTCTCAATCGGTGATACCATCTGTTCACCGAAAACCAAAATGCGCTATGAAGGTATCCCAACTTTTGCACCGGAATACTTTGCCCGCATCCGTCAGAAGGACACCTTAAAGCGTAAGCAGTTTGTAAAAGGTACTAATCAGATTGCACAGGAAGGTGCCATTCAGATTTTCCATGAGCCGTATACGGGTATGGAAGAAGTTATTGTCGGTGTAGTTGGTACTTTGCAGTTTGAGGTTCTGGAATACCGCTTGAAAAACGAATATAATGTAGATATTATCATGGAAACATTGCCGTATTCGCTGCTCAGATGGATTGAGAAAACGCCAGTTGAGCCGAATAAACTCAACATTACTTCGGATACAAAGGTGGTACAAGACTTTAAGGGTAACTTCCTACTGCTGTTTTCGAGCAGTTGGAATATTACATGGGCACTCGAACGAAATGAGGGTTTAGAGCTGTCCGAGTTTGGTAAAGCAGATTTCTGATAAAAAGGGTATATCTGATTTGGAAATGTAAGGGCAGTTTCAAATTCAAAGCAATTGTTTTACTATTGGAATTAGCTTGAGCATATGATTTGAAATGGAAAATAATTTGATATGAAAGGATTAAAATCATGAAGTATGAAGTAACAAAAGATCTTGAGACAGGAAATCCAATCATTGACAAGGAGCATCGTGAGTTGTTTGCAGCGGCAAATGCTATGATGGACGCATGTGCACATGGGCAAGGACGAAGCAATGTAGAACGCACTGCAAAATTTCTGCTGGACTATGTAGACCGCCATTTTGCTCATGAAGAGGAACTGCATAAAAAGAGCGGATTCCCCAATTTTGAAGCACATAAGCAGTTCCATGCTGGATATACACAGAAGCTGCGTACAATCATATCCTCTTTCCCAGCATCTGGTCCTACTGTTGCTGATGTATCCAATATCAATATGCATATTGGTGTTCTGATCAGTCATATTCGAACTGTAGATAAAAAACTTGGTGCTTTTCTGCATGCATAATTTAAAATCATAGTTTTTTGTTTTTGAAAAATATTAATGTAGAAACTATATTTTTAGAGGTGGCGGCAGCTTATATGCCTGCCACCTCATATTTGTATATAGAAAAAAACACTCGTTAGGGGAGTGTTTTTTATATGATGATGGATATTCTATTACGGCTTTCAGACTCCTTTCAAAGTTAAAAGAGCGACTATGTCAATAAAACATAGCCGCCCTTTACAGGAACAAATCTGAAATATAGGGGTTGAAAAAGCGCGCCATAGGATATCTCAGGATGGTAGATGATACAAGATTCCAATAGATATACAGGAGGGGAATGCTGTTATCGTATTTGTTTGGCCGTATTCTCTATTTAAGATTTTACCTCTGTAAGCGCTATATTGCCATCTTTAATGGAGATGTCGTAAATGGTGTGTGCTTTAGAATTTTTATGATCCAGTAGATGCAACTGACAGCCTTTTTTCGTTTCTACGAGTTTGAATGCAACACAAACTTTGGATTCAAAGGTATTCTCATATTTGATTTTTCCATTTTGTGCTGCGATAAACACAAAGGAAAATGGTTTGGTAGTATTTGCGATACGGAAAGTGCATTGTTCTTTGATTCCATCGCCATCAATATCTGCTTCCTCTTCACCGATCTGAAGATTTTTAAAATTCTCCATATCCTCTATGATGGACATCGTTCCGTAGAATTCTAATTGACCTTTCAATGGGCGATATGTTACATCATTGACAGTGCATTTTGGCACTTGAGAGGAATGCTCAGCATCAAATTTCAAACAGTCATAGCGGAAAATGGAGTTTTCTCGTTTGATGGCGTTTTCTATAATTTCAAATTGATAGGAATCCTGTCCATCAATGGTGGTCAAAATCAGTTTACCGTCTTTCCTCTGATATATGCCTTCTATTCTATCAGTTTCAGAATATACAAATTTAAAACGGTTATCCGTCAGGGAAAGATAAAGAGCAGGGCGTACCGGAGCATATAAACTGTCTGGCTGATAACACTCATAAGTGAGCATATCCGTTTTTGGATTATAGATGACACTTGGTTTTTCTGTAAAATTAAGGGTGTAATTTTCCAGTGTTAAAAGCAAAGTGTATTCCGATTTACCATCTGCATATGTGGTGGTACTGAAATTTGCAATCCCAGTTTTTTTGGTTTGTTTGCTTGTTAGTTGATATAAGGTAGACAGCTTGTTTTTCTCATCCAGGTGATAGCCAAATGCATATTTTTTTTGATTTAGATTGTCATAGATGGTTAAGGTATCCGCGTCTGCTGTTAAGGTCAGGTCAGCCATAGATGCATTTTTGTGTTGCGTTAAATAATCTGCATCACAGGCAATAATTTCCCCTGTATCCTGTTTTTGTACCGTTGTGATAAACCACTTTTTTCCAGTGATATCTGTTTTGACCTTTTTGGAGTCAACCGGGTTGGTCAGGAAGCAGACTGTCATGATGATACATAAGACCACAGCTGTGATTATAACCCAGAATGCAGGCTTTTTATAATTTAATATCGATTTCACTCTTACTTTCACTCCAATCTCTCCAAATGCCAGCGGGCAGACTGAAATCAGTCGGTGCTGCTTGATGCTGCACGCCAGTAGTGTAGTGGAATATGCTTTTTTGTCCTCGATACTCATATTTTGCACAACCTTTTCGTCACAGGCAAGTTCAATGTCGCGACAAAATAGGATATAGGCAAACCATAAAATCGGGTTGAACCAGTAAACACTGAGCAGTAGGAATCCCAATGGCTTGAATAAATGATCTTTGCGTGCCAGATGGGCGTTTTCGTGTGCTAGAATGTGCGTGATCTGTGTCTGAGTCAGATGGGACGGTAGATAGATGCGCGGTTTGAATATGCCTAAAATAAACGGTGTGCTGATGTTATCGCACAGATAAGCGTGTTCTGCATACGGCAGAGATATTTTGACTTTCCGGCGCAAATTCATATAGTTAATTGTTGCATACACAAGCATTGCAGCAACGCCGGCAAGCCATATCACCGATAATATCTGCATCAGATTTAAGCCAGTATTAGTTGGTATGGTTACGCCCTCATAGTAATGATCGCCTAAATAGTCATTTAACGGCGTATCAATTCGGGTAAACCCGGTATTGATATCAAAACTGTTTTGGGTGATGATATCTGGTGAAATGGTTTGCGCACTGGGTATCAGGCTGAAGATGCTTTCAACTGATACTGGCATCACTAGCCGGATTCCGACAACACTCCAGAGCAGACAGCGAATATATTTCGGCAGCTTCGGAAATATCAGCCGGACGAGTAGTACTGCTAAGACAATCCAGCCAGCAGTGATGCTCATGTTCAGCAGCTGTAAGAAATTTTCACTCATGCCTATCACTCCTTGCAGTTGTCAATCATCTGCTGGATTTCAGCAATTTCTTTTTGGGATAACGGTTTGCGTTTGGTAAATGCGGCTAAGAATGCCGGAAGCGAACCATCAAAGGTGGCATCTACAAACTGTTTGCTTTGCATCGCGTAGTAATCGGATTTGGAAATGACAGAACTGACCACACCATTTTGATTTTGAAACAGTCCGCGCTCACATAATTTTTTTAGCACGGTATAGGTGGTTGATTTTTTCCAATCCAGCTGCTCCTGACATAGCTTAACCAGTTCGCCAGAACCCAACGGCTCGTGTTGCCAGATCATCTCAGCGAATTTGTTTTCTACCAGCCCTAATTGTAAGTTTTCCATCTTGTTTTCCTCCTTTCAATATTTGGTCTATTTACAATAGACTTATCCTGTAACTTTAGTCTATCACAAATAGATCTGTTTGTCAAGTGATAATATAAAATTTGTTGTAAAAAAATAAGGTTCACGCAAACGGTGAACCTTGTATAAAATCTTTCCATGTGAAGTAAAAGAAATATGGCATAGAAGGAAGCTTCATTCCATCTTTTAAAATGTTGCTTGGTTATCGATCAATTTGCTGCAACTTAAAGTATCTGAGTAGTCGGGCCATTCACAGTTTTCTAAAATTTCCTGAATGACTTTGATTTCCGGTGTAAGTTGCTTGTCCTTGTGATACACAAAGTAATGCGGCCAATCCCAGTCCGGCATAGGTCCGGTGATAATATGCATCTGACCACGGCAATCGTACGCTGCTACCTGCCGTAGCGGCATGATGGCAAGGCAGTTATTCTGTAATACCGCACGGCGCACAGTATCTGGGCAGGTTGCCTCCCATTTGATTTTCGGAATCAAGCGATATTTCTGAACAAATCGTTCAAACATGGTACGCGTGCTGGAACCAGTTTCACGCAGACAGAACGGGTGCTGTTCGATTTGTTTTGGCGTAACGGTTTTTTGCTGTGCAAGCGGATGCTTGGTGGAACAGACAATAACCATTTCATCTGTGACAGCAGGAATGGCAATTAGTTCACTGCTTTGAATATCCCCCTGCACAATGCCAACATCCGTCTGTGCATGCAGCAGTTTCTGGATAATATGGGAGGTGTTTCCGATGGTGATAAAGGTATCGGTCTGTGGCATTCTGTTTTCCAGTTCACGCAGCAGATGTGGCATGATGATGCCGCTGGCGGATACTGTCGAGCCGACTCGGAGTGGTGTTTTGCCGTCATAGGTCAGCATATTTTCTTCCAGACGATCAAAATCATGTAGGATTTGGCGGGCATATTCTAATAATCTTCTGCCAGATTCGGTGATAAACAGTTTTTGAGAATATCGTTCAAACAGTTGTGTGCCATAATGATTTTCCAGTTCTCGGATGGTTTGGCTGATGGTTGGTTGAGATAAGTATAAAAGTTCTGCCGCTGCACTCATTTTTCCGGTTTCCGCAACGGCTACAAAAATACGCAGATGCCGTATGGTCATAAGAAAATCTCCTTTGATTGATATGGGTATACCGATTAGGAATTTTAAATTACCCTATTGGTTTTAATTATACAGAAATTACTAAAAAAATCAATATCAAAGAATCAGAATATCCAATCTCGTTTTTCTATATTGGATTTAACTATAACTTTCTATTAGAAAAGCTAATAATACCTATTGAAAAAATGTACTTCAATTTTGTCAAATAAGATGTTATAATAATAAAAAAGGTACCTTGTATGAGATTTCTATTTTTTTGAAAGAGTGTTATAGGAGGTTAAAAATGAAAGTTGTTGTAATCGGTGCAGTTGCTGCAGGAACCAAGGCAGCAGCAAAACTCAAAAGAGAAAACCCTGGTTGTGAGGTACTGGTTTTAACCAAGAGTACCGATATTTCCTATGCTGGGTGCGGTCTGCCGTATTATGTCGGCGGTCTCATTCAGACTAGGGAACAGCTTGTTGTCAACACACCTGCCAAATTTTCGGCATTGACTGGTGTGGATGTCAAGGTGGCAACTGAGGTTGTGGCATTAGATCGTGCGGCGAAAACTGTGACCGCAAAGGATCTTACAACCGGTGAAAATCAGACCTATGCTTATGACAAACTGGTTATTGCGACCGGTGCATCTCCGTTTGTTCCGCCAGTTGTTGGAAAAGAATTGGACGGCGTTTATGTGATGAGAACTCCGGATGATGCAGTTTCGATGCGTGCATCCATCCAAGCGGGCAACATGAAACGTGCAGTTGTTGTCGGCGGTGGATTTATCGGTTTGGAAGTTGCTGAAAACTTAAAAGCGCAGAATGTGGCTGTAGATGTCATTGATATGGCACCGACCATCCTGCCGAACTTCCTGGATACCGAGATGGCAAAATATTGCGAAAAAACGCTGAAAAAAGAAGGAATCAACATTTATACCAACACTCCGTTGAAAGCAATTCTGGGCAATGGAAAGGTGGAGCAGGTGGACATTGGCACTGATGCACCGCTGGCTGCCGATGCTTGTGTGCTGGCAATTGGTATTCGTCCGAATACTCAATTCTTAAATGCTACCGGCATTGAGATGTTCAAGGGAACTATTCTGACCGATGAGCATCTGCTTACCAATGATCCGGATATTTATGCGGTTGGTGACTGTGCTATGGTGAAAAATCGCCAAACCGGTAAACCAGCATGGAGTCCGATGGGTTCTACCGCAAATATTGCAGGTCGTATTGCTGCGCAGAATCTGGCAGGAAAAGATAAAACCTATGCAGGCGTACTGGGAACTGGCGTTGCAAAACTTGCAGGCATTCAGATAGGCCGTACCGGTCTGACCGAGGAAGCTGCAAAAGCGGCAGGCTTTGATGCGATTTCCGTTTTATGTGTTATGGATGACAAGGCACATTATATGCCGGATGCGTCGATATTTATCATTAAGTTGGTTGCAGACAAGGCAAGCCGCAAGCTGCTTGGCGTGCAGGTACTAGGCAAAGGTGCTGTGGATAAGGTTGTTGATATTGCCGTTGTTGGTTTGTCGATGGAAGCAACTGTTGATCAGCTGTCCAATCTCGACTTTGCTTATGCGCCGCCATTTTCCACTGCAATCCATCCATTTGCACATGCGCTGAATATTCTGCTCAATAAGATGGATGGTGTTATGAATTCAATGACCCCGGCTGAATTTGCAGTAGGCGCAGCAGATGAATATACTATTCTGGATGTTACCATAAAAGAGGGAACCATTCCAGGGGCACCGTATGTCAATTTCCCGAAAGATTTGAGCCAGGCAGAAAAATATGCCAAAGATGCTAAACTGCTGTTGGTTTGCAACCGTGGCAAACGCGGATACTTATTGCAAAATCGCTTGAAATCGAAGGGGTATACCAATACCAAAGTACTTGAGGGTGGTGTGACTTTTAACACTGATCTTTTGTAATATTATCATGTAAAGGAGAGAGCCACTATGTCAGCATTAACCGTAAGTGCCGCAGATGAAAAAAGAGTAAAAGGTCTGGGTTTCTTAAACAACAGAGGAACCGATAATTTTTCTGGCCGTATCATTACCATCAACGGCAAATTAAACGCAGATCAGTGGGCTTATATCAGTGAAGCTGCAAAAAAATTCGGTAATGGAAACATCACTTTAACCACTCGTTTGACAGTTGAAGTACAAGGTATCCCATACGATCAGATTGATGCATTTATTGCATATATCGAGCAGGGCGGTATGATTACTGGTGGTACTGGTGCGAAAGTTAGACCCATTGTTTCCTGTAAAGGAACGACCTGTCAGTATGGTCTAATCGACACCTTTGCGCTGTCAGAGGAGATTCACAATGAATTTTACATCAAATACCACGATGTAAAATTACCACATAAATTCAAAATCGCAGTTGGTGGATGTCCAAACAATTGCGTCAAACCTGATCTGAACGATCTGGGGGTTGTTGGTCAGCGTATCCCAGAATTTAATGTGGATGCTTGCAAAGGCTGCAAAAAATGTGCCATTGAAATGGGATGTCCAATCGGTGCAGCGAAAGTGGTTGATGGCAAATTAGCTATTGATCCGGATGTTTGTAACCATTGCGGACGCTGCGTTAGCAAATGTCCATTCTCTGCAATTGAAACCGGAAAAACCGGCTATGCCGTATATCTTGGTGGACGCTGGGGAAAACAGATTGCAGCAGGTCAGAAAATGCCATGTATCTTTGAAACCAAAGAGCAAGTGATGGCAGTGACAGAAAAGGCTATTCTGCTGTTCAAAGAGCAGGGCAATGCAGGAGAGCGTTTCCAGCAGACGATAAATCGTCTTGGCTTTGAGAATGTATGTAAACAGTTGTTATCCGAAGAACTGCTTGCAAGAAAAGAGCAGATTTTAGCAAAATAAAAACAATCGTATCAGGCATAGATATGATTTAATATCAACAAATATAACAGAATCATCTCAATCTCTTAAACTTGGTGTTATAAAAGCGGAGGCCTATATAGTCTTCGCTTTTTTATTGTGTTGTATTAAAAATTGTAGTTTATGTAACCTTTGGGTGTTTTGAATTGTATTATTGGTGAAAAGCTTTTCTATCAAAGGAGCATGCTTATGAATCCACCCATAGAAATATTGGTTGAAAAATATCAGAACAATCTTTATACTGTGGCATTTAATGTCTGTAAAAATGCACAGGATGCCGAAGATGTTGTTCAGGATACTTTCATCCAGTATCTATCCCAAAAACAAGAATTTGAATCGGAACAACATATTCGCGCATGGCTGATCCGAGTTGCAATCAATAAGGCAAAAAATAAAACGAAATCCTTCTTTCGCCGCAATATGCAGCCTTTGGAAGACTATATTGAAACATTAAAATTTGAGTCACAAGAGTCTTCAGATCTATTTGAAACAGTGATGCAGCTTCCACAAAAATATCGTATTGTGATCCATCTGTTCTATTACGAGGATTATTCGATAAAAGAAATTGCTGAAATTTTGAAGTTAACACAAAGCAATGTCAAAGTCAGATTGTTGCGAGGAAGAATATTACTCCGAAACACCTTAAAGGAGGTATGGGCAGATGACGAATCAAGAGAAATATAAACAGGCTTTTTCCGTGTTGCATACCTCTGTTGATTTTAATATGGAGGTTGAAAAAATGAATCAGATGAAAAAGAAGAATAAAATTAAAACAGTAGTGGCTTCTTCTGTTGCTGCCTGTTTGGTCGTTGCCGGCAGTGCAACTGCCACATATGCAGCAGATATTGGCGGCATTCAGCGCGCCGTTCAGGTATGGATACATGGGGATCAGACACAGGTTACAGTAGAGTTTGTTGGTAATGGAAAATACAACATAGAATATCTTGATTATGAAGGAAATGAAAAGCATCTGAGTGGAGGTGGTGTTGCATTTAATCCAGATGGAAGTGAGAGACCTTTATCCGAGGAAGAACTTATGGAAGAGCTGACCGCTCCGCAGGTGCAATACAAAGACGATGGCTCAGTGTGGGTCTATTGGTATGACCAGAAGATCGATATCACTGACAAATTTGAAAATGATGTTTGCTATATACAACTTGTAAACGGTGAGGATACATTATATATGACCGTCAAATATCAAAAGGGTTCCGCTACAAGTCCGCACAGATATTTAAGCCCAGTAGAATTTAATTGAGGATAAATTCCCAAGCGGAAAATAATTCCCCATTGCAGGAAGCTGTATTAAAAATTGCATATGAAAGTTATAAGGAGCGTATCATGAGATACGCTCCTTTTCTATTTTGTGGATTTGTTTTCAACTAAATTCATAAAATCTGTTGATTATTTCAGGGTTTCCATTTCGGTAATCAGTTCATTGAATTTAGCAATCGCAGCGGCAATCGGAGCGGAGGTGGACATATCCACACCTGCGCCTTTCAACAGGGAAATCGGATCTTTGGAACAACCACCTTTTAAGAAGTTTTTGTAATCTTCAATAGATTGTTTGTCGCCGGTTAAAATACGATTGGACAGGGCAATTGCTGCACTGTATCCGGTTGCATACTGGTATACATAGTAATTGTAGTAGAAATGCGGAATTCTTGCCCATTCGATTGCAATGTCGGAATCAACTTCCACATTGTCACCGAAATACAGTTTGTTCAAGTCATAATATACTTTAGACAGTGCTTCAGCAGTTAAACCTTCACCGTTTGCTGACATCTCGTTTACCTTCAGCTCAAATTCTGCAAACATGGTTTGGCGGTATAAGGTGCCTCTGAACTGCTCTAAGAAATAGTTGATTAAAACTGCACGCTCGTGTTTGTCGGTGGTGGTTTTTAAGAGGTGATTCATCAACAGCGCTTCATTGCAGGTGGAAGCAACCTCCGCAACGAAAATGACATAGTCACTGTCGCAGATCGGCTGGGTTTTATTAGAGAGGTAGGAGTGCAGGGCATGCCCCATTTCATGCGCGAGTGTGAACACGCTTTCCAGATCGTGGTGGAAGTTTAACAGGACATACGGATGGGTATGGCATCCGGAGGAATAAGCACCGGAGCATTTTCCTGCATTCTCATATACATCCAACCAACGGTTATCGAATGCCTCTTTGAGGATAGCAGTATAATCTTCACCGAGAATGGCGGTAGCATCCAGAACCATTTGTTTTGCTTCCTCAAAGGTGTATTTGCGGTCAGAGCGAGAAACAATCGGTGCATACATATCGTACATATGCAGGGTGTCTACCCCCATCATCTGTTTGCGCAGACCTGCATAGCGATACATCACATCCATACCTTCGTGAACAGCTTTGATTAAATTATGATAAACTGTGGTTGGAACATTGGTGGAATCGAGTGATGCTTCCAGTGTGTTTTGATATTTGCGTGCTTTTGCGTTGAACTCCAGCGTTTTGACCTGAGCAGAAAGCAGGGAAGCAGAGGTGTTTTTCATGTTGTTATAGACACCATACAGATTGTGGAATGCGGATTCACGCAGAACGCGATCCTCATTCATTAAAAGTGGAATATAGGTGCCATGGGTCAGCGGATGTGCATTTCCGTCTTTGTCGATAGCATCCGGGAAGGTCATATCGGCATCATTGAGCATGCCATAGGTCTGTTCCGGTACAGAAGTGACTTCGCCTGCAAGTGCAAGAATGCGTTCCTCGGCATCCGAGAGGATATGTTTCTTTTTGCGGCGAATATTATCAAGACTGCGACGATAGGTTTCAAGCTGCGGTTCTTCTTTGTAGAAAGACTCCATCTGTTCATCCGATAATGCAAGTAGTTCCGGTGTCACAAATGCGGATGCAGCATTGACTGCAACAGCAACCGCCATAAATTGCGAACACATCTCCTGTCCGGCTGCAATGCGGGTATCCTCATCGCTCTTGCGGGAAGCGTAGTTAGCAAGTTTATCAAATATCAGCGTAATTTCATCATCCATTGTAAGATAGGAAAGCAGGCTTTTAGCAGTATTTAGTGTTCCACGGTAAGTTTCAATTTTACCGATAAAACTTTTTGCGTCGTCCAATGCTGCTTTCCAGTCAGAAGCAGTCGGGTATAAGTCTTCCAGACACCAGGTATCGCGAACAGCGACTTCGCTGCGTTCTAAAATTTTTTCCATGATAAATTCCTTTCTAAAAATGTGTTTTTTCTTATTATACCAGATTAGGCCGGTTCATACAAGCGAAAAAAGCAAAACGGTACAGCAGACAGCTGTACCGCAGTAAATTTTATTTTTTCGGGTTTTCTGCAAAGAATTTTTTGATGTTTGCAATCAGTTCTTCTACATTGATGCCGTGAACTGCGCAAGCTTCCTCTAAAGATTCGCCAGCGGATGCCGGACAGCCGATGCAGTGCATACCAGCTTCCATTAAAACAACACCAACGCCGTAATCATAAGCCAGTAACTCACCCATAATAGTATCTTTTGTAACTTCCATTTTTATTTTCCTTTCTGACTTTACATGTGAATCGATACCCCAATGGTATCTGCTTTTCATTATAGCAGAAAAGATCGGATTTTGCAATTCTTTTTTCATGTTGGAATTTAAATTTACAAAAACACCGTTTGACGGATACCTGCATATTATGGATTAACTTGATGAAAAGGGGGGAATGAGATGCCGGCAGTCGGCTTGTTTTTTTCGGTATTCTTTGGTGTAATCGGGATCGTAGAGGTTTATCGTGAAATCAAACGATGGTTGTTTTTCTCAAAACACCTGGCAAAGGTTAAGATTTTTATTCTGCCCGGACAGGAGGAAAAACTGGAATATACCATGCGTGCATTACAGAATTTACAGAAATCCGAACAGCTGAATATTCAGGCAATTCAGCATAAGCAGTAGTGTAAGACTTGCAAAAACAGCCTGTTATCTGGTATAATGTAATCAGAACATATCAGAGAGAGGGAAAGAACAGTGGCAGGCAATTCCATGCAGCAATTTGAACAGCTTATCGGTGTCGTCGAGGAGATTACATTTCAAAGTGAAGAAAGCGGATTCACCGTTTTGCATTTGTCAGATGCATCTGGCGATGATGTGTGCGTGGTAGGAACCATGCCGGGGGTCAGTGTCGGGGAAGAATTAAAGTTAACTGGAAATTACACCACACATGCTGTATATGGCAGGCAGTTTAAAGCAGAATTATTCGAGCGTCATATGCCAGCACAGGCGAATGCTATTTATCGGTATTTGGCATCTGGTGTAATCAAGGGAATCCGGTCTTCTACTGCCAGAAAGATTGTAGATCATTTCGGCGATGATACCTTAAAAATCTTGGAAGAACATCCAGAGCGTTTATCTGAGGTAAAAGGCATTTCGCAGAAAAAAGCCGAGGAGTATATCAAGGGATTTCGAGAATTATTTGCTGTGCGTACGCTGATGATGTTTTTGTCTGGTTATGGCATTACACCAATGCAAAGCGTGGCAATTTGGAAATTGTGGGGACCGTCTGCGAAGGAGCGAATTATTTCCAATCCATATATTTTATGTGTGCCGGATTTGGGCATATCCTTTGCAACGGCCGATGCGATTGCGTTTGACTATGGGTTAAGCAGTGACAGCAGCTCTAGGATATCAGCCGGAATCGAATTCGTGTTAAATCACAATACTGGAAATGGACATACCTGTTTACCGCAGGATCGACTGCTTACCAGTGCCTCCAATCTTTTGCAGCTGGATGTAGAGCAGGTTAGGAAAGTGTTGGATAGCAATTTGGAGCAGCAGCTGTTTTATCAGGTGGAGGGTAGTAAAAAGACCTTTATTTTTCTGCCACAATATTATTTGGCAGAAATCTATATTACAACAAAATTAAACCGTATGTTGCAGGGAACAAAACTTGATTGTTCTGAAACAGAAAAACAGATTGCGGAGATTGAATCTAAAAATGGCATCACATACGAAAAGCTTCAGAAAAAAGCAATCCTGGAAGCATGGAGCAACCAGGTGTTTATTTTAACCGGCGGTCCTGGTACTGGTAAAACGACCACTTTAAACGGTATTATTGCGCTGCTGGAAGAACAGGAAATGGCGGTTCTGCTTGCAGCCCCGACTGGGCGTGCTGCAAAGCGGCTGACTGAGATTACTGGGAAAGAAGCCACCACCATTCACCGATTGCTGGAGGTGGATTTTTCCAGCGAGGACAAGCTTGCATTTGTGCGGGATGAGGGTTATCCGCTGGATGCGGATGCAGTTATTATTGATGAAATGTCGATGATGGATACCCTGCTGTTTGAATCGCTGCTGCATGCCCTGCATCCAGAATGTAAGCTGATTATGGTAGGCGACTTTCATCAGCTGCCGAGTGTTGGAGCAGGAAATGTGCTGCATGATCTTCTGCAAAGTGGCATGATACCAACGGTGGAATTGAAACAGATTTTCCGGCAGGCAGCAGAAAGTTTGATTATCACCAACGCACACAGCATTGTAAATGGTCAGATGCCGATGCTTGACAGCAAGAACAACGATTTTTTCTTTTTGACCAGTCCAAATGCGGCGGCAGCCAAACAGAAAATTGTGGATCTTTACAGCAGGCGTTTGCCGAAAAGCTATGATTTTTCTCCGATCCAGCAGATTCAAGTTTTATGTCCGCAGCGTAAAGGAGAATGCGGTGTCATTGAATTAAACAAAGCACTTCAGGCTGTGCTGAATCCGAATGTTACTGGTCATACCTACTGTAAAAATGGTTTTTATAGCTTTTTTGAAGGCGACAAGGTGATGCAGATTAAGAATAATTATAACATCGGCTGGGACAAGGAAGAAGAACATGGTGTCGGCATCTTTAACGGTGATATTGGAATTGTCCGTATGATTGATATGGGGAGCAAAACCATGGAAATTTCCTTTGATGGCAGGGTTTGCTATTACAGTTTTGATATGGCAAATGAGTTGGAACTTGCCTATGCCATAACAGTGCATAAAAGTCAGGGTAGTGAGTTTGATGCAATTATCATGCCGATTTTGGGAGGATTTGATAAATTGTATTACCGCAATCTGTTGTATACAGCAGTTACCCGTGCAAAGAAAATGATTATACTGGTCGGAAGCCGTGCCCGTATTCAATATATGGTGGATAACAATCTGCGTATGCTGCGTTATACTGGTTTGCGATACTTTTTAAGTGAGAGTGGCAAAGGAAGGTGAGTGGATGAATCCCCAAAAGATAAAATCAGTTTGTTTCACCGGACACAGGAATTTTCCATTAGAACAGAGCGGGAAACTTCTGCTTGCAGTAGAACTTTTGATTTTACAGGGTTATACGGAGTTTTATGCTGGTGGAGCAATTGGTTTTGATACCTGTGCCGCACAGGCTGTGCTTTATCTGCGGCAGCAATATCCACAGATAAAGTTGCATCTGCTGCTGCCGTGTGATAGGGAAGAACAGACAAGGGGTTGGAGTCAAATGCAGCTGCAATTATATGACTATATCCGTAGTCAGGCGGATGAAACGGTTATATTGGGGCATTATGATAGGGCGTGTATGTTAAGGCGCAATCAGGCCCTAGTGGATGCCGCAAGTTTTTGCTTGTGTTGGTTTAATCAACAGCGGCAGCGTTCCGGAACTGGTCAGACGATTCGTTTGGCACAAAAACAAAGGTTGCAGATTCAGAATTTGTTTGTCACAAAATAAAAGAAAAGGCGTGCGGTTTTATCCGTACGCCTTTATTTACGAAAAGATTTCTTACCGAAACTTCATCAACCAAACATGTAGTCAACAACCCATGCGCCGATATAAGCTACAAGAGCTAAGATAGCTAAAACTAAGTATACAACCCACATAGCACCGCACATATGGAAGAACGGAGAAGCGATTAATCCTACTACAACGAATGCAGAGAAGATAACACCCAGTGTTTTGGTAAACAGTTTGCGTCCTTTGAATCCGGTAAACAGGATATTAGCAATTGCAAAAATAAAGCCAAAGATAATCCAGTACATATCCATATTGGTGTTATAGTCCTCGATCTTAACATCCATAACAGCTTTTTTGAAATGACCATAAGTGGCGCCAGCTTCTGCAAAATAGCCTAACGGAGAAATAGAAGTACTAATTTCACCAGCAACTTTATCGGTGTAGGTATACGGTACAACCGGGATAAACCACAACAATACGGTTACGATTAAGAGAATACCTCCTATCAGACCTAACAATCGAGCAAGTTTTTTCTTATCCATAACGAAAAATCCTCCTTTCATCATTTTTCAGCCATATTATGTGTATTGATATGGCCATATTTTGTAACATAAACGGCTATTTGACCGAACAGTTGCGTTTATGTTTCCTGTTATTATTTATTATAACCAAATGAATCTATTTTGTCAACTATGTACATATATTGTTTACATTTTATACATAATTTTTTGGAACATTTTTTGCGCCTGTTTTTGCAGCATAACGAAAAAAACATCAGAATCGTATTATGTTTGTATAAGTTGAAAATAATCTTTTCTTATGGTTCTAAAATCAAGAAATATAGATGTTTTTTTAGAAAAAATAATGTCGTTTTTGCTTGAATTTCTGGATAAAATGTGTTAACATATTTGTTATAAATGAAATGCATTCGAGGCGTGGAGGTAAGCAATGAAGTTGTCAGATCGGATTTTTGGGTCGTTTGTCATTCGGGCACTACAATCGCAGCCAGAGGTTTTGCCACATCATGTGGCGGATAAAAAATCAAAGGCGGGATTGAAAATGCGTGTAAGATATCAGCTTCGGTTGTGTCTGCGATTTTTATTATTTTGCCTGACCATATACAGTTTGTATTTTTCCAAAAATGAGATTTCGATTATCTTTGGAATGAACTTTTTTAAAAAATTCACCTTGCTGCATCTGGCATGGGTTTACTGGATTATCGAAATATTGCTGCCGACTTTTGCCACCAGAGGCATGATATCTATCGGGTCAATTAAGCACTGGCAGCGAACTTACATACCAAGCAAAAAATTTAATCCCAGACTGCTGTTTTGTTATATGAAGGGGAGTACGAAGGATTCTTTAAAAGTTTTTGCGGTCTGGTTGGTGTACATGACGCTGCTTCTGATTGGACATGTAATCGGGTTTTTAGGGAAAAAGGAAATGTTGCTGATTTGTGCAGGCTTAAATGTGTTGGACATTATTTTTGTATTGTACTGGTGTCCGTTGCGGGCATGTTTTATGAAGAACCGATGCTGTACAACCTGTCGGATTTTCAACTGGGATCATATCCTGATTTTCTCCGCTTTGATGTTTGTGCCGGGATTTTTCGGATATACCATTGTAATATTGTCGGTTGCCGGATTCTTAATCTGGGAGGTCTGCTTTTTTCTGCATCCGGAGCGTTTCTGGGAAGGAACCAATTGTTCTCTGCGTTGCAGCGAGTGCACGGATAAAATCTGCGAACACGCTTTTACCGGTAAAAAACATAAGCAAAAGGTATAAAGAAAGAGTGGGGAACTTGGATTCTCCACTCTTTTTCCATTATATTGTTGAAATTATGCTCTGGTTTTATCAAATGCCTGTTTTAAGTCGGCAATGATGTCGTTTACATTTTCCAGACCAACCGACAGACGAATCATACCAGCATTGATGCCTGCTGCAACCAGCTGTTCATCAGTCAGCTGACGGTGTGTTTCAGAAGCCGGGTGTAGAACGCAGGTACGAATGTCTGCAACATGAACCACATTGGAAGCAAGCTCCAAACTGTCCATAAAGTGCATAGCGGTTTCACGGCCACCTTTGATGACAAAGGAAATAACGCCGCTGCATCCATCTGGCATATATTTCATTGCCAGGTCGTGATACGGGTCGGATTCCAGACCCGGGTAGGAAACGGACTCTACCATATCGTTTTCGGTTAGCCATTTTGCAACGGTCAGTGCATTTTTGCAGTACTGCGGCATTCTGACCGCTAAGGTTTCCAGACCCATATTTAATAAGAATGCAGAATGTGCAGCCATGTAGCAACCAAAGTCACGCATCAGCTGCATTCTTGCTTTGATAATATATGCCATCTCGCCGAAAGATTCGGTGTAGGAAATACCGTGGTAGGATTCATCTGGTTGTACGAAATCCGGGAATTTGCCAGAAGCAGCCCAGTTGAATTTGCCAGAGTCAACGATAATACCACCACCCTGAATGGCATGTCCGTCCATGTATTTTGTGGTAGAGTGGGTGACAATATCACAGCCAAACTCAAACGGACGACATAAAATCGGTGTGCAGAAGGTGTTGTCCACTATCAGCGGAACATGGTTTGCGTGTGCAACATTGGCAAATTTCTCGATGTCGAATACGGTCAGAGCTGGATTTGCAAGGGTTTCACCAAAGATACATTTGGTATTTTGCTTGAATGCAGCTGCAATTTCATCTTCGGTTGCATTGATATCAACCCAGATGCACTCAATGCCGAAGCGTTTTAAGGTAACGGCAAACAGATTGACTGAGCCGCCATAAATGGAGGATACCGAGATAAAGCTGTCACCTGCGGAGCATACATTTAATATAGCCAACATGTTGGCTGCCTGACCGGAGGAACAGAGCATTGCACCGACACCACCCTCTAAAGCAGCAATTTTTTTCTCTACTGCGTCACATGTTGGGTTTGCAAAGCGGGAATACATAGGTTCAGTCGGCATATCGAATAAATCAGCAATGTGCTGGGTGGAATCAAAGCAATAGGTTGTGCTTTGTACAATCGGAATCTGGCGCGGATCACCGTTTTTCGGCGTGTAGCCTGCATGCAGACATTTGGTTTCAAGTTTTGCGTCTTTTTTGCATTCTTTCATGGTGTCATAGATCCTTTCTGTAATGGGGTTTTGCATTATTTATCATTATATCATGCGAAACGGATTTTGTAAATATCTCGATGTTCTGGTAAAAAAAGTTTACTTTTGTTTCAAAACATAACCGATGGATATTGACTTCTTTTTGGTTTTACGATAATATGTTAATAGATTGTTAAAAGAAAGGATGAATATAGATTGAAATCGTTGCTGAAGTATATGAAGCCATATACCAAAGAGTGCGTATTGGGGCCATTTTTTAAGCTATTGGAAGCGTCATTTGAATTATTTGTACCGCTTGTCATTGCCAGCATCGTAGATTTCGGCATTGCAAACGGGGACAAGGGATATATCCTGCAAAGATGTGGACTGCTGCTTCTATTGGGTGTTGTGGGTTTGGCATTTTCGATTACGGCACAGTATTTTTCTGCAAAAGCTGCGGTGGGATTTTCCGCTAAGCTGCGCCATGTTTTGTTTGCGCATATCCAAAGTTTGTCCTATACCGAGATGGACACACTGGGAATTTCTACACTGATTACCCGTATGACATCCGATATCAATCAGGTGCAGTCGGGTGTCAATTTAACGCTGCGTCTGCTGATGCGCAGTCCGTTTGTGGTATTCGGGGCGATGGTGATGGCATTTACGGTGGATGTGAAATCTGCGTGGATTTTTGCAGTTGTCATTCCGCTTTTATCGGTGGTTGTGTTTTCAATTATGGCGGCAAGTATGCCGTTATATCGCAGCGTACAGCAGAAACTGGATAGGGTGCTGGGGATTACTCATGAAAATTTAACCGGTGTGCGCGTGATTCGTGCATTCTGCAAGAAGAATGAGGAAATCGAGCGGTTTGATGCTGCCAGTGAAGCCTTGAAGCGTTCTCAGAAATTTGTAGGTAGAATTTCTGCTTTGATGAATCCGCTGACCTATGTGCTGATCAATGCCGCTGTGATTGTACTGATATATACTGGTGCATTGCAGGTAAATATGGGCATTCTGACACAGGGCGCAGTACTGGCACTGTACAACTATATGTCACAGATTCTGGTGGAACTGATTAAGCTGGCAAATCTGATTATTAGCATCACCAAGGCGCTTGCCTGTGCAAAGCGGATCGAAACGGTTATGCAGGTAACATCTTCTATTGCTGAGAGCGAAAATGCTGTTTCGGGTAAAGAAGATTCGATTGCTGTGCAGTTTGAACATGTTGGATTGACCTATGCGGGTGCGGGCGAGCCGTCGCTGTCTGATATCAGCTTTACCGCATATAAAGGGCAGACCATCGGCATTATCGGTGGTACTGGCAGCGGTAAGACTTCTCTTGTTAATCTGATTGGTCGTTTCTATGATGCAACCGAAGGTGCTGTATATGTGAATGGTGTGGATGTCAAAGATTATAAATTGAATGTATTAAGAGATAAAATCGGTATGGTAATACAGAAGGCAGTGTTATTTTCTGGAAGTATTCGAGAGAATATTCTCTGGGGTAAGAAGGATGCCACCGATGCGGAAATCTGGGACGCGCTTGCGGTTGCGCAGGCAAAAGATGTGGTGGAAAATAAGGAAGGACAGCTGGATGCAATGGTGGAGCAGGGGGGAAGCAATTTTTCAGGTGGTCAGCGGCAGCGTCTTACCATTGCCAGAGCATTAGTGAAAAAGCCATCTATTTTGATTCTGGATGATTCTGCCTCTGCATTAGACTATGCGACCGATGCGGCACTGCGCAAGGCAATATATAACAGGAAAGATGCACCGACCACTTTTATTGTGTCGCAGCGTGCTTCCTCTATTCGATATGCTGATCAGATTATAGTGCTGGAGGATGGTGTGGCAGTCGGAATTGGAAGCCATGAAAGCCTGTTACAGAATTGTCCGGTTTATGAAGAAATCTACTATTCTCAGTTTGAACGAAAGGAGGCGTGACGAATGGCAAAAGCGAAAAAAATGCCCAAGGGAAGGCAGCTTGCCACCATCCGAAAGGTGCTGCATTATTTGAAAAAATATATGTTTTTTGTGTGTTGTTCGATTCTGCTTGCTAGTCTGCTCATTGCGTTATCTTTGTATATCCCGATTCTGGTCGGAAAAGCAATCGACTGCATGATTGCAAAAGGACAGGTGGATTTTAACACAATCACCATGTATTTGTGGAAAATTGGTATCTGTACGGTTAGTGCGGCACTGTGTCAGTGGTTGATGGATACCATGAACAACAGGGTGACTTTCAGTGTCATTCGTGATATGCGCCAAAAAGCATTCCGTAAATTGCAGAATTTGCCGCTTTCCTATCTGGATACTCATCCATCAGGTGAGTTTGTCAGTCGCATGATTGCCGATGTTGATCAGTTCTCGGACGGATTATTGATGGGATTTACCCAGTTTTTTACCGGAGCGATTACCATTCTGGGCACGCTGATTTTCATGCTGGTATTAAATCCGGGTATCACACTGGTGGTGGTACTGATTACGCCGCTTTCGCTTTTTGTTGCAAACTTCATTGCCAAGCATACCTATACCATGTTTAAGTTGCAAAGTGAAACCAGAGGGGAACAGACGGCTTTCATTGATGAAATGATCGGAAATCAGAAGATTGTATCGGCATTTGGTCATGAAAAAGAAGCTTTGGAAAAATTTGATGAAATCAACGACAGATTACAGAAATATTCGCTGCGTGCGATGTTCTTTTCTTCCATTACCAATCCAGCAACTCGGTTTGTCAACAGTGTTGTATATGCTGGGGTTGCTTTGACTGGTGCAATGACGGTTATTTCGGGCGGTATTACGGTTGGTCAGCTTTCCTGTTTTCTGGGATATGCCAATCAGTATACCAAACCATTTAATGAAATTTCTGGTGTCATTGCGGAACTTCAGAATGCGCTTGCCTGCGCATCCAGACTGTTTGATTTGATTTCCCAGCCATCCCAAACAGCAGAGGATCATGATGCGGTAACGCTGGAAGGTGTATCCGGCAGTGTGGATTTAAATAAGGTTTCGTTTTCCTATCGCCCGGATCAGCGATTGATTGAAGATTTGAATTTACAGGTAAAACCGGGTCAGCGGATTGCGATTGTTGGTCCTACCGGTTGTGGCAAAACGACGCTGATTAACCTGCTGATGCGTTTTTATGATGTACACGACGGCAATATTACGGTGGATGATTATGATATTCGGCATTTAACCAGAAAAAGCCTGCGCCGCAGTTTCGGTATGGTATTGCAGGATACCTGGCTGAAAAAGGGAACCATTCGGGAAAATATTGTAATGGGAAAACCGGATGCGACCCAAGAGGAGATTCTTGTGGCATCCAAACTGGCACATTCGTACAGCTTTATTAAGCGTCTGCCCAAAGGCTTTGATACGGAAATTGCCGAGGACGGCGGCAATCTGTCTGCCGGACAGAAGCAGCTTTTATGTATCACTCGTGTCATGCTCTGTCGTCCGTCAATGCTTCTGTTGGACGAGGCAACATCTTCGATTGATACCCGAACCGAAATGCGCATTCAGCGTGCGTTCTCACATTTAATGGAAGGACACACCAGCTTTATTGTGGCGCATCGACTTTCTACTATAAAGGAAGCAGATTTGATTCTTGTGATGAAGGCTGGCCGTATTATAGAGCAGGGAACCCATGAATCGTTACTGAATGAAAACGGTTTCTATTCAGAATTGTATGCAGCGCAGTTTTCACAGACATAAAAAGTATAACATCCCTCGATTGCTCGGGGGATTGCGATATTTTCGGCGTAAAATGGAATAGTTGAGATAATTCTGCCAGAAAATTGCTTTAATTTTTGTTTTTAAGCGAATCTATTGACTTTTGTCGAAAAAAGTATATAATTTACTATGGTTGTCTACATTTTTTTCGCAAAGACTTACCGAAATAAGCATTCCGGTTTTTATCATGATTCAGCGTGAATCGGTCTTTGTTTTCCATAGAATTTTTAGATTTTGTGGGTACCCTTTTATATGCAGGCAGCCTTAACTTTACAAGCGTGATGTAAAAAAGGAGGTACTGATATGGCAAACAGTGAGAAAGAAAATGCATTGATCAACCTGCGTGGGATCAATATGTCCTACGAGGGCGAAAAGATTTTAGATAATCTGAATCTCTATATTAGGGATAAGGAATTTTTGACTTTATTAGGCCCGTCTGGTTGTGGCAAGACAACAACCCTGCGTATCATTGGTGGATTTATTACACCAGAGAGCGGCGATGTTATGTTTCAGGGCAAACGAATCAATGACCTGCCGCCGCATAAACGCAACATCAATACGGTGTTTCAGAGATATGCACTTTTCCCGCATTTGAATGTGTATGAAAATGTTGCTTTCGGACTGGAAGTAAAAAAAGTGCCGAAAGATGAAATTAAAAAACGCGTTAAGAAAATGCTGGAGATCGTGGATTTAAAAGGGTTTGAGCATCGTCGTGTTACCAAACTTTCCGGCGGTCAGCAACAGCGTGTTGCGATTGCAAGGGCACTTGTGAATCAGCCGAAAGTGCTGCTTTTGGATGAGCCTCTAGGCGCATTGGATTTAAAACTGCGGAAAGAAATGCAGCTGGAACTGAAAAAGATTCAGCAGCAGATGGAGATTACCTTTATTTATGTCACCCATGACCAGGAAGAGGCCATGACCATGTCAGATACCATCATTATTATGAAAGATGGTATCATTCAGCAGATTGGATCCCCAGAAGCAATCTATAACGAACCGAAAAATGCATTCGTTGCAGACTTTATTGGTGAGGCAAATATTTTTGACGCTATGATGGTAAAGGATGACCTTGTATCATTATGTGGCAAAGAATTTGTATGTCTGGACGGTGGCTTTGGTGAGAATAAGCCAGTGGATGTTGTTATCCGTCCAGAGGATATAGAATTAAAACCGGCATCCGAACAGAATTCTGATTTATATGGCGTTGTACAGAATGTCATTTTCAAAGGCGTACATTATGAGATGTCTATTCAGTGTGAGGGATTGGAATGGCTGGTACACTCCACCCGTGGCTGGAAGATTGGGGATAAGGTCGGTTTGACCCTGATTCCAGATGCGTTCCATATCATGAAGCGTCTGTATGCGGACAACACCAACCATGTAAAAGCACAGGTTGAAGATGGTACTGTTTCCTTCTTTGGTCAGACTATAGAGGGTGTTAATCTGTCGGATGGGGAATGTGTGCTGACCATTCCGCCGACAGCGATTGAAGTTGTATCGCTGGATATGGCTGACTTGAAGGTTTATCTGGAGTCGTTGATTTACAAAGGCGTTTATAATGAACTGATTGTATACGATTATGATACCAAATTAAATCTGCTGGTTCACTCGATGAATGATGAGCAGGTTGCAACCGATATTGGTATTCGATTTGATAAGAGTAAAATCACCGTATCATCGGCAGAGGAGGTTCAATAAATGCTAAAGTCAAAAATGGGCTCCGTTCCGTTTTTGGTATGGAGTATTATCTTTATCATGGTTCCGCTGGGACTGGTGCTGTGGTACAGCTTTACCGCAAAGGATACTGGAGAATTTACACCGGAAAATATCTTCCGCATCGGAAATTATTCTTCCATTTTCTTAAAATCCATCAATCTGGCGCTCATCGCAACGGTGATCTGTCTGGTGCTTGCATATCCGTTTGCATGGATGCTGTCCCGCGCGGAAGCACACAAGCAGGGCATTATGATGATGCTTGTGATGCTGCCGATGTGGATGAACTTCCTGCTGCGTACCTACGGCTGGATGACCCTGATTGAAAATGAGGGAATTATCAATAAGATGTTTGGTTTCATCGGACTTGGTCCGTTTGAAATGATCAACACGCAGGGGGCTGTTGTGCTGGGCATGGTATACAACTATCTGCCATTTATGATTACGCCGCTGCATTCGGTTATGGTCAAGATTGACCGCTCCACCATCGAGGCGGCACAGGATCTGGGTGCGGGCTTCTGGCAGGTGCTGTTTCGGGTACAGCTGCCGCTTTCGCTGCCGGGGATTATTTCGGGCATTACAATGGTATTTGTACCGAGCGTTTCCACTTTTATTATTTCTAAGATGCTGGGCGGTGGCAGCAATATGTTAATTGGTGACCTGATTGAACAACAGTTCTTGGGTTCCACCTATAATCCGTATTTGGGTTCTGCCATTTCTCTGATTCTAATGGTGATCATGTTGCTGTTAATGGGCATTATGAACGCTTTTGATGATGACGAGATGCAGGGCATGGTTATGTAGAGGAGACAGCATGATGAAAAAATGGTTCAACCGTATCTACATGACATTGATTTATGTATTTTTGTTCGCACCGATTGTTGTACTGATTGTCTTTTCGTTCAATGAGAGTAAATCCCGTTCCAATTTCACTGGTTTTACCTTCAAATGGTACAAGCAGCTGTTTTCCAATGAACTGATTATGCAGTCGCTCTGGAACACTGTTTTGGTTGCAGTGGTTTCTTCTGTTTTTGCAACGCTGCTGGGAACTTTGGCTGCAATCGGTATCTATAATTTAAGCCGCAGAAAGCGTGCAGCTATGATGAACCTGGTTAACATTCCGGTTATCAATCCAGAGATTGTCACTGGTGTTTCTATGATGGTGCTGTTTGTATTTATTGCAAACTTTTTTGGTATCGAGCTGGGCTTCTGGTCGGTATGCTGCGCGCATATTACATTCTGTGTGCCGTATGTCATCATGAATGTTATGCCCAAGCTACGGCAGATGGATATCAGCATGTATGAAGCGGCGCAGGATTTAGGATGCAGCCCAAACAGAGCATTTTTCAAAGCGGTGCTGCCGCAGATTTTGCCGGGTGTCTTTTCCGGATTTTTAATGGCGTTTACCTATTCGATTGATGACTTTGTTATCACCTATTTTACCAGCGGTGCATCCTTCCCAACCTTGCCAACCACCATTTATGCAATGACCCGCATGAAGGTTAATCCGCAGATCAATGCGCTGTCTGCGATTATCTTTGTCGTTGTGCTTTTGTTCCTTGTGATTTCGAATTTCTGCACCAATAAAGAGCGCAGAAAAGAGGAGATTTAAGGAGAGGTATGATCATGAGAAAATGGATAAAATGTATCACTTCTGTTGTGCTGGCAGCAGTTTTGGTAATTTCTGTACTTCCAGTATCAGCTGCCGATAAAAAAGAGGTATTAAGGGTTTACAACTGGGGTGAGTATATTTCGACCGGCGAAGACGGTGGTATGGATGTTATTGCGGAATTTGAGCGTACCCATCCAGGTGTGGATGTGGAATATACCACCTTTGCAAGCAACGAGGAGATGTATGCGAAAATTCGTTCTGGCTCGGCAAACTATGATATTGTCATTCCATCCGACTATATGATTTCGAGAATGAGTGCAGAAGGCATGCTGTCGAAGCTAAATTTTGACAATATTCCGAATTATTCCTATATTGATAATACCTTTAAAAATGCGGCTTATGATCTGGAGAACCAGTATTCGGTTCCGTATACATGGGGTACGGTCGGCATTGTGTATAATAAAACCAAGGTGAAAGAGGAAATCACCAGCTGGTCGGCTTTGTGGGATAAGGAGTATTCGGGAAAAGTTTTGATGTTTGATAATCCACGTGATGCATTTGCGATTGCGTTTGCAAGACTGGGATATAATATCAACACCACCGACGAAGCGCAGATGGTGGACGCCGCAAACCTGTTGATTGAGCAGAAAGATGTTTTGCAGGCATATGTTATGGATCAAATTTTCAATAAGATGGAGAGTAACGAGGCATGGATTGCACCGTATTATGCTGGTGATGCCACGGTTATGATTGATGAAAATCCGGATCTGGCATTTGTTGTGCCAAAAGAGGGCAGCAATATTTTTATTGACGGTATGTGCGTTTTAGAAACATCAAAGCAGAAAGCACTGGCAGAGGAATTTATCAATTTCATGTGTTCGCCGGAAATTATGGCGGAAAATATCAGCTATATCGGCTATTCGTCCCCGTCCACCGCTGCAAAAGAGTTGCTGGACGAGGAGATGAAAAACAGTAAAATTGCGTATCCGCCGCAGGAAATTGTTGAAAAATGCGAATACTTTGTTAACCTGCCAGAAGAAGCCAATGAGAAGATGGAGAATTACTGGATTTCCATCAAGGCATCGGATGGTAAAACAACATTGTCGGTTGAAGATGATAACTGGCAATTCTGGGTTGTTCTGGGATTGATTATTGCAGTTTGTATATTCCTGAATATCTGGATTCGCGTACGCAAGAAGAAAACCATAGAAGAATATTGATATTTTAAGAGAGGATTTAGTTCCTCTCTTTTTTATGATATAAAAAACGACTTTCTTTTTTGAAAAGTCGTTCTATCAATTTACTGGGCAAGTAGTCCTCTTGCAATCAGCATGGCGTGGTCGAATGCAATGCCGTCATTTTCCAGAATATCCACCGATTCGGTTTCACCATATGCACCGCATGTGACGGTATGGCTGATTTTGGCGGTCAACACGATGTCGCCAAGGGTTAGCATCAGAGCATAAATATCCTGTTGTCTGCCGGGTGCTGCGTTGGCAGACAGCAGATTCCATGTTACTTCAAACCATCCAGCATCCGCTGCATCATCATCGGCTTGAATATCTAGCGCGTCAGCTTGGATCTGTGATAGATAACAGACACTGATGGTCCAGGTACGCTTATCGCGTCCTGGGGTGGATACAGTATAGAGCTGTTTTCCAGTTACGCCGGAAAGATGGGTTTCTTCAAATAACTCTCGTGCTGATGCCATTTCGGTGGTTTCGTTTGGATTGACAAAACCGCCTGGTAAGGCCCACATTCCAATACAGGGATGTCCACCACGCTTAACCATCAGAATCTTTTTAACTTTTCCGTTATTGGAGAAAATCAGATTGTCCACCGTAACAGAAGGTCTTGGGTAGCGGGAAGCGTCGTAGCGTTTTAGAAATTCAGCCTCGGTCAATCCGTTTTTATCTTTGATCGGTTTCATAAACAATATCCTTTCTTAATTTGTGATAAAGCAATTTTTGGCAATAAAATCATATGGTTTTGTCTTGTATTTTATCATAAAGTGTGCTATGATACAAGTAAAGTTATAGATTTTTATCTATGAATTAAAATTTCAGGAGGATTTTTATTATGGCAAAGTATAAAATGGCAATCATCGGTTACGGTGGGATGGGCGGATGGCATCATGCATCAGTTCGTGATAATGTAAAGAGCTTTGAGGTTGTTGCAGCATGGGATATTCGTGAAGAAGCAAGAGCCAAAGCAATTGAGAACGGTCTGCATGCTTACAATTCGCTGGAAGAATTGTTAGAGGATAAAGAAATTGATTTGGTCACCATCGCTGTTCCGAACAACTTCCATAAAGATTTAAGCATTGCTTGCCTGCGTTCCGGCAAAAATGTTATCTGTGAAAAACCGGTCACCATGAATGCTGACGAGCTGCGTGAAATTATGCAGGTTCAGAAGGAAACTGGCAAAGTATTCTCGATTCATCAGAATCGCCGTTGGGATAGAGATTACCGCTGCATCCGTAAGATCATTGAGGATGGCACCATTGGCAAACCGTATATGCTTGAAAGCCGTGTTCAGGGTTCTCGTCGTTCTATGGTTGGCTGGAGAGGCCATAAAGTAAATGGCGGTGGCATGGTTTACGATTGGGGTGTTCATCTGATCGACCAGATGTTGGATCTATTTGACAGCCCGGTAACCAGTATTTCCGCACACTTGTTTAACATCTTCTCGGATGGTGTTGACGATAACTTTAAAGTATTATTCCGTTTTGAAAATAAAGTTTCCGCACTGGTTGAGATTGATACCAACTGCTTTATCACCCAGCCAAGATGGCACATGTCCTGCACCGATGGTACCGCAGTTATTGAGGACTGGGACTTAAACGGAAAAATGGTTAAGCTGGCAAGCGACGAGCAGATGACTTGGGATAATGATATTGTTTACACTTCCGCAGGTCCGACCAGAACCATGGCACCGCGTCCGAGAGAAACCACCGAAGAACTGGCTCTACCGGAGGTTAATCCGCAGTGGTCTGAGTATTATGAGAATATTGCCGGTGTACTGGATGGTACTCAGGAACTGATCGTTAAACCGGAGCAGGCATTAAGAGTTATGACTGTAATTGATACGATTTTCGAGTCTGACAGACTGGGAAAACCGGTTGAGTGCCGTATTTAACAGTTCGGTATTGGGCTTTAGAAAAGAGGGAAAATAATATGAAAAAAGCATTGATTTTTCAGGGTGGCTGGGATGGTCATGAGCCAGAACTGACCTCCAAACGCTTTGGCAGATTACTTGAAGCAGAAGGATTTGAAGTTGAGATTTTTGATACACTAGACTGCCTTGCCGATCTGGATAAACTGATGGGACTGGATTTGATCGTTGCCTGCTGGACTGGCGGAAATATCGAGCATGAGTATGTGGAGAATGTTTCCAAAGCGGTTGCAGCAGGTGTTGGCCTTGCCGGTGTACATGGCGGTATGTGTGATTCCTTCCGTCAGGATACTATGTGGCAGTTCATCACTGGTGGTCAGTGGGTCAGCCATCCGGGTGGTGATGGTGTTGAGTATACCGTTAATGTGCGCCGTGGCTCTAGCCCACTGGTAGAAGGTATCGAGGATTTCAAGGTTTGCAGTGAGCATTATTATCTGCATGTTGACCCGGCAATCGAAGTACTGGCAACCACCCGTTTCCCGCTGGTTAACTATTACCATGCATCCAACAAACCGATTGATATGCCGGTTGTGTGGACCAAATATTGGGGCGTCGGCAGAGTATTCTATTCTTCTCTGGGACATCATGACGATGTATTTGACAATTCTCCAAATGCACAGGAGATGTTCCGTCGTGGTATGCTGTGGGCTGCGGAAGGCAAAAATTATGCAAAAGAAAATGGTCTGACCCCAGAACGCTATGAGAACAATGCAAAAATGTATTGATTGCTACAAGAGGGGAATTTGATATGAAAGAAAAAATTGGCGTTGGTTTTGTCGGAGTCGGTTCGATTTCCGGCATTTACCTGGAAAACTTAACAAAAATGTTCAAAGAGGTTGAAATTGTAGGCGTCTGCGATTTGATTCCGGAGCGTGCACAGAAAGCGGTTGATGAATATCCGATTCCGAAACTGTATCAGGATATGTATGAACTGTTTGCAGATCCGGATGTTGATATTGTATTGAACATCACTCGTCCGTATCAGCATTATGATGTGACCAAAGCTGCTCTGCTTGCTGGTAAACATGTATATTCCGAGAAACCGCTGGCTGCTACCTATGAAGAAGGTGTTGAACTGGTAAAATTAGCGGAAGAAAAAGGCTTGATGCTGGGCGGCGCACCGGATACCTTTATGGGTGCAGGCATCCAGACATGCCGTAAACTCATCGAGGATGGCTATATCGGCAAACCGCTTGGTGCATCTGCACATATGGTATGCCACGGTCATGAGAGCTGGCATCCAGACCCGGATTTCTACTACAAACACGGTGGCGGTCCGATGATGGATATGGGACCGTATTATATCACTGCGTTGGTTAACCTGCTGGGTGGCGTGAATACTGTTACTGGTATGACCAAAGCTTCCTTTGATAAACGGATCATCACCAGTGAACCACACAACGGAGAGATCATTGATGTTGATGTTCCAACCTATGTCAACGGTATCATGCAGTTTGACTCCGGTGTGATCGGTACGATTTTTACCACCTTTGATGTATATTATAAAGAGGTTGCGAAGATTGAAATTTATGGTACAGAAGGTACTTTGATTGTTCCGGATCCGAACGGATTTGGTGGCCCAATTAAACTGCTGCGTCCGGAAGATGGTGAGTTTAAGGAAATGCCGATTTGTTTTGATTATGAAACCAACTCTCGTGGTTTGGGGCTTGCCGATATGGCAAAAGCATTACAGACCGGCAGAGATTTCAGAGCAAATTATCATCAGACACTGCATGTTCTGGAAATTTTGGAGAGCTTCAGAAAGAGCAGCGAGAGCAGAACTTTTGTCGAACTGGAAACCAAATATACCCGTGAAAAACCGATGCAGAAACATCCGTTAAAAGGCGTATTTGAAGCATAATTTTCATAAGAAAATAACCACCTGCTTTGGTTCCCCTTTCACAGGGGTAACTTTGGATGAGCGGTGCCATTAAAAACCAGTCACAAGTTTGGAGGAGGGTGCAGCAGATTTAGGAGTAGGACTTTGCATTTCTTCGGATATAGTAACTATTTAGCAGGGAAACCAATGTCATTATGCTAAGCTAGAAATACAGCCATTAAGGTATAAACGCGTTCGTTCCTTCCTTAATGGCTATATGTTTTTTCTTTATTTGCTCCAAATAACACTAGCAAAAATTTATATGGATGATCTGATCTGCAATTTTTTAGGTATCGTTATTGTTTTCTTTATTGCAGCGGGAATAAAGGTTGCTATAAAGCGTTTTTGTATTGGAAAGGATAAGAATGATCGAGTTCAACAATAAAAACGGGCATAACTAACTGTCATACCTATTCCAATATATCTAACACTCACGCCGTACCAAGGCTCCTCCTCTGGGGGCGGTCCAGACCGGCCTCTCTTGCCCTTCAGGCAATTCACCTTCAGCTGTCAGCGAAGCTGATTGAGAGGGGATGAAAAAATCAGCAATTTACCGCCCAGGCATCGTAAGTGTAGTCATCCCCCTCTTCGTCTTGCCTGCGGTGAGTAAGTGCGCCATTGGCTTGACTCAAGTAAGTTATGATTGCTTATTCTTCATGCAAATGATATCATATAGGTGTTAAACTTATCAAAATAATCTTAACAGATGATAGGAGGTCACATTCATGAAAGCAAGAAAGTTGAATGGTGAAATTACGATAGGTGTATTTTCACCATCATCTCCAATTTCCGCAACTATTCCCATTCGTTATGAACGAGGAATCCAATATCTACAGGCAAAAGGCTACAAGGTTGTGAATGGCCAGCTGTGCGGCAAAAAAGACGCCTATCGTTCTGGAACCATTCAGGAAAGAGCGGAAGAATTTAACGATCTTCTTCACAACAAAGAAATTGATATTTTAATGGCGGCAATCGGCGGTAATAATACCAATTCCATTCTGCCGTATATTGACTATGAATATCTGAAACAGCATCCTAAAGTGATCATTGGCTATTCGGATGTCACTGCGCTCTTGCTGGCGATCTATGCCAAAACAGGTCTGGTCACATTCTATGGTCCGGCAGCAGCAGCTTCCTTTGGCGAATTTCCGCCCTTTGTAGATTGGACCTTTGCTAATTTTGATTCCATGATGAAAAGTCAGATTGAAATACCATATCATTATCAAAAGCCCCTTTTCTGGACGGATGAATTTATTAACTGGAGTACACAGGATCATGGAAAAGCCCAGTATAAAAACGACTGGATCTGTGTTCACCCAGGTGTGTGCTGTGGAAGATTGATTGGTGGAAATTTAAATACTATGGAGGGATTCTTTGGCACAGAATATATGCCGCAGATCCAAAAGGGAGATATTCTCTTTATCGAAGATTCCCTCAAGGATGCCTGTACTATCGAGCGCAGTTTTTCCCTTCTGAAACTTGCAGGCGTGTTTGGCAGAATTTCCGGCATTATTCTGGGAAAGCATGAAAAATTTGATGATAACGGCACAGGCAGAAAACCATACGAAATACTGATGGAAGTTATGGGGAATAGCAGTATTCCTATCCTGGCGGATTTTGATTGCTGCCACACACATCCTATGATGACTATGCCTATTGGCTGTCAGGTGAGGCTGGATGCAGAAAATAAAATTGTGACATTATTGGAATCTCCATTTACAGAATAAATTTTCTACTCATAATCAAATTAGAAATTTGCCGGCTTTTACAGGGAAGAGTTGCAGCAGCTTTTTTGTTTCAATTTTCGGTTTTAATATCCTGCGCTGTGAGCCCGTAGACAAGATAGTGCTCCCTCAGCTATTTATAATGTCCAATCACCACCTTTTGACCGTACTTTATGTGCAAATCAAAACAAAAGCCGAGAAGAACCTTTTACAGTCCTTCTCGGTTATTTTCTTGTCCCGCTGCAATGCTCGTTGTCCTAATTTCAGTAAACTGTCCTCAGTAACCCTGAGCATTTGGAGCAGGTGGTTTTGTTGTTTTTTAGTCTATTTCTTTATATTCCGGTGCATATAAAAGCTTTCCATTTTCATCGTAAATGGAGGTATGATCAAACAAATATTCTGCTTTCTTTGCAGGTTCACCATTAGAACCGATTGTTTCGCAATCAACAATGCAGCGGTATTGCAGATTATTGGAAGCGACCGCTTCGAGATACATTTCATAGGTGCTGCCATATGGAATTTTTACTTTATGTGTATTCAGGTTGAACATAAAATTATCCGAATATTTTGCCGAAGTATTCATAGCATCTATGGTTTCTGGAGTTATTTCCTCGAATATATTGTCGTGTGGAATATCAGTGGTTTTGATGATTTTGCCATCCAGAGTTTCCACCAGCCGCAAGGATTGAATGATGGTATCAGGTGTATGCTGGCTCATATGGATATCAACATAGCCGTCGTAAATTTTGGTGCAGATACCGTTTGACCGATTGGATGTGGACGAACCGGAGAAGGAGGCATTTACATCCGATAAAAATTCTTCTGCTGGGGATAAATACCAGTCTAAACTCTGTGTCGAAATGGTTTCACCAGTCTGAAATTCTACATGGTTGACCGATGCAGTTGCAAACAGCGGTATATCAAAGGTAGCGGTGAAGATTCCATCTTGCAATTTCATCGGATATTGCTCATTGTCAACATTCAGAATAGCGATTGTTTCTTTCGCTGAATAGGATTTTGGGGTGACTGTGCAGGTCAGCGGAACAGTTCTTTGCTTAAAATCCAGCGTTCCGTAGGTATAGTTGCTGTCAGAAAGCAGATTGCTTTGTTGCTCCAGTTCATGTTGCACATTGGCGCTGATGCTGGTAATTTTGCCGTGCAGGGAGGCGAAGTTTGATTCATTGCTTTGTTTCAGTGCAATAACCTGGTTTTCCAGATCAAGTATTTTAAAAAAGCAGACAGCGGTGAGCAGACCGCATATGATGATCGATAATGCAGGAAGATACTTTTTCATGTCGGCTCCTTTCTTAGTAAGTAAACTGATAGGTTTTTCCTTTTTCCGTCGGGAAACACAGAAGGGTCAGTCCATCTTCAGTGATGGCATTGAATGCAATTTTTATTCCCTCACATTCAATTGACAAAATCGGAAAATTCGGGTTCTGATAAACACGGCATTCGGAGGTTGTATTTGTGGTAATTGCGGCATTTTTAGGCATTTTCTGGGCCCACTCTATTGATACATCAAAGCCACCCTTGCCAAGCAATCCTTTTACATTTCCGTCTGCCCATGCGCTTGGCAGAGAAGGCAGAATATCCAAATATCCATCATGACTTTGTAACAGCATTTCGCCGATGGCTGCTGTGGAACCGAAGTTGCCGTCGATCTGGAAAATGCCGTCTTCTACCAAATGTTCACCGTCCTGATGGAAGTCGAACAGATTATCAAACAGCATTTCTTTGACCTGTCCTTGATAAATATGATAAGCACGGTCACCATTAGAACCATGACGAACATATTTTTTGCCACGTTCGGTTAAATTTGCGTCATCATCTGAACCAATTGCCCTTGCCCAAAGCAGTGTTTTTAAGGCTCTCGACCAGCCGGTGGAGTCATCACCACGGGAGTTTAAGGTGGTTCTGGCAGCTTTCAACAGTTCTGGGCAGCGTCGAGTAATTTGACTGCATGGATGCATACCGATTAGATGGGAGATATGGCGATGTTCGGAGCCTTCTTCCAGTTCAAAGCCCTGATATTCTTTCCATTCTTTGACATTTCCCCAGTCTCCAATTTCGACAGGTGCAGCCAAATGGGACAACTGTTCTGTAACTTCAGACATTTTTTCACCTTTGATGCAGCCGGAAATAGGGGTGAAATCAAGATGGGACGCGGTGATATAGGTCTGATACAGTTCTTTGACCAGTTGTTGTGTGATCTTAACTCCCATGGTCATCGGTCCATTTTCTGGAGAATAGGATGGACCAGAAACATATTCGCCGGATGCTGGATCAAGAATCATATAATCGGTATAGAATTTGACCGCTTCCTGCATGCAGTGATAGATGCGCGGCAGGTGGGTGGTGTCACGCGTGTAATCATACATATCCCAGAGGTTGAGGCAGATCCATGCAGCACTCTCCGGCGCAATACCCCAGTCACCCCAGCCCGGATCGGTGAATCCGTAAGCATTGTTACAGGTGTGGGAAACCCAGCCGTCACAGCCGTATACATTTCTGGCGGTACGGTGTCCGGGAATCATTGTATTTTCTACCCAGTCCAGCAGCGGCGACATACATTCAACAAGGTTGCAGTTTGCAGCCGGATAGTAGTTCATCTGTAAATTGATGTTGATGTGATAGTCGGATTCCCAGCACGGATGTTGCTGGTCAGCCCACACACCCTGTAAGTTTGCAGGCAGGCTGCCTGGTCTGGAAGATGCAATCATTAAGTATCTGCCATAGTTGAAAAACAGCTGATCGAGCATGATATGTCCGGTGTTTTCGCCATATGCAGCACGCAGTTTATCGGTTGGCAGGGAATTGTCTTTTGACAGATTCAGTACAGTTTTGTTAAAAAGTGCATGATAGTCGGTAAGATGAGTATTCTTGAGCATTTCATAAGATTTGTTGTCTGCCTGCTGCATAATTGCAGAAACAATCTCAGCTGGGTCGATACCAGAACGATAACCTTTGGTTTCATCAAACAAATAGTCGGTTGCCATGGTGCAGATGATATCGGTATAACCAGCATTGCTGACCTTTACGGTGCCATTTTCATAAACAATCGTGCCGTCGGTATGGAATGAGAATGCACCTGCCCAGCGCAGTGCATTGCCGGACAGATTTCCGCAAATGTTTAGAATGTGATCTTCAAAATCCGTTTGAATATTTTCGGACTTATTCGGCTGATTGGTAAAATGGAAAGAAAATCCGGTTTTGCCTGGATTGGATGAGGATAATCGAATCACGATTACTCTGTCGGGATAGGAGGCAAACGCTTCTCGTTCATAAGTGACACCATCAATCTCATATTCAGTGCAGCAGAGTGCATCTTGCAGATCCAGAAATCTACGGTAGTTTTTGGTTTGGGTATTTGGCGTAATGCCGTCTATCTTTATTGAGATGTTGCCAAATGGAGTATATGTTCCATAATGATCCGGACTGCCCTCACAGTTTTCGGTTAATACTTTGTATGCCTGTTCGGTATCTCCGGCAAACATAAATGCTCGTGATTGTCTGAAATATTCGGATTTATCCTCGGTGATATGATTCGGTTTTCCGTCCCACAGGGTCTTTTCGTTGAGCTGAATGCGCTCCTCTGAAATGCCACCGAACAGCATGGCTCCCATATAGCCGTTTCCGATGGGAAGTGCTTTGGTTTTCCAGATCAGGTGGCTTGCATCGTTTTGGGCATTGGTTTGCGTTAAGCTGGAAAATGCTGCACTGCCGTCTGCGGCTGCCGGTGCATCATACCAGACGGAATTTAAGTTCATTTTCATATCAATTTCCTCCACAAAAGGCTTTTTCTGATTCCATTATAAGGAATAATTTGTCTTTTGTCAATTCGTTATCCTGCTTTTTGTATGAAAAAAGGACAGGATTTACCTGTCCTTATCGTTTGAATTATAGTAGCGGAATGCAGATGTTAAACGAGCGTGTCATCTGATATGGTTTGTCTGGATCGCCTTCGCCGGTTGCCATAAACAGGTGCGTGGGATGACCGTCCTGCAATAATAAGAACGGGCGTTCAGCATTGGTCATATCCTGTTCGGTGCCATCATCCCATTTTAAGTGTCTGGAGTAGACCAGCGGATTTTCTGGGATATTCCAATGGATACAGTCATCGCTTTCAGCGTAGAAGCCAGCCCCCCACACGCCGGTCACACCGCCGCAGTTATTTTTGAAATCATCCTTAATCAGGAGTTTGAATTTGCCGTCCTCGTACCACATATACGGGTCTTCGACATGGAAATCCGGGTTTTCAAAATGGAAGATAGGTTCATCGGCCAGTCGTACAAATTTGCCATCGGGTCTGTCTGCTTTTGCAACGCCGATTTTTAGTGTGTCATTGGCATAGGCGCGGGATTTGTACAGCATATAGGTTGTGCCATCTGGCAGAATCGCAACAGCCGGATTGGTGGTTGCAGTGCAGTCCCAGTGAGAATAGTCGCGTGGCAGCAGCAGAGGTTTATCCGGGCGTTTCCACGGGCCCAGTACCGAATCAGCGACCGCTACGCCGATACGCTTATTATTCCAGACTTCGATAAACCGCTGTGGGTCAGCAAGCTCTTTGTCATTGGTTGGCACGGATCCGCCGTAGGTGGTTCCCGTATAATACAGGTAATATTTTCCGTTCCATTCCCGAATGTACGGGTTGTGAACATTTCTGCCATCAAAATAGCTGATATCACGGGTAGAGAGAACAGTTTCTTCGTATTGATATGGGCCTTCTGGTGTATTACTTGCGCAGCGAACAATCTCACAACGGTACAGCCAGTTTGCACCAAATCCATATTTTTTCTCCCAACGGGATGCAAACAGATGGAAACGGCCGTCATCTCCTCTGATGGCACTGCCGCACCAGATCCAGTAGTTGTCATCCTTATATCCGCCGTTTTTGACAGCGAGAGCAAGGCGGTCTGCAAACGGGTTATTCATCGTTTCATAGCCTCCTCAATTTGATCTACTTCACGGATAATATCTTCCGAAAGGCAGATACAGCCGTCTTCGGTGATCAGCAGGTCATCTTCAATGCGGATGCCGATGGCTTCTTCATCAATATAAAGTCCCGGTTCATCGGTGATAACAGCACCCGGTTTTAAGGCCTTATCGTTCATATTGACCGCATCATGCACATCAATGCCAAGATGATGGGAAACGCCATGCATATAGTATTTGCCAACATCCTTCGCATCTTGGATGATACCGAGTTCGATCAAGCCTTTTGCCAGAACATCCTTGGCAATATCATTTAACTGCATGGTGGTGATTCCCGGCTTTGCAGCAGCTTTGACCGCTTTATTTGCGGCTAAAACCGCATTATAAACCGCTTTTTGACGGTCGGTGAATTTACCATTTACCGGATAAGTTCGCGTAATATCTGCACAGTAACCGTTGTAGCGTGCGCCTAAGTCAAGCAGAATCAGGGTGCCATCCTCAGCAACGCAGTGATTGGTTCCGTAATGCAGCATGGTGCCGTTAATGCCAGAACCTGCAATGGTTGGAAAAGATACACTCTGTGCGCCGTTATACATCAGTTCATGTTCAAAGTTTGCCTGAATCTGATATTCATACATGCCCGGTTTCATGGTGGTTAGAATGCGTTTTAAGCCTTTATCCGTTAATTTCAGGGCTTCTCTGATGTGTTCAACTTCCGCTTCATCCTTCTGCATGCGCATTTTTGCAAGCATCGGATGGCAGTTTTTGATCGGTGTGCCAACATATGCTTTCGCAAAATCCGCTGCTTTTGCAGCATTGTAGTCTGGAGCATCCTCAGCGGTCTGACGGAAGGTATCGAAGTATACACAGTCCATGCTGTGGTCGGTCATATAGCGTTCGAATTTTGCGTCAAATGCATCCACAAATCGGATTTCGGAAATGCCACTGATCTGTTTTGCTTCTTCAGCGGTCATCTTTTTGCCCAGCCAGCGTTCTGCCTGCGGATCAGCCTGTGGAATGTAGAGGATCTCCTTGAGTTCCTCACCGTTGTTATCCAGCATTAAAACCATGTGGTCACGCTGAATGCCGGTCAGATAGAAGAAATTTTTATTGACTTCAAATGGATGGTAGGCATCAACCGAAATATGCTGTTCAATACCGGAAAATAGCAACATAATACTGTTTGGCTGCATCTGATTTAATACAGCCTGACGGCGTGCGGAAATATAAGTTGCATTCTGTTGTATGGTCATCATCATATAAACTCCTTATCTAAAATAATATCTGATTCCAGTGTCTTAATTGTAGTATGATTTTAAAGTTTTGTCAACCGCCAGAAATTATTTATGAAATGTCGCATATAACCCACCAAAAATCATGTGAAATATATCGAAACTCTATTGATTTTCTAAATAAGTTGTGTTAAAACTTATGGCGTTGCTACTTTTATGAGTATTTTTCTCTGGATGCGTAAGGTAAGTATGTCATTCAGGTATGTGATGGAACAGCATGCCATGTCTGCAAGAGTATACCGGTGCGCAAGAGTTTCCAAAAGTTCTGGTACTCTTAGAATCCAAACATACCACTGATGACATGATGTTTACCGTTGAAACGGTATCCTGTTTGGGTGTCTGCGACCTGGCTTCGGCTTGTACCGTCAATGATGTGGTATATTCCACTGTGACACCAGGGAAGGTTTATGCCCTGATTGACCAATTCAAAAAGGAGGCAGCAGAAGTAAGGGTGTAATTCGTACAAGAGATGAGCTGAATCAGAAATGTCAAGAACCTGCGCCCTTAAAGCAGATTCTGGTTTGCTGTGGCACTGGCTGTATGGCAGGCGTTATCAGGTAGTTGCAAAATGCTGTTTGATTATATCCAGGAAGAAATTATTGATTTGACTTTCACCTGGTTCCTTGTTATAATAATAGCAATTTATAACAGGATAAAGGAGAAAGATATGTCACTTCCAAAAGTTAAAATAGGCAGCGGAAACACCGCCGTAGAAATAGAACAAACCGCCGTATTAGCTCCGATGGCCTCCATTGCCGACACATCCTACCGTCGTATCTGTAAGGAATACGGTGCAGCATATGTGGTGGGTGAGCTTGCCAGTGCAAAAGGCATCAGCTATGGAGACAAGGGCAGTGCAGTGCTTTTGACTGTGCGGGATTATGAGCGTCCGATGGCGGTACAGCTGTTTGGAAGCGAAGTGGAATTTATGGTAAAAGCCGCACAGATTGCCATGCAGTATCATCCGGATATCATCGATCTGAATATGGGGTGTCCGGTTCCCAAAGTGGTATCAAACGGGGGCGGTTCTGCTCTGATGAAAACGCCACAACTGGCGTATGAGATTACCAGGGCGGTTGTGGAGAGTGTGCCGGTTCCGGTCACAGTCAAGTTTCGCAGTGGATGGGACGATAGTTCTATTAATGCGGTGCAGTTTGCAGAGTTGATGGAAAAAGCCGGTGCGCAGATGCTCACCGTTCACGGCAGAACTCGCATGCAGATGTATCGTCCGCCGGTTAATCTGGATATTATTAAAGAAGTGAAACATGCAGTAAGCATTCCGGTTTGCGGCAATGGCGGCATTGATTCGATTGATAGTTATTTGCACATGATGGAGTATACTGGCTGTGATCTGGCGATGATTGGTCAAGCAAGCTATGGCAATCCGTGGATTTTTAGGGATATTCGGCATTATCTGGAAACCGGGGAGCGTTTAGCACCACCTTCATTGGATGAAAAACTGGAAGTATTGTCCCGTCATGTACATTGGGTATGTGAAGATGTAGGAGAATACGCGGGTATGAAAATCTGCCGTCGTCAGGCATCATTCTACTTAAAAGGGTTGCATGGTGCACCGGCTTTTCGTAAAGCGTGTGGTGAACTTTCCAAATTGGAGGACCTTGACAAGCTGATTGCGTTGGTAAGAGAGCATAATCCGGCAGAATAAGGGAGATACAAAAATGAAAATGGTAAATTCCACACTTTGCTATATTGAGCGTGATGATGAATATCCGATGCTGCATCGGGTGAAGAAAGAGAATGATCAAAATAAGGATAAGTGGATCGGTGTTGGTGGAAAATTTGAGCAGGGCGAAAGTCCATTTGACTGTGTGCGTCGCGAGATCAAAGAGGAAACTGGTCTAACGGTGGAACATCCTGTATTTCGGGGAATTGTCACCTTTTGTCTGGAAGGATGGGGAACCGAGTATATGCACTTGTTCACCGCATCAAAATATGATGGCGTAATTCAGGATTGTGACGAAGGGGAGCTTGCGTGGGTCAAAAAGGATGAAATTGTCAATCTTCCAATTTGGGAAGGGGATAAAATTTTTCTGGATTTGCTTGCAAAAGATGTCCCGATTTTCTTTCTGACTTTGCGCTATGATAAGAACGACATCTTATTGTCACATTCTTTGGAATTTGATGATTTTAATTGCAAAAAAACGCCACAAAAAAGTGAATACAATGGAGGCGGCTGTTCTGGAATAGGAAAAGTAATTACAGAGGAGATTTGAGAAAATGGAAATTATTTATCGTCCAATGAAAGAAAAGGATTTCTAGCACAAGGCTGGGGAGACCGGAGAGCAGTGCTGGAAAAATATTATAAAGAGCAGCAGGAAGGACGCCGTTTTGTGGTGTTTGCTAAAGTAGACGGAAAAGCAGTTGGCTATGCCACATTGTTATCTTGTAATCCACATGGTCCAGAGGCGCTGCGCTCACTTCCAGTTGTGAATGATTTTAATGTGCTGGAAGGTTATCAACATCATGGAATTGGAAATAGTATTTTAGATCGTATTGAGGCACAGGCAGCCACCATGAGCGATGAGATTGCGTTGGGGGTTGGAATGCACCCAGGTTATGGCTCAGCACAACGATTGTATGTGAAACGTGGATATGTTCCGGACGGTAGTGGCGTATGGTATCGTGATGTACTTTTGCCAATGAATGGAGCATGCTGCAATGATGATGATTTGGTATTATATTTAAGCAAAAAATTAAAATGATACGCAAATGGAAAACCGCCAGAGTGTTCTGCCTCGGCGGAATTTTTTATAAATGGATATCAAATAAAACAGCCCGGATTTTCTTAAAATCCGGGCAAAGCCAGCAAGAAGTATATCAAGTATTTTTAACTTTTTTTACCTTTTTTTCTTTTACTTCTGGAGCAAAGCCATGTGCTTTGATTCTTCGTTTGAGCCATCCGCCCTGTAAATAGTAGATGATGAACAACAGAGAGGTGGTACTCCAGGTGATCGGGTAGCAGTACATTAGCATTGGCAGGGTATTGTTGTGCGGCAATATCAGGAAAATCCATGCAATACGCAACACGCATACCCCCACACAGGTCATAATCATCGGGAAGATGGTGTCGCCTGTACCACGCATTGCACCAGAAAGCACCTCGATGCAGACATAGGTAAAGAAGAACGGCATAATGGTGTTGATGATTTGTTCACCCTGCGAGATAACCATCGGGTCTTTACTGAACAGCATAATAATATATTTGCCGATGGAAATCATAATGACACTTAATGCGATAACGCTGGCAAAAACCATGCCCATACCAGTGCGGACAACTTTTCTCATACGGCCATACTGCTGTGCGCCGAAGTTTTGCCCAACAAAGGTAGTAATGGAGATACCAAATGCGTTGATGATCATCCAAACGATGCTATCCAAACGACCATATGCAGTCCATGCAGCAGCAGCAGTGGTGCCGAAACTGTTGACGCTTGCCTGAATAATCATGTTAGAAACGGTGTATAAAACCGATTGAATGCCAGCTGGCAGACCGATATATAGGATTCTTTTAAGCTGTGAAAAATCAATGCGGATTTGTTTGAGATACAGCTTGCAGGCACCTTGGGTTTTCATTAAAGTGAACAGAACCAGAATAGCGGAAATTGCCTGTGAAGTGACAGTTGCGATTGCAGCACCCATGACTTCCAGACGACAGCCTGCCACCAGAATGACATCAAGGATTAAGTTGGTAATACAGCAGACGATTAAGAAGTAAAGTGGTCGTCTGGAATCGCCAATGGCGCGCAGGATGGCAGAGCCAACATTGTAAATCAGTGAGAAGATAATGCCAGAGAAATAAATGCGCAGGTAGGTCAGCGCGTGCGGATATACTTCTTTTGGAACCTCCATCGCTTTTAAGGCATACGGACCAGCAATCAGGCCGATGGTGGTTAAAATGACTGCGCCGATGATGGACATGGCGATTGCAGTATGTACAGCTTTTGATACACGGTCATACTGACTTGCACCATAATACTGTGAGATGATGACAGTAGCACCAGATGACAGGCCGACAAAGAAGCCGACAAGCAGGTCAATAATGGTACTGGTAGAACCACCAACAGCTGCAAGTGCTTCGGTACCGCAGAAGTTGCCGAGTACAATGGCGTCAATGGTGCCGTAAAGCTGTTGGAAAATCGTTCCGAAAACCAAAGGGAAGAAGAATAAGAGCATCTGCTTCCAGATAACACCTTCTGTGAAATTGTTATTGATTTGTTGTTTTGCTTTTCCGAATGCCATAAATTACCTCCTTGTATTTATTGTTCATGTGTGTATGATATTTTTGGCTGGCAATGCCAGATTTTCCAGACGATGCGTAGCGAACTCTTTGAGGTTCTGCGGGATGATTCGAAATGGATTTACATGTATCTCCCTTCGCCGCGGTATCTTTTTATATCATGGTGAATATCCAACAGATTGGATGGATATATTCTAAAAATAATACAAG
>JAHHTP010000012.1 GCA_020024615.1 Oscillospiraceae bacterium
CTTGTTGGGGCAACATCCCCAAACCCCTTCGATCAACAACTACGTTGTTGGCTGCACAATGTTTTAACGTTTGCTTACTACATCCAGTTTGTATTCATTATTGAGTGATTTCAAATAAATATCGTCACCAATACAACCAGTGAGAGGTCTGCGGCTAACAATATGCTGCACTATTTCATGACCTTCATCATTTTCTAATGTGCAAACATAGTACCGATACTTAAAAATTCCAAGACGATATTCACACTAAAGTGATTGTGCCGTATACAGAGAAATGCCAGCGTTCCGAAAAAGATTTGATAATGATCCCCTTGTCTATGGTAAGAGTACCGTATTGCAGCTATACCACTTGTAGCTAAGACATAATTTCAATAAGAAAATAAGGTGTACGATTTATACATCAATTTTTCTCTGCCTCATATCGATGTTTACCTATATTTTATACAACGTGTGGCGATAAAGGAAGGAACATTCAAATCATGCAGTTTTCCAGTGTTATTTGTGTCCTCATACAAATTCGTCAATGTAAAGCCTGCCTTTAATTGCCCACCAATTTGTTCCTCAATTGTATGAGAAAACTGAATTCCCCAATCATTTTCAATGGAATCTTCGTACTGTTGAGGATTGTTTAACGGATTGAATGGGAGAGGATACATCATTTTCTCTTCGTTGTTATCAAAAATATAGTTGATTCCAATATCGTAACCACCCAAAAATATGCCATCCTTTTTCAATATACGATAACATTCTCTAAAAATAGGCAGAACATTTTCGACATAACAGTTGGAAACCGGATGAAAGATAATGTCAAAAGTTTCATCTGCAAAAGGCAATGGCTTGGTCATATCTGCTTGTATAATTTCCACATGATAACCTTCTCGCTCTGCAACCAAGCGTTCACTATTGCATTGTTCGTCGGAATAATCCAGTACTGTACATTCTGCACCTAAGGCGGTAAATATTGGAATTTGCTGACCACCTCCGCTGGCCAATCCCAAAAGTTTTTTTCCGTGTAAATTCCCAAACCAGTCATGAGGTACACACTTTGTGGGCGTTAAATAGACATTCCATTCTCCGAATTTTGCTTTTTCATATTCTTCATGAGGAATCATTGTTCCCCATTCCCATCCTTCACGGCACCACTTGTTGATTGTTTCGGCATTAATTTTTTGATATTCCATATTCATGCTCCTTTTCTAAAATATTCAGATTGTTTTGATATGTCTGACTGTTCGAATTATCCATACCTATCTAATACCACTTTTTATTTTACATTAAAATTTGTAAATAATAAATATCCAGAGCGATTTTTCTCTGTTCAGGCGATTCTTTTCAGACATATATTATTTCAACATTGACTTTCATAACTGTATCAAATACACTTAAAGTTTCATTTGCAGATATACCACATGAAAGAGGAAGCTCCGTTAACTACAAAAAATCAGGCATCATCAAGATTTTCATCTCGATGATGCCTGGTTCATTTTTTCCAACCCTGTCAGACAGATGCTATATATCAGTAATTTTCGTGGGTTACTGTTTTATGACCACCCATCTAATTTACAGAGTGCTTTTTATCTGGCTGGGGTAGTTGGATTCGAACCAACGTAATGAGGGAGTCAAAGTCCCTTGCCTTGCCGCTTGGCGATACCCCAATATAAATGCGCGCCTGACAGTAAAACTATCAGGCGCACTTCGACAAGTTATGGGGTGGATAATGAGACTCGAACTCACGGCCTCCAGAGTCACAATCTGGCGCTCTAACCAACTGAGCTATACCCACCATGTCAAGTACGCCAAACAGGATTCGAACCTGCGACAACCCGCTTAGAAGGCGGGTGCTCTATCCAACTGAGCTATTGGCGCATAAAAGGCTTGCGCCTTGGAGCAGGTGATGGGAATCGAACCCACGTAACTAGCTTGGAAGGCTAGAATTCTACCATTGAACTACACCTGCGAACCTTCTTCTTGACAACAACGATATTATATCAGATTTTGAAAGATTTGTCAACACTTTTTTTATTGTTTTTTAGAAATCATATAACTTTAGCATTATTCTATAAATTTTAAAATAAAACAACTTCTTTTACATATATTTTGCAACCAACTGTCGATTGACCCGTGAAATAAAATGTGCTATAATTAGGAAAAACTTTCACGGAGGAATTTTATATGAAACTCTATATTATTCGCCACGGTGATCCGGACTATGCAAATGACTGTCTGACTGAGCCTGGCAAATTACAGGCAGATGCTGTTGCCCCCCGCCTGGCTTCCTATGGCATAGACCGCATTGTCACTTCTCCACAAGGACGCGCTAGACAGACCGCGCAGCCACTTGCCGATCTGCTTGATATGACACCGGAAGTTGCTTCCTGGGCGCACGAAATCTACTTTCAGTGCAATCATCCAACAAAAGGCAAAGTATTTGGAACTGCCGCTCCGGAAGAAATTATGCGCAGTGATGAGGTGCTTTCCTTAGGCGATCAATGGCATACGCATCCGCTATACACAGGAACCGGTGCGGGAGAAGAAGTGGCAGGCATCCATGCCGCTTCGGATATGTGGTTTGAAAAACTCGGTTACCGCAGAGAGGGCTTACGCTATGAAGTTATTTCACCAAATGATGAAACTATTGCGCTATTCTGCCATGGTGGTCTTGGAACTGTTTTAATCGGACATATTTTAGGCATCCCGGAACCAATCTGCTTTTCTGCATTCGGTCTGTCACTTACTGGTGTAACACTGATCGAATTTAAAAATACCGAAAGCGGATACACTGCACCGCGATGCAGATTCCATAACGATACTTCTCATTTATTTGAAAAAAATATGGAAATTTTATAAACTTAAATTTATAACAGAAAAACCCTTGACTTTCGACAAACTTTCTGATATAATCATTAACTGTTGAGAGCAAATCACTCAAAACAGTTAAGAAATGCTGTTATGGCTCAGGTGGTAGAGCACGTCCTTGGTAAGGACGAGGTCACCAGTTCGAATCTGGTTAACAGCTCCAGAGAGAGAAGTTTCATTCGAAGCTTCTCTTTTTTGTTTTTTAAACAGTCTTATGCAGTTTTCCATCATATAAATATAGGATCCTCTGTGCATAGGCCGCAGCTTTCGGATCATGCGTAATCAGCAGAATCGTTTTCCCCTGTTCATGTAACCTGCATAGTGCCTCCATCACTTCCACACCAGAACGGCCATCCAACGCACCGGTCGGCTCATCCGCTAATATCACATCCGGATCTGTTGCAATTGCTCTTGCAATCGCAACACGCTGCCGCTGTCCACCGGAAAGCTGACCCGGCAGGTGAGAAAACCGGTCGGAAAGCCCCACCTGTTCCAATGCATTTTGTGCAATTCGAATCTGTTTTTGTTTCGGAAGATGCTGATAGAAAAGCGGTAGCTTCACATTTTCCAATGCGGTCAGAGATGAAATCAAACTGCAATTCTGAAAGATAAAACCAATACTTTGGCTGCGAATTTTGGAGAGTTCTCGATCGCTGCGTCCAGTCAGTTCCATACCACAAAGCCTATATATGCCACCATCAGGCGCATCTAATACACCAATGATATTCATCAATGTAGATTTTCCAGCTCCTGATTCCCCCATAATTGCGGTAAACTCCCCTTCTTTTACGGTTAAATTCAATCCATCCAGTACCATAACTTCTTTTCCACGCTCCGGCGATGGGTATTTTTTTTGTAAATTTTCAATTTTAATCATATCCATTTTGATTCCTCCATTCCTTTCTGATAGCTTTTGCAGAAATGGAACGAAAAAAACAGCGGAAAACCAAAATCTTTCCGCTGTCAATTATTTTATTCATTGCAGACCCAACGATATAGTTCTGCTCGATTCTGACCAGTCATTTTTGCCACCTCTTTGCAGGCAACGGTTAGTTTCTCTCCCGACTCTACCTTTGCTTTTACCATCGCAATGGCATCTTCCATCGTATAGGAATCCTTCTCTGCCTGCTGTGCAGCCGCTTTGTCAAATCCTTCCAACACCAGCACATACTCGCCTTTCGGCTTATTTTCGGTGTAATAAGCCACCGCTTCTCCCAAAGTAGTACGGTGATGCTGCTCATGCAACTTGGTCAGTTCTTTGCATAGCGTGATTTTGCGTTCTGAGCCGAAAGTCTTTGCAAAATCCTGCAAAGTCGCTAAAAGCTTATGCGGTGCCTCATAAAAAATCATGGTACGCGTTTCTTCTTTTACTTCGTCTAGATGCTGCAACCTCTGCGGTCGATTAACCGATAAAAAACCTTCAAAGGTAAATCTTCCAGTCGGAAGTCCAGAAGCTGCCAACGCACTGACCACCGCACTTGGCCCTGGTACAACCGCTATCGGAATGTCATGCTCAGCGCAGAGTTTGACCAGATCCTCACCCGGATCAGAGATGCACGGCATCCCCGCATCGGTCACAATCGCACAGTTCTCGCCATTTAATATTCTGCTAACAATATACTCACCTTTTTGACGAATATTATGCTCATAATAGCTAATCATCGGGGTTTCAATTTCAAAATGATTCAGAAGCTTTAAGGTCACCCGAGTATCCTCCGCCGCAATAAAATCCACATCACGCAATGTCTGAATCGCACGCGGCGAAAAATCGCTCAGGTTTCCAATTGGCGTACCAACAATATATAACATATAACAAATCCTTTACTTATTCATTTTCTGGTCTATCCACCGACACGGCATTCAGCCAGAAATGATCCAGCCGGCGTACAAATCTTGCTGCCAAATAGGCTTCTTTTAATGTAAGCAGTGCAGTCGGACAATAGGAGCCGTACTCCATTGTAAACGCAATTACAACATCCGGATTGGCATTTCCCTGCAAGGTCAACGGAAGCATCCAGACAACTTTGTCATTGTTCGGCAGGTAGCCTGCAACAGCATAACAATAATCCCGTCTAACCCGATGCAGTGCATAATGAATCGAACGATTGATTGCTTCAATCATGGTATCCAGCTGCTCAACATTTTTTCGATAGCATTCTTCTAGACGAGCATAGCACCCATTCGAAAGCCTTTCGTCCAGATTCATCTGTTCAATCAATGAAATCTCAAAAGCATGACTGTATCGGCGCAAAAATTCGCGCGGCAATGTGCGAATCTTGCTTAAAATCACATCATGCGCAAACGGCATAATGTTGCGATCCGGCTCAAACCATGGCGAATTTCTTCCATCCAAATAGGATGGAACCAGTGGAATACTTACAAAATCAGACGCTACTCTGCCGGATACAAAGCGTTCAAACCGCCACGGCAACTTGGAACCCGGCAGATTTTTAGAAAACTGCGCATAAATATCATGACCATACCGCGTCATCAACCCTGTATTAAATGCAGCCATGTTTTTTTCTGCATTAAAAACCATCTTATCCTGACTTTCAATGCGTTCAAAACAGCCATCCATATAATATTTCAGATTTTCAAAGCTGTTATTATCGACAAAATCCCATTTTTCCGGTGCTGCCAGCTGAGAAAGCAAACGCATCTGACCATCCCAGTCACCTAAGAATGCAAACTGCTCCAACGCGGACGGTTCCTTGACACAAGATTCCTCTTTTTCGATTTCTTTTCCTTCAAAATACTGGAAGAACCAGTTTTTATCTCCCCCCTCACTCGGTCTGAGATAAACTGTCACTTCCTCACCTTTGAGGTTTTTCTGCAATAAAGCAAAGCGGATTTCATCCGGACGACGGGCAATTTTACCGGTTTCCCTACATTCTTGATAACTGTCATTCAGCTGTTGTAACATCTGCTCCTCCAGCATGCCACATTCATGTGCCAAAAGACTTACCGTATGCTGCGGCAGAAAGCTTAAGTCTTCCAACTCATCCGGCAGCGGTGCATTATCCATACGAATCTCAAAAACAGGTTCTTTATCAGCTGTTTCTGCAAGGCTTTTAATCTGCTCTACAGCTGAAGCATGCTGCTGAGAAGAAGCGGAAAACACAAGATTTGCACCGACAAAGCGGACATAAAACGGCTTTTCACCAATACGGTTTGGTGTAAGCAGCACATAAACTATTTGAGCAGTTTGAGCTGAAACCAGTGGATAATAGTATTCTTCCCCATTTACTGCCATCGCATCGGTACCATAAGCAGTCGCATAATCATTAACAATCATATTTCGTGCTTGTTCTTCCGTGCAGTGCAGTGCCTTAAAGGCAGCGGCTCGAACCACGCTGTCTGAAAGTGCGCAGCAATCAGCAAAATCAGGGGTCAGAACATATTCTTTCGGCTGAATATCCTCAGTATTTTCCTCGCCAAGTTCGGTTTTGCGTACAAATTGTGGGCTGCCAACCCATGCTAAAAACCATCGTTTTCCCTCATCGCTTCCAGATTCATGCAGTTCTCCCATCAAAGCATCAGAACGCATGGTTTTTAAGGTGAGCGGAAAACGCATAGTCATCTCTTTTTCGGAACTAACAACGCCCTTACGGGTGATGTGCTTGCGTTCTATGGAAAGTGTACCATTGTTTTTGGCCTGAATATAAGACTGTTCGAGTGCCTCCTCACACGCCCAAACAGGACTGCCGGTCATACGGCTTAATAAGCCCAAGATCTTCGGCGGCAGAAAAGCAATCTGATGCAATTCTTGAGAGTGTTTATCACTGTGATACCCCTGCTGTCTGCAAATCGGACTCTGCCCCATCTCATGTAGGGTTACGAGCGTCTGCGGCACACCATTCATAACAACTTCCTGCAATGACAGAAAATCGTGTAGTTCTGCTGAAAGTTCTTTTACCTTCTGAAAACCATACTTGCGATAATCAAAACCGTAGGTCTTTAAAATCGGGCTGAACGCCGCCATATGAATTGCTTCTCCGAATTTCATATGCTGGCACAGCACATCATAAATCCGTTTCTTTTCCGCATCATCCAGTTTTTCCGAGCTGCTTGGACGGGAAACACCGATTAACTGCGTATCCCATTTCGGCACATGATGTACCGTAACCAATGTCTGCGGCACGCCGTTCATCATGACTTCTTCAAAGTCCATAAAATCACTGCACCGTTTGAGCATGTTTTTGGATTTGACAAATCCAAGCTTATCATGCTGCACTCCGGCATAACGCAAAACCGGACTAAGAGTGGACATATAAAGCGGTTTTTCTAACTGTAATCCCAATACCACAGCGGTATATATTTTTTGTTTTATCTCATCACTCAATGAATCAGGTTCCATGATTTCACTGTTTTTTGACATCGTCTGCCGCGATTTTGTTTCTATCTGTGACAAAGAAAATTTACTTTCACCCTTTACATCTTCATCTAAACTTTTTCCGGATAACAATCCAATATCGTCATTTCCTCGTCTAACTCTGGTGGTATACTCAGATACAGATGATGCTGATTGTTGCCAATCTCCTTTCTTTATCGCCGCACGAATTTTAACCATCATTCTGCCATCTTCGGTGGTTTTCATCATTAGAATCGGCTCTAAATCTGCAAACATTTCACGCATATTGGAATATCCATATTTTGCCGGAACAAAACCACCGGTCAAAAGCTGTTTCACAAGCACAGTTGACAGAACTTCCTCTCCCGGTTTAAACTGAGTTGACAGATACGCGTAAATTTCATGGTATAATTTTTCTTCCATCTCTACTGCATCCTTTCTATCTACAATTTCACTCATCCTCGATTCAACTTTGAAATCCAAATAACACTATTTGCAAAGTCCGAAACGAAATTCCTTCCGATTATGCTGCTGCCATCGGAAATGTATTACTTGTTTTTATTATACCATATCATACCATTCAAATCAAATTATTTTCCCTGTTTTTCACTTATTTTTTTTACAAAATTATCCCGATATTTGGGGCTTGTTCTTGCTATTGCGCAAATGTTTTACAAAAACAGAGCTGTTTTCCCATAAATCTACATTCCTCTGTAAATTTATTTATATACCACAATGTTGTTGTATACCTGCTGCGCATATTGATACAGAAAAATCCGCCTGAAGAAAAAACCTCAGGCGGACGCTTTATTTTTTCAAAGTAAGCACCAGGACAACTATCCCAGTGATGGCAGCAATACCAGCAACCATAAGCATTCCCGAAAACATTATATTATTTTTTATGCCTCCATACAGCAATCAATACCACAACAAGTGCAATTACAACGATCAGTCCAACAATCCACCACGGAAATACACCGGTAACAAAGATCTCGGTTGGACCATCAGCACCGCCGATGATACCAATGGATTCATCTGAACAACCAGTTAATACCATAGCAAGCGGCAAAAGAACAGCTGACAGCTTTTTCATTATAGTACACCCTGGATATCGTCACGCATACGGATTGCTTCCAGATATGCAGCCTGTGCATAATCTTTCTCCTCAAAGCCGCGTTTCTGATATGCACACATAATACCACGGGAGGAATTGATGATTGCACCAATGCCATCTTTGTTGAATGCATGTCTGACATCCTCAGCACCACCGCCCTGCGCACCATAACCCGGTACCAGGAAGAAGGTGTGCGGCATTTTCTCACGCAGTGCCTTTAACTGCTCCGGATAGGTTGCACCAACAACCGCACCGACATTCGAGAAGCCGTATGGGTCGCATACAGACTCTGCACCCCATTTTTCGCACATCTCACCCATGATCTCATAAACCGGTTTGCCGTCGATCAGTCTATCCTGCAATTCGCCACTGGAAGGATTAGAGGTTTTTACCAGAACAAAAATACCTTTATCCAGCTCGTCACAGACTTTTAACAGCGGTTTGATACCGTCAGTGCCCAGATAGCCATTTACGGTCAGCATATCACCACCAAATGCAGACAGCTGTTTGCCGTTGACATCAGTTAAACCCAAATGACCGATGGAGTATGCTTCCATTGTGGTGCCGATATCATTTCTTTTACCATCGGTGATAATCAGCATGCCTTTTTCTTTTGCATATTCCATGGTTTTGTACAAGGTTTTTACACCTGCTGGACCATACATTTCATAGTATGCACACTGCGGTTTGATTGCCGGAACAACCTCGCACAGTGCATCAATTAAGCCTTTGTTGAATTCCAGCAGTGCCTTTGCAGCACCTTTTAATGTATAGCCGTATTTTTCAAAAGCTGCCTCTTTGATATAGTTTGGAACATAGCCCAGTTTCGGGTCAAGGCCTGCAACAGTTGGGTTTTTCAGTTCAACAATGCGGTCGATTAGTCGATTCATAGACATGGTAAATATTCTCCTTATCTTTCATTCTATTTACGCGGTGTAGACGATATTGCCGTCTACTGCCGTCATAATTACTTTACCAGTAAAGGTTTCACCCTTGAACACACAGTTTTTGCTCTTGCCATGCAGCGCATTGACATCAACCACCCACTCCTTGTTTAAGTCCACCAGAGTGAAATCTGCCGGCATACCAACTTTTAAGCTACCTGCCTCGATTCCCAGCAATTTTGCCGGATTGCAGGACATCAATTCCACCAAACGATCAATGGTAATATGCCCAGGTTTAACCAGTGCGGTATAGGATGCTGCAAACGAGGTTTCCATACCGATAGCACCGTTTGGAGCGGTTTCAAAGCACTCTTTTTCTTCCTGCGAATGTGGTGCATGGTCGGTGATAATACAATCAAAGGTTCCGTCGATAACACCCTGTAACACAGCTTCTTTGTCCGCATTCGTTCTTAGCGGCGGATTCATGCGATAATCTGCATCACGCTGGAGCAGCTTTTCATCGGTATACATAAAGTAATGAGGTGCAGTTTCAGCGGTGACCTTCACACCTCTTGCCTTTGCACGGCGAATCGAATCGGTTGCTTTCATGGTGGATACATGGGCAATATGTACATGTGTGTTAGTATCTTCGGCCAGTGCAATCTCACGCTCAGTCTGGTAATCCTCTGATACACGGGACATGCCTTTTACACCAAGTTTACGGCTGATTTCACCCTCATTGATGATACCTCCGTTAATCAGCTTCAAATCCTCACAATGTGAAGTCACAAATAAACCATACTTGTCTGCTTCAATTAATGCATCCCGCATCATACGAGCATTCTCAACCGGTCTACCATCATCCGATACAGCCTTGATACCCCATTCTTGATAAGCCGCAAAATCGTTTAAGGCTTCACTTTTCATATCCTGGCTGATGGCTGCGGTGATATACACCTTTGCTTTTTTCTGGGCAGCATTAATATAATCAACCGTTTCTTTATCCTGAATGACTGGCTTGGTATTCGGCATGCATAAAACAGAAGTCACACCCCCTGCGACTGCCGCAGAAGTACCGGATAAAATATCTTCTTTATAGGTTAATCCCGGATCACGCAAATGCACATGCAAGTCAATCAATCCTGGCATCATGGTTAATCCGGAAGCGTCAATCAGCTTTTGGGCTTCGGCTGTTTCGATATGTTCTGCAATGGCTGAAATTTTACTGTCCTCTACCAAAACATCAAAAACACCGTGAAGATTCTGCGATGGGTCGATCACCATAGCATGTTGAATCAGAAGTTTCAAGAAAACTCCTCCTTTTATTTCAAATCAAATTATGCTTACAGGCAAATAAAAAAGCCAAACCGCCGTAGACTGACAGTTTAGCTTGAATTTCTTTTTGACCTTTGTCAGCCTCATAAACTGGGGCAAATTTCGGCTTATCTTTGTATTTATTATAACACAACACAACACAAATGTAAACCCCAAAATCTGATCAAATCCGTAGTTTTCAAAAACAACAATAAAATCATCTTTACATTTGCCAACAGAATTGCTATAATGAAGATAACTCCAAAAATTTATCACACAGAAAGGAATTTTTATTATGGCACAGTTTCAATGCAACATTTCTTCTCCTACTTTAAACATGATGATGCAGTATTATGTGATTATTCCGGATGATGCTACACCAGAAACCAAAAAAGACATGCCGGTTCTTTACCTGCTGCACGGATTATCTGACAACGCTTCCGGCTGGACTCGTCTAACCTCGATTGAGCGTTATGCAAGAAATCACGGCTGTGCAGTCATTATGCCTGAAGTACAGCGCAGCTTCTATACAGATATGGAATATGGTCTGCCTTATTTCCAGTTTATCATCAAGGATTTAAAGATGGTAGCAAAGAACTTCTTTGCTTTGCCGACCGATAGAGAACATTCCTACATTGCAGGTCTGTCAATGGGCGGCTATGGCGCATTAAAAGCAGGTTTGCGCCACCCAGAAGAATTCATCGCCTGTGCAGGATTCTCCTCTGCTGTGGGCGTACAGGAATATCTCGACAATAAAACGCTTGCTGTCTATCAGGAAGAAGTTGCTATCTATGGTAAGAGTCTTAAGGTGAAGCCAGAAGATGATGTCTACGCTCTGGCTGAAAAATACGCAGACCGCGAAAACAATCCGCGTATCTTCCTTTCCTGCGGCACAAATGATGTTCTGTTCCCGAACACCACAAAATTGAAAGGTATTCTGGAAAAAGGAAATTACGATCTGCTCTACTGGGATTACCCAGAAGATCACACCTGGAATTTCTGGGATATGTCGATTCAACGCGCAATGGATTTCTTCTTTCATAAATAACACAATCGGAGGATATTATGCCGCATACAGGTCCCCTTGCGGATTGGGCACGCCCCAAAACACTCGATGAAATGGTCGGTCAGCAGCATTTGATTGCACCTGGCAGACAGCTGCGGCGCATCATTGATTCGGGAAAGATACCCAACATGATTTTCTACGGCCCATCTGGGGTCGGAAAAACCACCCTTGCCCGCATCATTGCATCCCAGACCAATATGCGGTTATACAAATTAAACGGCACCTCAGCAGGGACAGCTGATATCAAAGATGTCATTGCCCAGACCGACACCATTTCCGGTGCGAACGGCGTTTTACTATATCTGGATGAAATTCAATATCTCAACAAAAAACAGCAGCAGTCGCTTTTGGAGTATATCGAAAACGGCCGTATTACACTGATTGCATCCACAACGGAGAATCCATATTTTTATGTCTACAATGCAATTTTAAGCCGATCCACCGTCTTTGAGTTCAAACCGGTGCCGATATCCGAGATGGAAAAGGCTGTTCGTCGTGCGTTCTCCTTGCTTGAACAGGAATACGACATTCCTGTTAAAATCACGGATGACTTAATCACGCAGATGGCATATTCATGTGGTGGCGATGTACGAAAGGCAATGAATGCTTCCGAACTCTGCTTCTATGCATCCCCAGTACAGGAGGATGAACTTGGAAATGAGTTTCGACAGGTTGAACAGCAATCTGTTGATGAACTGTCCCAGAAAAGCAGTATGCGCTACGACCGTCATGGTGACGCCCATTACGATATCCTTTCTGCTTTCCAAAAATCGATCCGTGGTTCCGATCCAGATGCAGCAATGCACTATTTGGCGCGCCTGATTGAAGCAGATGATCTGCCATCCATCTGTCGCAGAATGCTGGTTATTGCAGCCGAAGATATCGGACTTGCCTATCCACAGGCAATTTCGATTGTGAAGGCATGTGTCGATTCGGCTTTGCAGCTTGGATTCCCGGAAGCACGCATTCCACTTGCCGAAGCAGTTATTCTGCTGTGTACCTGTCCAAAATCCAACAGTGCGATGTGTGCCATTGATATGGCCCTTGCCGATATTCGAAATGGCAGAACTGGTGACATTCCGGCTCATATCAAAGACGGGCACTATAAGGGTGCGCAGAAGCTTGGACATAGTGTGAACTATCAGTATCCGCACGATTTTCCGCATCATTGGATCAAACAGCAATATCTACCGGATGAGTTAAAAGACAGAATCTATTATCAGCCGGGAGAAAATAAATTTGAATCCCAATCCAAGGCATACTGGGATAAAGTCAAAAAATAAGGAGAATTTATATGAAACGAGAAGCACAGCATGAATGGTTTGCAAATGCGCAATATGGCATGATGGCACACTGGGGATTATACTCCTCGCTTGCTGGCGAATACAAAAACAGACGAGTGCAGAACTACGCCGAATGGATTCAAAGCTATATGCCAATTCCAAATGCTGAATACGAGCAGCTTGCAAAGACCTTCAATCCGATTTACTTTAATGCTGACGAATGGATTAAGCTTGCCAAGGATGCAGGCATGAAATATTTTGTTTTCACCTCCAAACATCATGACGGTTTTGCGATGTTCCATAGCAAGGTGGATGCATTCAATATTGTGGATGCCACTCCATTTGGTCGCGATGTTGTTGCCGAGTTGGGGGAAGCCTGCTATAAATACGGTGTAAAATTCGGTCTGTACTATTCACAGGAACTTGACTGGCATCATGAACACGGCGGCGGCTATGATCAGTTTGAGCCATGCTCCGGCGTATCCTGGGACAATAGCTGGGACTATCCAAACCGTGATAAAAAAGATTTCTCTATCTGCTTTGAAGAAAAAATCAAACCGCAAGTTACCGAAATTTTAACAAACTACGGTGATATCTGTTTAATTTGGTTTGATGTGCCGCACACCATTTCCCCTGCACAGAGTTTAGAACTGAATCAGCTGGTTAAAAAATATCAGCCACAATGTTTGATTAACTCCCGTATCGGTAATGGCGCATACGACTATGTATCGCTGGGTGACAACGAATATCCAACCGAGCGTCCACAAAATCAAGAAGATATTGACCCGAACAGTCTTGGTGGCTTCAAGGTTTCACCGTTTAATCTGTATGAAACTGCTGGTACCTTAAATTCCTCTTGGGGATTTAAGTATTTCGATCAGAACTGGATTACTCCAGCAGAGATTGCAGAACGCCGTGCCCGTTTAAACGGCATGGGTGTCAACTATCTCTTAAATGTTGGGCCAGACGGATTGGGCAGAATCCCGTCCTTCTCCAAAGAGGCCTTACTTGGTGCAGTAGATCTGTTTAGCAAATAATTTCATATCTTCAAAATTAAGACCGCCTTTCTAAATCCGAAAAGCGGTCGACTTTTGGGATTTTCTCAAATAAATCAAACTACCTGGAAACCCACCTGCATTTATCCAACTTTTGTACATTATTCCCCAATCAAAAATTTGATTGACAAAAGTCTACAACATTCATAGAACTTTACAATGTATTTACAAAATCTTTGTTAACAAAATGGATTGATTTTCGCCATAGTTTTGTTATAATAATATTTAGAAAACCTATTTTGTAATCGACCAATTGGCAGACAAAACAGGTTTTTAATAATTTATAAGGAGTGACACTCTGTTGGAAAAATTTTTCAAACTGCGTGAGCACGGCACTACCGTTAAAACCGAGATTTTAGCCGGCCTCACCACCTTTATGGCAATGGCTTATATCTTAATGGTCAATGCTGGTATCTTCTCTGAATTAGGCGTCGTATCCTATGGTGCAATCTACATTGCTACCGCTATCTCTGCTGTCATCGGCACCACCTTAATTGGTTTGATGGCAAACCTGCCGTTGGCACAGGCTTCCGGCATGGGCTTAAACGCATACTTTGTATTTACTGTATGCTTCGGCTTGGGCTTCACCTACGCAAACGCACTGGTACTGGTATTACTCGATGGTATCATCTTTATCCTGCTAACCGTTACCGGTCTGCGTAAAAAAATCTTCGATTCTATTCCGGTTGCAGTTCGTACAGCAATTCCGGCTGGTATCGGTCTGTTTATCGCATTCTTAGGCTTACAGAACGCAGGTCTGGTTGTTAACAATGATGCAACCTTAGTTGGTCTGGCTTCCTTTAACCTGTTGGGTGGAACTGCTACTTGGGCTTCCATCATGCCGCTGCTGGTTACCTTCTTTGCAGTCATTGCAATCGCTGTTTTATCTGCTAAAAATGTAAAAGGTTCCGTATTATATGGTATCCTGGGTGCAGGCATTCTGTACTACCTGTTAGGCTTTACCATTCCAGGCTTCTATGCTGATTTCAGCATCTCCATGAACCCGTTCGCTGCATTCAAAGACTTCGCTAACATGGCATTTGGTAAAGTATTTACCGAGGGATTTGACTTTGCACCGTTTATCGAAGTAAACGGTGTTGGCGGCTTTATTGTAGCTGTTCTGACCACCGCTTTAGCATTCTGCATGGTTGATATGTTCGATACATTGGGAACCCTGTTCGGTGCATGCTCTCGCGGCAACCTGCTGGACAAAGACGGAAATGTTCCGAATATGGACAAAGCTATGCTGGCTGACGCACTGGCTACTACCTGCGGTGCAATCTGCGGTACTTCTACCGTTACCACCTTCGTAGAAAGTTCTGCTGGTGTTGGTGAAGGTGGTCGCACCGGTTTAACCTCCATGGTTACCGCTGGCATGTTCTTCATTGCTATGTTCTTAAGCCCGGTTGCTCAGCTGATTCCGGGATGCGCTACTGCTGCTGCTTTAATCTATGTAGGCGTTCTGATGATGAACTGTGTTAAGAGCATCGACTGGCTAGACATTGAAGTTGCTGTTCCGGCATTCTTCACCATCTCTATGATGTCCTTCTCCTACAACATCAGCTATGGTATTGCTTTCGGTTTAATCTCCTATGTATTGATCAAAGTATTTACCGGCAAAATCAAAGAAGTCAACGTAGGCACTTGGGTTATCGCAATCCTGTTTGGCCTGACCTTCTTCCTGACTCACTAATTATGAGCTGAAATTAAAATTACCAATCCATAAGTCAATAACAGGCGGCTTCCATCTGGAAGTCGCTTTTCTGTGCACAAAAATAAGGGATATCGCCTTACAGCGGTACCCCACTTTTTCATTTTTTAGGACGAATTTTATCGGTGTGACTCTGCACCCTTGCTGACATCCTGCTCGTCACCGTCCCACAGCAATTCCTCATTAAACTGCAAAACCTCTCTGTCTGGATATCCGAACACCGATACATCCAGCTTTCCATTTCCGACCAGGGTTGTATTCTCCCATTCGAACGCCAGATTGCATAATAAAAGTTCATATGGATTCATAAGAAATTCCCCTATTATATTTATAGCAACATGCTTACACCTTTTACTGTGTTGATTTCAATCTGCCTTTCCGATTGAAGTGAATCCACATCGCATCCATTGAGTTTGCACTTGCACGGATTTCCACATCAAAAGAAGTGATTTGCATCTTATGAACCATCTCACCGCGGCAATAGAACGGCGTGCTGCTAACCAATGTCACATAATGTTTACCACTCGCTTGTAGATATGCCGAACCTGAAATGCCCTGCGGAAGCTCAATTCCAAAATCTGACAGTCTAATTTTACCTCTCAGCTTTTTAATTTCACTCCACTGGCTGTATTCACCATCCACCATTGACTGTACAAAGCAACTGCCCTTAAACGGTTTACGCAAAACTCTGCTTAAAATGAAACCAGCCATCAACACTGCAATCAACTCACCGATTACAATTGCAACCATCAGCCACAGTGGAATACGCACCGTTTCTACCTTAACGGTAAAGCTGCAATACGCGCCCATTGAATCAAACGCCCCGATCGTAAACGACCCTTTGGAAACGCTGAAATCTTTCATTGACAGGACACCGCCCGGCGTCATCTGATAGTCATCTGCCAGAAATGCCGTCGAAACAACCCGATAAGTAAGACTATCCCCTTCCCCGTCCTCGGCCATATCACTTACATCAATTTCAAAAGAAGTTTCATTCGAAAACGGAAACAGATATATCTTTTTCGTAATTATGCCATCTTTGGTTAGATATGGCGCAGTGTTGCCCACATTTACCATAACGGGATCCGTGGTATAGGTAAAAATCTGCCCATCAATGCCAGATGACAGATAATAAGTTCCTATTTCATCAAAGCTGTATTCTGCTGAAAAGGCGTCCTTACCTGGTGTCATCGGTACCATATCGAGCAATTTACCGGACGCATCCGATACACACAAGCTGGCAATAAAATCCTTGTAGAAATGCTTATCAGTTACCACCTGATTGCCGTCAAAAATGGTCAGCGTATAAGTTTTGGCAGTATTGACCGGTACATCACTCTGCTGCAATAACGAAAATTCCACACGGAAATCCGAATTATACACCATATCCGCAGAAACAGATTTACCTTCTTTACCGTGTAATACAATTTTCCAGTCACCTTCAACTGGATCAACAACTTTAATCAACGTAAAGCTTTTGGACACCGTAGACATGTTCTGAAGCTCTGCCCCAGATATTTGAGAACTGTCTGGTGATGTTAACACAATATCGGATACATTTCCACTGATAATGATATTCACTTCCTGCACACCGAATGATGGAACCGAAAATTGTCCTTCTAATACACCAGTTTCATCCCAAACCTTACTTGGAATCAGAGAATGAGTCGAAGTGCCACAAATCAGATTGTAAAAACTTTGAAATACATGCTTCAAATCTTCTGGGTGAGAAACCTCCTCAAAATTGCCGCCAGTAGCGTCTGCAATCTGCTTTAATTCATTGGCATTGGCACTGCCATCTTCATTCAAACAGACCGTATAAACCGGAATATCCTTATCTCGCGCACGATCAATGGCATCTGCTTTCTGTGACAAAGAAAGCTGTGTTGCCTGGTACCCTTCCAAATCAGTATTACCGTCCGAAAGCAGTACAATAACCGATTTTAAGTCTTGCTTACCCTTTGCAGCTATCATATCTACTGCACCGTCCAATGCTAAGCCAATATTCGTATCGCCGTGTGGGTCAACTTCGTAATTTTCAATCGCTTTTGTAATTTCTTCTTTATCGGAACGATTGTTAATCGGGGTCAAATCCATTGAAACTTCAATATCCTCATCAAACACAATCGTTCCTAATGTATTTCCCTGTTGGGCAAGCAGTCCGACAAATTGATTGATCGCTTCAAATCGCAGATTCTGCGAATCAGTTGAGATCATAGAACCACTGCCGTCTACCACCAGCACCACATTATAATGATTGCCTCCCGGATTTTCTTCTGCTAATACTGGAAACGCACCAAATACAATCGTGCATACAAGCAATAAACTTAACAAAAGTGAAGTTATTTTTTTCATATTCCATCCCTTTCTTTCCCTGTTTTCAGATGTCTTAGCAGTCATATCACAAAATATTTTCTCATTTTCTATTGTACCGTTTCCCTACTGCTTTGTCAACAAGTTTGAAATAATATTCCTGTATTTTGCACAATTTGTCAACAACTTGTCAAGAAATGAAAAGATTGTTTCAAATTGACAAAGCATATATTTTATGTTATAATAATGCCGTACAATTTACAGGGGAGCTTGTTTTGACAGGCTGAGAGGAAGAATTCATCTTCGACCCATAACCTGATGCGGATAATGCCGCCGTAGGGAGTAAGAAAATCTTGCTTATAACACGGGAGTATTGCCACATTTAGGTGATACTCCCGTTTTTTGTATCCATCCACCCGCGGCAGATTGGGGGCACCACCTTGTGTCGCAATTACAAAATTAGTGCAAGTAAAGGAGATTCTCATGAACACTGCATTAACAGGGAAAAATTTCCCAGGCGCTGACTCTTACGCAAAGGCGGTACTGTTATGTTAGCCTACATCATCACCGCTGTATTCATCCTCTGCTACATGGGCATTACGCTCTGGCAATGCAGAGGCGTGAAGCTTACCATCAAGGCACAGGCTTTATGTGGATTGTCAAGCGCATTGACCATCGCATTAACCTTTGTCTACATCCCGCTTCCGACCGGTTCGGCATTCTACATCGGTGCAATCATTCCGTTGATGTTGCTTGCCATCTGCTATGACTACCGGCTGGCATTCATCTCCGGTTTTGTCACCTCAGTGCTGGTGATATTTGTGGTCCCAGGCTGGGTTCCGGTACATTGGGCACAATTCGTCGTGGAATACCTGCCGTATTTCAGCTGTTTAGGGTATGCTGGCATCTTCGGTTCTGACAGCAAAAAGAAGCTGCTGGGTGGTATCGGCATTGCTGTTCTGCTGCGAATCACCTGCCGTGTATTATCTGGTATTCTGTTCTTTTCGCAAGATGCATGGGAAGGCTTTAACAGTGTGACATATAGTCTGCTCTTTAATCTTTCATCCTGCATTCCGGAAGCAATCGTTGCAGCAGTTGTCATGCTCGCATTACCGATTAACAGTGTTAAAAAAGCTTTGCACACAGGAGGTACCGTATGAGTTTTATCAGAGAATGTATTAACCGCTCCCTGCCAATTTGGGAAAGCTGTCTGAAAACCGAATTTTTAACCAAACTGCAAAATGGCAGTTTATCCGAAGACTGCTTTAAAGGTTATATGGTGGATGACAGCCTGTATCTGCGAGAATATGCCAAAGTGTTTGCCTATGGTCTGCTGCTCTCCCAAAATATGGAGGAGATGAAAATTTTCTATTCTTTTCTTGCCTCGGTCAATGAGGGAGAAGGCTCTACCCGTCTGCGGTATTTAAAACACTATGGTTTAAAGGATGCAGATGTACAAAAACTGCCGCTACGACCACAGAATCAGGCTTATATCAACACCATGCATGAGGCATCCAAAAAAGCGCATAGCATTGCTATCCCGCTGATTGCCTCCCTGCCGTGTACCTTAAGCTATGGATTTATCTTTGCCAAAATTGCCAAGGAATGTCCGCAGCTGCAAAACACGATATTTGCAGATTTCTTAAATGACTATGCAGACCAAAGTTATGCCGATGTCTGCGAAGTGTGGATTCATGCCGCTGAAAAGGCCTGTGCGAATTTAACAGAATCGGAAAAACAGTACTGCTTTGATCTGTTCTATGCCTGCTCCAAACATGAATATGAATTCTGGCAAATGAGTGCATTACCAAGAACGGATATTTAAATAAAAAAGGATTACCCTTTTACGCATACACCAGATAAGGAAGTTATTGAGAAAACACGAAAACGCTTTCATCCGGTAATGCCCAGCTGATTTACACTTAACCATCTGTCAGGGGTGATCCTTCGGGATTGCCCCTGTTTTTATCTGACGGGTGGGGAAAGAATAAAAGCTCTGCCTTTTGACGTCACAGAGCTTTTTAGAGGAGAATCCCTAACCATTTTCAAAAAAAGGAAAGCACACGGCTCCTAAAAAATTGTTGGCAAATTCAACTAGGTATGATATAATATTGAAAAAGTAAAGTGGTAGATTTATTAAAATATTTCTAACAAATTAGTCTATTGGAGGGAGCGTATAAATGATTTTTTTAACAAAAGAACCTATAAGCAAAGGCTGGTCAAATGATAAAAAATACTGTGTCACTGATGAACATGGAAAAAAATATCTTCTACGCATTTCCAATATTGCACAGCATGACATGAAACAATCTGAATTCAATATGATGAAGCAAGTGGCTGCGCTGGGAGTTCCGATGTGCCTTCCAATTGAGTTTGGTGTTTGTGCGGATGGGGTATATTCCATACAGAGTTGGATTGACGGCGATGATGCGGAAGAAGTTATTCTCACATTTTCAGATACTAATCAATATTACTATGGCTTTGAAGCTGGTCTAATACTTAAAAAAATTCATTCCGTACCTGCTCCGGAGACACAAGAAGATTGGGAAATTTGGTTCAATCGAAAGATGAATTATAAAATTCAAAAGTACAAGGAATGCCCCATTAAATATGAAAACGGGCAGGCTTTTATTGATTATATTAACGAAAATCGTCATCTGCTAAAGAACAGGCCCCAGGTTTATCAGCATGGAGATTATCATATCGGTAATATGATGATTGATCGAAATGGCAGTCTTTATATTATAGATTTTGACCGCAACGATTATGGTGATCCATGGGAAGAATTTAACCGTATTGTCTGGGCAGCCCAAAAATCTCCTTTCTTTGCAACCGGCATGGTAAATGGATATTTTAATAATCATGTTCCTACAGAATTTTGGAAACTCCTTGCACTGTATATCAGCAGTAATACACTGTCTTCTGTTCCCTGGGCAATTCCGTTTGGGCAGCAAAAAATAGAGGGAATGATTCATCAGGCAAAAGATATATTATCCTGGTATGATAATATGAGGAATCCTATACCGACTTGGTACCGCAAAAATTTCCGATTATAATAATACGAATAGACATCACAAAGTTATTCCAGCAAGGAAAATTAAAGAAGCAAAGCAGTACTAACAGAAAAGACCCTGAGATTTTTTCTAAACGGTTATCCTTGTACTATTGAACAAAGATAAGCAAGAAATAAAGGTTAACTGTTCGACCTATTCCAATATTTATAACACTGAGGGAATCAAAATTCACGGTCATAAGGGAAACGAGTATAGAATTTGAAAGAATAAAAAGCAGAGAACGGTTTTAAGGAGAAAGCATCTGTATCAGCTTGGCGAGCATACTGTTTATACTCCCAAGCGTCATATAAACGGTGCAATCGTCAGGAACGCACTCCTGAAACCTCCCGGAAAAAGTGTATAAAGTAAAAAGAAGATACGGTACAGCTTCCTTATGGGGCGTACCCATATGGATAATCCTTCTTTTTATATTTAACTTCCTGAAACCGCTTTACTGCGATATTCTTGTGGTGTCATATCCATTTTTAAAGCTACAATTAAAAAAGCGCAGCGATTTAATCGCTGTCATAGGCGCATTCTAAAATGGTGGAATCCATATTTGTCAGCAAATAGTAGACTTTATTAACACGATACCGATTGACAAAGAGGTATTAAATGCAAGATATTTTCCCAGATGTATAGCTAAGGAATATTGAAAATAAAGGTACAGAAAATACTGTACTCGATATATTATAATTCTTTTATCATTTCACGCAGTTCTTCTAATAAAAACCGTTCATCCACCAGTAAATCATATACTGCATCCTCCGAAAGAACGCCGCGTTTTAAATCGTGTGGGATTTTTCCAGCGTTATCATCCGCAACATCCTGCTGCCAAAGTGAGCTGGTGTAATATTCGGTTAATTCTCGAATCGAACTTGATACATGCTGATACTGCTCTATCGCCTGTAAAAAATCCTGCAATGCTTTTTCAGCCTGATCCAATTTTTCTTCCATACATTGAATACGTTCTATCTGATTCATAATATTTCACCTTTATTATTAATAATTAACCATTTGGCGCACCTGCTCCGACCATAAGACTCTCGACCAATACACCGTTTGCCATGCAGAAAAAATCCCAGATTGACTTCAATGCAGGTGTAGTAGCAGACGGAACTCGCACGCTGGAGGAAGCCACGGATGATCTCATGCAGTTTGTGCTAAAGATTGCATCCGGAAACCAAACCAGAACAGAGGAAAAGGAATTCCGTAAAATCTCCATATTCAAAGACAGTGTCACCTTATAAATGCAAAAAAGTGCCAGAAAAACCTGTATTTACAAGCCTTTCGGGTTTTCATTATTTTAATACAAAGAAGAGAAGCAGAGAGTATTCTTAATCTGCCACACATCTTGTACAGTTATACCCATAATAGTAAGGCATCTTTACAAATTCACGGTAAGTTCTAAATAGCGATCATCTTCTGCATCAATAAAAGACTCAACTATTTCATTAGCATCAACACAGCCCATTTTAAGATAAAATGCAATCGTCTCTACTGACGGTATTGCAGATATAAATAGTTTTTCTGCGCCGAGTTTTATTGCGTGTTTACGAGCTTCTTGCAAAAGCAGACTTCCAATTCCATTCCGTTTCCAATTATCATCAACAAAAAGCATAGTCAAATTTGCATACTTGGCTGAATTACCAGATACCATACCGTCTACACAACAAAACCCTATCAAATGTTCGTAGCAAAAGGCTCCAAGTGTAATACCTCCGCGTTCAATCTGCTGACACATATATTTAGCAATCCAACTTTTCTTTTCGGTGTTCCACTCACGAAGGATAGATGCATTTGTAAGCTCCCAGACTTCGTTCTTCTTCACCCATTTTTTTGTAATCTTTTGATAATGAACAAAGTTTTCAAGAAGTCCTGGGGTAATATCTGCAATATTCAGTTGTTTTACCTCAAATTTCTTTAATTGCTCCATATACTTCCTACTCCTATCACTTGTAAAATACTCTAACATTCCCAAATATTTTAGCGCATTCACAATAGCTTTTTCCTCAATATGCTGTGTTGACTTAGAGTTTGGACAATAGACATACTGTCTCAACGGTAGTACCGTTTTCCCACAAAAGTTTCCTTATCTCCCGTCCATCACGATAAATCGAAAAATTAAGCTCTATCGACCTCAAAATCCTATCCGATGTACCATTGGGGTATATCTGAATTTCTTTAAATCAGATAGGAAACAAGGTTTTTCTTTTCCTCGTTACTTATTATAGCATAAAGTTTGCTAAAGTTCTCCACAATTCTGTAAACATTCTCCAGAGTAGTGGCTTCCATTTCAACCGCCCTGTCTGGCTTTTTCCCTACGTCCATTCATTGTCTTGCTCAATAATATTTTCTCTCTCGATTTCCGCAACAGCAGAAAGAACAGAGATCATCAATTTGCCGGAATCCTTGGAGGAATCAATGCCATCCCCCACACAAATCAGATTCACGCCAAAATCCTGCATAAGCTGTAAGGAATTGAGAACATCAGCCGCATTTCTGCCAAAGCGGGACAGCTTGAACACTAGCACAAAAGAAATATCATCTTTCCCTTCCTGAATGTCATTCAACATCCGCTGGAACTCCAACCATCCCTGAATGTTTTACCGGAAAAGCCCTCATCGGAATACTCCCTAACAATGGTCATATCCTTGTACTCGGCGTACTTCCGAAGCTTGTCTTTCTGGGCATCCAGGCTGTATCCATCTACCTGAATGGAAGTAGACACTCTTGTATAGAGATAGCACTTAGTCCATTTTTTCATGGCTGGAACTCCTTTCTTCGATGCGGTCTGTCTCTGCCAGTGTTTTTATCAATCCCTCATTACGGATGTAATACTCCAAAAGGCGCAAGACATACGCCGATGCATGGTGGTGATCCAATTCCCATTCTGTCACCGTCCGATAGGGGATATTAAAAAATTTGCAAAAGTCTTTACGGTTCATACCGGTCATTTCCCGCAGTTCTTTTATCTTGGTTTTGCTGGATAAACTCCAGTGCCTCCTGAAAATAAGCTTTGATCTCGGCTTTCTTCTTTCCTTGAAAGAACTCTGGCGTGGCAGTCACAAGAATTTCTACCAGCCACACACTGTCAGACCGAGTGCGGCAACCAGCTTCCTTAATCTGCTGCTCGCCCCTATTGGATGACCCAGAGCCAAAGGGGAGTTCCCCCCCTTTTGGATTCCCCATCATTTTCTTGCAAATGGTACCCACATTAAAAATACAGTTTTCTTATGTTCGTACATTTCTCAAGAATACCACAAGGAAGTATGACCCTCCGTACAAAATTTTCGGATGAGCCATGCTGCCCTGTGTTGCGCTTCAAGAATGGTCCTGACCGCTGTCACACCCATTCTTTTGGCTTTCCTGTTGCGGCAGGGATTTTCAATGCACCAAAATGATACAGCGAACAGAAAAGTGCGAACTGTTTTGCGGGTCGTGCCTTTTGGCGTCGATTAAACTTCTTCATACAAAGCCTCGACTGCCGAAAGCTCTTTCTGTACTTTTTCTGCAATTTCGCTTTCGATAAATTCCTGTTTGATTTTCAGAATAAACCTCACATCGGTAAACAGGTGCGTCACAGTATTAAGCAAACTGCCGATGTCCAGATTCTTGGGGTTGCTCGTTATCGAAGCATTGATTATAGTGCTTGATGAAGCGATTGTGTTAGAGATCAGCAGAATTTTGTGGCTTCTCACTTCATAGAGTTCTTTATCTTCGCCCTCTTTTCTGAACAACCCATGAAGCAAAGAAATTATCATATCGAACAGTTTTGATACCACAAAAGAAGCTCCAACAATCTCTGCGTCTCTTGCGAAACACAACGCATCATAATTTTCGCTGTAGAGCTTGCTTGCGAAATTTTCGTTTATGCTCGACAAAATTGGCACGGGCAGTCCCAGCTTTGTAAACTCATCAGACTTCAAATGCTGCGCTTGTGCAAAGAGTGCTGCTGGAAGATTCAAGGGATCTGCTCTCACTTCATCGTAACATTCGCTTAACATCTTCCCAAGAAAAACAACCTCTGGAGTGATTACCATTTTCTTTGCTCCCGTTACGGGATCGATTCTTGAAATTCTTTTGTATGGAAGTTGTTAAAAGTAATACAGTCCGTCAAGATATTCGCTGTACTAAAAATCCAGCCTAAAATTGGGTCATGTCCCAATGTGTACATTCGGTGGTATTTGCCACCCATGTTTATCCCTAAATCTTTTGAACCTTTTGTGATGTCATATGGAACTGTTTGGTACAAAATGTTAATCCAATGTCCAGTCCCATGCTTTTCGATACGCTTATCACGGAACTTGTCGTTTGCTTCCTTGTGTGCTGTCTCGATAGACTTGTCATTATGAGCCAAACGCTCAGAGGGGTCAAAACTTTTACCATAGTCGAACTTCTCAGCCATATACGGGAAAACCAATGACTTAGTCACTTGCAATGCCGTTGCAATCGCAAGGAACATAAGGTCCGTTTTATTTATGATACTCGTCTTTTTAGAGAATAACTCCTCAATAGAATCAAGTTCTGCAAATGCACTTTGTATTTCTTCCTCACTCATTATATCTTCCAAAACAACTTCGTTCGGTTCGTGAAGATTAGCCTGAGTGACAATTTCCTCCCAAGATTCCAAGATAGGACGATGCTCTAACCGTCTATCTTTTTCTTGGGCAGCAATATCCACAGACATTTTTGTAATGTCTTTATCTTTGCCTAAGGAACGCAATAATTCTAATGATGATTCAATATTGGAATTTGCACTACTTCTTGTCTGAGATATATCATTATCAGCTAACATAGCTTGGGAAGCATCTTGGTTCATCTTGAGTACTTTGTTCATATCCAACTCGTCGCTGGAATATTTGAATCTACTCACAATATACCTCCTTATTATGCTATGCCCAAATCATGTTTCAAGTCTTTGATAGCAGCTTGGAGCAGAGTGTTCAAACCATTCAAATAGTCAATTCTTTCCTTGTTGGCTTTCTGCTCTTCTTTAAGAGCTTTTAAGATAGCTGTTTGCTTTGCAAGAGTATTTTTGTAAACCAATTCCTTGGCTTCCCTCAACCTCTTGTTTTTAACATGAGATGCAATACCGACACCGGCACCGCCGAGAATAACAGCAGGGGCAGCCAAAACGCCGATACCTGCAACTGCTCCACCTCCTACAAGATGTCCAGCAGCAGCAAGTCCTGCCATTATGCCAGGACCGCTCACGCCAACAACGGTGCCGCCCCAATACAGACCAGCAAATCCGATGCCTGCACCTAAACCAACACCGACTGCGCCAGCCAGAGCTTCTCCGATAGGAGAGTCCTTCATCTTTCTGGATTTGTCTTTCAACGCTTCGTCAGCATCGTCAATTACTGACTGGACAGTTTTCAGCGCATCTTGGCTCTGGAATTTCATGTCCTTTTTCTTTTTTACATATTCGCTCATAATCTACCTCCCAAAATTGTTTGCTGAGCCATTGTTGAACTCACAAAAATAAACGCTTCATTTTGCCCTCCTCAGATCATGCCAAAGTACAGAAGTGCCTCTTTGATTGCCTTTCCTTTTCCGGTGGGCACTGGGGCTGTTTAGCATCCTTGGACTTAGGCTGATTGAAACTTGTTCCTACATCCAATCCCAGCTTGCGCTTAACTTGGGAGATATACAGAGAAGACACCTTAAAACTGTGCTTTTCCAGCACATACGCCTTAATCTCATCATAGGTCGCCTTGCTTTAGGCAGAGGTTAGATCCAGCTCATCAAGATCAAGACTTACCCGGATAACATCATCCGGTTTTCGTTGGGATAATTGCACTACCGTCTCATCATTAGAATCATTGTCCAAACTAATATTCATATCCTCCTCAATGATGGGAAGCTTGAATTTGATGGACTTGAGCCATTGCCCGTTTGACTTACGCTCTTCATAAACCTGAATCTCGGAAATCAAGGACTCAATCAGTTGACGCCGTTCTATGTCATTCATCACACCATATAGCTTATCAAAGTAAATCAACGCCTTGTAGATATTATCGCCTGTGATTTTATCTGCTTCAATTGCCTGTTTTTTGGCTCTTGCTGCAATCAACAGAGATTCTGTTTCTTCAATCTTATCATACATCGAATACAGGCGATCATCAAGGTCTGACTTTCGTCGAATATAGTGACGGATTGCCACAGCTTCCTCCTTGTTGATTTTCAATTCACCGTTTACGAGTTGATAGCCATAAGGTGCAAATCCACCATTCCATTTACCTTCTCTTGCTTTTTGAATGCGACCTTCCATTGTTTGAACACGGATATTTTCACGCTCAATTTCAGCAACTGCGGAAAGAACAGAAATCATCAGTTTCCCTGCATCTTTTGAGGAGTCAATCCTATCCTCTACACAAATCAAATTTACACCAAAGTCCTGCATAACCTGAAGGGTGGAAAGCACATCGGCGGCGTTTCTGCCAAATTTGGATAATTTGAATACCATCACATAGGAGATGTTATCTTTTCCCATTTTGATGTCATCCATCATCCGGTTAAAGGCTGCTCGCCCTTCAATGGACTTTCCGGATTTACCGGCATCCTCATATTCACCAACAATCTCATAATCATTATAGTCATCAAATGCTTTCATTCTGGATTTTTGTGCATCCAGAGAATATCCGTCAATCTGCATGGCAGTGGATACCCTTGTATATGTATATACTTTTGTCTTTTCTTTTTGATATATGCTCCTTTCGTACCGCAAAGTTTCGCTTTGAGTTTATTTATGGAACGATGGCTATGTAATTGTCCACTCTCATCAAATGTGAATGATTTCCATGAGTTTGGACAATATCTTCACGATAATAGTATATCATGCAACTACATCTTTTTCAATTACAGAATCATCAATATTTGTGGAAGTGTGCTTGTCATCAGGATAGGGCATCTGATCAAGATTCAGTTCTGATGCATATTTTTCAATTAAGTTTGCCAGCAAATCTGCCAATCCGTTCCACTCATTTATCATAGGCAAGTACCTCTGGCAACGAAGTTTTTAAATCATCAATCTTTTTCAATCAATATCCTCCATAAAACAGGGGACAAGACAGCTCCGATAAAGGGTCATAGCTTCTGCCCATAATTGCTCCATATAAGCTCTGCAAGACGCTTCATCCTCCAAAATGTGTACTTCTCCGCCTTTTCGGGATAAACCATCACAGGCAAAAAACGGCGATTGCCAGAACGATCAAGAGGAAGGAAATCCATCGTATTGGAAGCTCCCCAAAACACGCATTGTCTGAGCCTGTCTGCCGGATAAGTTTCATACGGAATCTTGTAGGTTTCTTTTGGGCGGCTCAAAAAAGATTTAATATCCTCTATACTCTTTGCGTTTGCGGTTGCAATCATTTCTGATATTTCCATAATCCAGTGTCCCTGTAATTTGCGATACACATTGTCATCATCGATTTTCCGCAAGTCATCGGAAAACCATTCATCCTTGACAGCCAACAGACAGAGCTTATATTCAAATTTACATTCCGGTTTGAATACACGACTGATTGCTCCCAAAAGAAGCAGCTTCATGGCTTTCTCTGTGTACTCGTTCACATCAGCTCCGAGAAAATGATAAAGAGCAAAGCGGATGCGTTCTGTACCATCCCATTGAAGGCTGTTCAGGTAGTCGCAGATAGGATGGTACTGATGTCTGTTTGCTACAACGGAAATTGCTCGTTGAATTTTCTTTTCACTGCTGATGCGGTACTGCTTCTCACCACTCTGGTACGCAGCTCCGGCAACGGCTGACTGGCGTTTGCTTCGCTTGGTGATGGTAATATCAAAGTGAGGATTGGGCATTGTCATCAGCTTCCTGCAAGGGGCTTTCGGCAGAACGCAACGCACCGTCTTAGGGCGGTGTATAGTTGTGCCCTTGTTAGAACAAGGGGGGTCTCGCTGTCGTTCGTTGCCAGTGCGTTTTTCCGTTCCTCAATCAGCTTTTCCAGTTTTTCATTCATGGGTATCGATTCCTTTCTGAATAAGGGGCAAAACAAAAGCGACCAACTTTTTATGGTTGATCGCCTTTGGCTTGGGTATTTATTTAGTTGTTTTTGAGGCAACTTCTCTTGTTGCTTCAATTTTCTTATCTGCGTACAAAACAACATCTTTTATGACGAGCTTTTGAATTGCTGAAATAATGATTTCCATTTTCTTATAATCCGGCTGTCCATTATTGATTGGTAACATAATATCAAGATTATCAGCATCCTTAGCGTAGAAGTTTCTGCCATAATCAAACTGCCCTTTATGTGATGATTTATGAATTGCCGCTGTAACAAATATAGCTGCTTTCATAGGTAGTTTTTCTGTGTGTACAACTGCGACATGATCATCTCCACCATATTCATAATTCCTATATTTCGCAGAACCGAACATATCAATCGTTGTTGTATTCTTGGAGAAAATATGAACTTGATTACTGATAAAATCGGAAACCCCTTCATCTGCTTCACCAGCGGTAACGAACGGTAATTTTCCAGGGATTCTATCTGCACTTTTTAACCGTTTTCCCCGAGTAGATTTTCCGAAAAGTGCTTCCAAATTGAATTTTTCCCAATTCAACTTATCAAAATCACGCACGGCTTCTTTCTCTTGAAGGGACAATTTCGTATCTTTTAGTCCAGCAACTGAAAGATACGCTTCCAGCTCGGTGATGCGCTGAGCTTCCAGCTCGGTGATAAGGTTTTCCATAAATTCGTAATCTATTTTTCCATCTTTAGAAGGTAGATAAAGAGGTTGATTTTCAATAACATTAACATTAAAGCTTGAGCTTCCCCAAGAAAAACTTATAAAAGCTTTCGCTATCGCAACCAAGAAAAAGAGTGCATTCTTCTTGCTAAATAATTCCATTTTGGGCTTCAAAACCTTAATTTTATCTCCTGTGAAATATGGCTTCTCTTGATAATATACTGTAGCAGTATCTTGACCAAAAGAAATCGTGTTTCCTTCATTCAAGTATTTTTCATCTTCAACAATATATCCCCTTTGCCCATTATTGTTACTTGTTCGAACTACATAAGGATATTTACCATCATCTAGGATGGTTACCTTGTTTGCATCAAACCGTTTCTTAGGAGTGATTACAAAAAATAAATCTCCTAACCTATATTCGCCCCACTCAACACGGCAAAGTTCTTTGCTGAGTGAGGCATCTATTTTCCCAGGCGGTCATCCTCCAAGTTCGTATTTTTTAATAGATTAGATACTTCCCATGCCAAATATTCACTTACTGTTTTCTTAAAATCAGCTAAAGTAGGTTTTGTATCTATTGGAGCGGATTGATTCCAATCTGCTCCGTTTTCTGGGTCGATCGTTCCCTCGTAATATTCGTCTTCCGTGTATATACTCAACTTGCTTTTTCCGAAGCGAACCAAATCAATAAGCTCAGCATATCTTTCTTTTGCTCTGTCGGTATCTTTGAGATTGTTGCTTGCTTTCTTACGGTTTGTGCGAGTGTATCCATCATTTGAAAAATCAATAAATTTCACAACATCATCAAGTTGATGTGCTTCGCCTACGCGGAATACATAAACATATGTCTGAACGCTTGACTTTCCAATGAACAAATCTATTGGCATTTTAATACTTGCCAAGAGAGTATTTTTCTTCAAAATACATTTGTTGTATTCCGTAGCTTTTCCTGAACCAGCCGAACTTTGAATGATGATTGCAGCATATCCCTTGTGCATCATACCGAGAGCTTTCTCTACAAAATTCATACCATTTCCTGGAGCAGAATAAGGCGGATTCAAAACAAAAGCATCTGCTGGGAAATCAGCCTTAGTGCCATAGCCGTATTTACCGTCAAAATCTCTCAAGGAGTCTTTATTCAAAATATTAGAACTGCCGTCTCCCATTAAAATCATGTTTAACACAGCAAGCATATAAACACTTGGTAGCAGTTCCAAACCGAGTAGCTGCTCTGCTTTAATATGCGCTGCTTTCATCGCCAATTCATCAGGGGAAGTGATTGTGTTTTTTGCATCAATCAACATCTCATTCATAGCAGCTACAAGCAGACCGGCTGAACCAGTTGCAAAGTCCCATACATAAGAATCTTTGTTGACTCTTGCGAGTTTTACCAAAAGCTTGGCAACATACGCAGGTGTGAGAACTACATCGTTCAGCTTATCTTGTGAAAATCCAAGCCATCCGTACATTTCGTTGAACAATTTTCCTGTAAAATCCGTAGTCAAACCAATTTTATAGTAAATACCCAAATCGTCTACAATTTTCGTAAACACACGCTTTAGCTGACTTTCACCATTCTCCACTCTGTTGATGTTTTCAGTAGTAAGTGTGTTCTGCAAAGTTCTTACAATTAACTCCTTCTTTTCTTTTGGCAACTTCTTCTCATTCAAAAAAGCCTTGATTTTTCTTACGATAATATCACCATCGGTATTTCCTTCTTCTGATGATGATTTAAGCTCAGACTTTTCAAGCGGAGCTACTTTCCCAGGAATACCGAGTGTTGCAATAATAGAAGCGGCTACAAGATATACTCGATCATTTTCTCCCAGACCTTTTTCATTTTGGTAAATATCATTATTCAGCTTGACTAAGCTGGCATCGATTTCTTTTTCTCTCTGTTCTTTTAACTTGTCAATTTCATCTTGCGATAATTGCAAGTTCTTAATTTTCTCGATGAAGTCATCAAAATTCTCCTTTTTGAGGAAGGAGAAGTCTGAGTATTCACCAACTTTTTGTCCAACACCGAAGTTGCTCTTGGAAACATAATAAACGCCAATAGAATAATGAATTTTTCCGTTGTCGTCCTTATATCCAGTCATTCCAATAGCAATAATGTCGGTATAACTTGTATGATGAAGTAATGCGTTCGCATAATGGACTGCACCATTTACTGCATAGGAATTTATGTTCTTGAAGTTAGGCTCGTTTTTGGAATTTTTATTGTCAACCTGTCCACTGCTATTGAGTTTTACCAACTTATCTTTGTATCCCTTGTACTCAATCAAAATGGGGTAATAACTCAAAGCTTTGTCTTGAAGCAAAAGTTTTGCATCAGGTCGATTTCCACCAACACCTCCATTTTTTGAAAAGTAATCGTTAAGAGCTGTATCAATTTCCGTATTTAGGGATTCCTGCTCTAATTTATAATCTAATCCATACGATCTAAGCCAACCATTCGCTAAATCAGCGATATTCGGCTCTATCGACTTAACAGTTGCTTTTAATGCCATTTTTATTTCTCCTCATCAGTAAATTCCAAAATATCGTCAACGCCACAATCAAGCGTTTTACAAATCTTTTCAATAGTATTAAGGGACAGATAGTTATCACGCTTCAATCTTGTAATGATGTTCGCACTAAATCCAGCTTGCTCCATCAAGTCTGCGTTGGTCATACCTCTGTCAATCATTAAATGAAACAGCTTTTTATAGCTCACTGCCATATTTTCGCCCTCCTTACTGCATTTCAGTATATCACACAAACGTGAAAAAATCAATGTTCCAGAGATATTATGAATGCTCATTCCTTCCCATCCGTACCGAGTTATACTTATCATACTATCATGTAAATTCACAGCCAGAATATCAAATACAGACCCGATATTCTGACCGCAAATCAACCTTAAATGCTACATCACTTCGCCTTGACGTTGAAACCATTTTGTTTGGCATACTGGCTGGCTTTTTGTCTGCGTTCTTCACTGTAAGGGGGCTGCAAGCGAATGGATAGCCGCGACTTGTCAATCAGATAGGACACACCGCCCTGACACTCCGGCTTTTCCAATCGGCACAGATCAGGATACTTCTTGCTAAACGCTGCCAGCCGCTTTTGCAAACTGGCATTATAGGTGTAGATGCTTGCCCTGTCCTCAGCTTCGTTGAACAGGATAATAGTTTCTTTCTCGCATTTTGTTAATTTTATCAGGCAATGTCCTCCTCATAATCTGTGGTCATCTCAACAAGGCGACAGTGATTTTTTGCCTTAAAATACTCCTCCATCCAGGAACGGATATAAAAGTAAAAGGCTTGGTAATTGTTCTCAGAAATTTCGTGGTCGATCTTGCGGGTTAAGTTTAAGAGTTTCCGCTTGCTTTCCCGGTCAACCGCCAATGCAGTGAGCCATTTGAGCCGAGTAACCATGTTGTGGTGATTGGTGCAGCCATAGGCATACAGCACCTTTCGTTCTTGTAATGACAATTTCATTTTGAATTACCTCCATTTTGTTTGATTGCCGGTCTACCTGTATCCATCCTGTCCGAGTGTCTCTCCAACATATTGTCCTCTTTGGTGCGCTCCTATCATGGCGAACACTTCCCCAGAGGTCATATCGCTTACAGCCGGTCATTCTGTTTTCAATGTTCGATGTCTTGATGACACTCTCATAATACCGAAAAACAGAGCTGTTCCCGTATGTCCAAAAGACAGGAAAATCATTGATAAATGGTGGATTTCCACGCTTACGGAAATATGCTATAATGAAATAACAATAGCATGGAGGGAGGCATTTCCTTGTACACCAAACTATCAATACCGGAGCGTTTAAAAGATCTGCGTGTATCAGAAAAGCATTTGACTTTGGAGCAGCTTGCAGAACAGACTGAACTTTCAAAATCTGCTCTTGGAAAATATGAAACCGACGATAATACAGAAATCAGTCCGTATGCTATCGTGACACTGGCAAAATTTTACGGAGTATCATCAGACTATCTGTTGGGGCTGACAGAAAACAAAAATCACCCAAACACAGCTCTGCACGAGCTGCATTTGAGTGATTCTGCGGTGTATGTATTGAAAGATGGACAAGTAAATACTCGTTTGCTGAGTGAACTGATTTGTCATCCCGGATTTTCTCGTTTAATGACAGATATGGAAGTTTGTGTTGACCGCATTGCGGATATGCACCTGAAAGATATGAATCTGCTTCTGGAGCAGACCCGACAGAAGATAATAGAGAAGTATCATCCCGATGAAGATGATCTCCCGCTAAGGACCCTGGAACTGGCACAAATCAGCGAAGAAATGTTTTATGGTCATGTACTGCACAGGACATGGCTTTGCTGTTAGCAGAAGCTCTTGATTATGAGAGAACAGCGGATGAGAAGCGAGCATTCCTGATTTGCCGTACCCTAGACATTAAATATCAGAAGCTGACCAATGAGGAAAAGAAGATATTCGCCCGTGTCTGCAAAAAATCCCCGAAGTTGGCTAATGTCATCAGCCAACGGGGGAAAGGGATTCCAATAGTATCTAAAAGCAGAAATAATCTAAACAGAAAAAATAGGAAAACTTTTCAGTCTATGATCGAGTAGCCTTAAAAACAAAACTGTGATTTTCGATTTTCAGAATTTTAGAATAGACTGATTGACCTGTGTAGAGTATTGATATCATAATAAATCCGCCCATACAACTATCTGACACTTGCATTGGCGGATTCATATTTTTTGGATTTTTGCTAAAAATCAGAGCATTATATCATCTGAAAATGTTTCAAAGCATCCATGATAGCCGCTTCCTTTTCCAGCGGGCATTTGGCTGTCTGGTATTTTCAGACTTTGGCTGATTATAAATTTCTCCCACATCCAGACCGCACTTCTGCTTAACTTGGGAGATATACAGAGAAGACACCTTAAAACTGTGCTTTTCCAGCACATACGCCTTAATCTCTTCATAGGTAGCCTAACTTTCCGAAGCAGTCAAATCCATCTCATCAAGGTCAACTTCAATATGCTGTGTTGACTTAGAGTTTGGACAATAATACTACCGTCTCCACATGGCTCGGTTCTCTAATGAAGTAGCACTATTTCAAGGAGTGTCCACGGGAATGGTGGAACACCCATTTATGCACTAAAATCGGTATGTCGAGCCGACTAAACTGCTGAGTTACCTTATTGTCCGTATAGGCAAATACTATAAAAGTATATCCTTTAAAGCTTTACTCATCAGTTCCTGACGTTTCTCCATAAACTCTTCGAAATTAGAAAGTTCATATGAAACATCTCCAGGAAGATATTTTACATTTTCGCTATTTTCAGGCACCTTCAACCAATCAACCAATGGTGTCGCATTCTTTACTTCATTCTCTCTGCCCTCAAGTAGTTGAAGATTTGCTAAAGTATTTCTTCTTCTACGCCAATCTTCCTTTGTATCACTATTAATCGTTGTTCCGTCCGGCAATACTAAATCTTTAATCTTACTTTCTTCAAATCCAGTATGTGGATGCATATGATCCTGATGGAATCCCTTCTGGCTATATTTTAAATTAGGATATAACAGCGAGAGTAACATAAATGTGTATGCACCTATTTCATAGGTATCAAACATAGAATCAATTTCGTCCGCAGTATATCTAAGAGTTCTATCACCAGTGAATCTGACTCCATTTAGATTTGTCATACTGAACGAACTAGCAGGAGCAGCCTTCAACGCTTCTCTAATACTTGTTAACGCAGAATTTGATGCAGTACCAAAAATCTGTCTTACCTGTGCAATGACGATATACTTTCTCAATTCAGCTTTACTACTTGCATCAAAATTGCCACCTTTGTATCGGTAATAAACCATCGGAGAAACAGCCACATAAGAAATCATATTCTCCGAATTAAATCCGAACTCATTTAACAAATCAACAGTATCTTTGATGGCTTTACGGATTGTATCCCAGTTTTCTTTAATTTTAAGTACACTATCCTTCTTAAAAGTTTCTACTTTTAATGCTACAGACATATCCAAAAGATACAAACAGGTACGCATAATAAAGTCATTAGAAAACTTGAAACCTTCTCCTTTTTTGTTTATCTCCGAAAGCAGCTTATCAATTTCATCTCTCGCCTTGTCCCAATGAGAAACGATAGTAGAGAATAATAAATCACTTTTTGACAGAACAGTTCCACCAGAATTCACTCTAACGAAAATATCCAATACACTATCTATAGAATCTTTTTCAACTTCAAAATAATTGATGATTTCATCGGTAACAAGTCTTGTGTGTAACAGAGAAATATTCTTTGTTGCAATTTTGTCGGTAGCCCATCCATTAGGAATAATAACCTCCGTTAACAAATCTTCAGCTGAATACTTAAGGATATCTTTTACCAAATACCAAATCTTATCATCTTTATTTTTAGCAGCTTCATCTACTGTCAAAAATCTAAACTCATAAGAAATATCTTCATCATCAGTTTTCTCACTATGCAGATCAAAATATAATTCCTTCTTTGGAAATGCATCATCGTTCTTCCATCTCTTATTTGGAAGTTTTCTGCTCATACTTCCTTGCAATACAATATACAAAGAAGTTAATCTTTGTTGACCATCCAAAACTACCCAGATAGTTTCATCTCCACTTCCAATCGGAAATGGCTGTGGTGCAGCTGGATTTTTGTACATATCTCGGTCATGATAATCCTTTATAAATTCGTACATTGAATACTCTTTTTGATTCACAATTGTCTTTTTTACTTTCCAAAATAAAAAAGTTCCAATAGGGTATCCAAGCATAATTGAATCCAATAACCTTGTTATCTGAGAGTCACCCCACACATATTTTCTTTGAATAGCTGGAAGATAAATTCTTCTACTATTCACATCATCTATTATTGCCCTTATATTTTTCTTTTCGTATGCCACGATATACCTCACTCGTTACTCGTTTTTATCTGTTCTCCGTCCGGGAAGATAAAAGACTGCTCAAAGGTCACTTCCATAACATCAGCTATCTGTTTTAACTCCTCAAGGGTCACAGTATCTCGTTTCAGTTTCTTACCAAAGTTCTGTGGAGTCTGTCCTATCCTTCTGGCAAGTTCCGAAACACTTATATTCTTTTTAATACATAATTCTTTAATCATATCGGATGTCTTCATCATAATCCTCCATGTCTAAAACGCACCTCAACTTATTACATTATAAACCAAATGGTTGATATTTTCAATCCTAGCACAGTTCTACTCTGTAAATGTTCTATGAACAACAAAAACACCCTGTATTGCTACAAGATACTGATGTTTCGTTCGTAATTTGGTTATCTCTTAAGATCTATGGTCATGCCGGACTTAAATTCAAAGACAAGCTTGTCATCAAAAACCGTAATCTTCTCAATAAGCCTTCTAACCATCTGCTCATCATATTCTGTTATTCGGTTATTCTGTATCTGCAGGAACTGTCGCATCTCGTTGATTCGCTTTCTTAACATTTCCTGTTCTGCATCCTTGGTTACAACTGCTGCCTTCTTTTCTCGAAGGGCATCAATCTCATTTGCAATGACATCGTACTCGGTGTTCTTGTTCACACACATTACCAGCTTTTCCTGGAGTTCTGCCATCCTTTGGTCGATGTACTCAAGTGTTGCCTGATTTACCTTCATCTAAGTATTCTCCAGCAACTTCCAATTCTTGAAATTCTGCATACTTCCGCAGCTTATCCTTTTGGGCATCCAGACTATATCCGTCTACCTGCATAGAAGTGGAAACTCTGGTATAAAGATAGCATTTCTTTTTTGTTTTCATATCGCACCTCCAAACGTCTAAAATCTTATATCGTCAGATTTTGTTAAGAATGATTTGGGAATTGGGGCAAACCGCCTATGCTCAAGGTCTGCATAACGCTTTGCTTTGGTAGGAAGGGTTTCCTTGATTGGTTTCTTCGCCATATCTGTGCTCCATATCTCAAGATATGAAAATACAGTAAAAATAGTTGTCCCAACTCATTTTACTATGACCACTTTCATTCGGTCAATCGTAAATTTGCCAAATTACACGGAAAGGAGTTTGTCGTTTATAAACAGAGAAAGGGGAAGCCACTCAAAAATGCGGCTTCCCCTGATATATTATGCTGCAATACCCTGTTGCAGATGATAATCTGTTGTGGTGGGTTCTGTAATTCCTGCCTTTGAAAGTTCTACCTTATCCCCATACTTTTCTATCATACGGGCAAGGAAGTTCATACATTGGTCAAACGCTGCGTTATATTTTTCTTCCTTATCGTGTTTTATCAATAGGCTGCTCCTTCCTCCTGTGGTCACCACAGGCATACATCTCCAACACTTCCAGCGGAATCGCTTCCAATGCACGAACCGCCGCCTCATAGTCACGCTGAAGCTTCATATCCTGCATCTGTTTGATTACACTGTGGCTCTGGGCTTCTTCCAGTGTTTCAGACAGCTTTTCATTTTTCTTTTTCAGCACCTTGTTTTCTGCTGTTGTCTTGGTAAATGCACCACGATACTTTGTGAGCTGGGTCTGCATTTTCTCTACGGCAGGGATGTAGCAGTCCAGCAGCTTTCCGATTTCATCAGCTTTTCCTTTGGCATTAAAGGGATTGATACCGGACAGCAACCGATCCAGCTGTTCACGCTGCTTGTTTAAGCGGGTCATTTCCTTAAACACTCTTGGTGGGATATGGTCACGACCTGTTTCGCTGGCACTTTCACCACGCTCCAAATCTGGATATTTCTGAACCATGTGTTTCCAAAACTCATCCTGCCACCAGATCAGCTTTTTCTTGTTTCCTACGATCTCTTTTGCACATAGACGACCATCCTCCGTTAATGGGACAAAAGAAAGGTGCATGTGGGGAGTTTTCTCGTCCACATGCACCACGGCAGAAAGGATTGTTTCTTTAGGTTGGTATTTTTCCATGAAGCGTAACGCTTCCTCAAAGTATTCTCGGATTTCTGATTTTTTCTTACCCTCAAAGAACTCATGGCTGGCGGTAAATAACACCTCTACTACTCTCACACTGTCCTTTCGAGTCTGGCATCCAGCAGCGGCAATCTGCTTTTCAGCCTCTGCCCGATATTTTCCATGAGGTTCCATCAGGTGGAAATTGTACTTGCTGTGGCTGGTATCAATATCCGGGTTACTGGCATAGCGTTCTTTGGTTCTCTCGTTGTGGGCTTCGATCTTTCCAATCTCAGAGCCTTTGTACTTGGCAAATCGTATGATTCCATATTGCGCTTTTTCCATATTTGATGCCTCCGTTTCTTTTTATAAAAAGGGGATTATTCGGTCATTTGCTGTGTACGTACGTACATGGAGAAACACCGTAAACCCCGTTTATATTCGGATGGGTCACAGCTTCAATTCCGATGAAACCCCCGACTCTACGCCCAGCCGCATTCTTGATGGTATTGCTTCGTTCCAGATTCCAGCGATTCAGATTTTCTATTACCTGGTCGCTGAAACTACGTTCCTTCAGTGCTGGCATCGCATTTTCCTCGCACCACATCCGATAAATTTCATACAGTTCCTTAGAGCTGATGGAGCTGTCCGCTTTCAGACGGATATAGCCCTCAGACTCCATGAAGTCAAAAAGATTGTTGTTATCTCGCTTAACGGCTTCTCTGTTTGCTTTAGTACGCTCACTCTCCGTAAACTTAAAATTGTTCGCAGCCAACCGCTGCAATCCTTCCAATGCCCAGAGCAAAATCCCATCCGCTTCAGATTTCATCTTTTCTGCAAGGTCTGGGTCATCTACACGAGCAGCGGGTTTCTCTTTAGTAGTGAGGACAAGCTGGCGACGATAGAAGCCATCGCTGCGGTCATAAAGTGCCTGCAAGTCACCATTGCTGAATGCCAGCAGACGGGCGCACATCCAACCCTGATAGCTCTGTTTACCTTTACGCTCCAGATCCATCTTGCCTTGAGCCGTTACAATGGATTTTACATAGTTGGTTTGTCTCAGTGCTTCCATCCGCATATCGTCGTCCACACACAGGAGGATATGCTCCAGATCTGCACGGGCAAATCGGTTCTCCGATATTTTACCTATACTGCCATCCTTCATGTTGCTGCCGAATATTTTTCCCAGCACCGCACCGATTTGTGACTTTCCTTCGCCGCCGTTTCCCTTAATGACCATCATCCGCTGTCCCTTGTTGCTGGGGATCAGGCAGTAACCGATATACTCCTGTAAAGTGGGTATATCCTCCGGATAGAGAAGTCCGTTCAGAAAGTCCAGCCAGAGTTTAGGGGTGGGAGCATCGGGATGATAAGCAATAGGAAGCCGATTTCGCACAACATTTGGCTTTCCTTCTGTGAAGTTGCCATCTCCCATTTTGATGATAGCCATGGTATGAAGTTCCTGACCTATGCAGCCCCAGCAATCCGCAATGCTATGATCGACTTTGTCCGGACAGAGGCTACACAGTTTGAACCAAAAATTACAGAAAAAGATGGACTTGGATTTCAGCTCATCCGTTTAGAGGACATACTCAGCGAAGAAGAGCAAATGCAGCGCATCGAAGCAATCGCTCATCCATTTGTTCTTTCACCAGAAGATATTTATATCAAGAAAGAGGAAGTCTGGGAGCTGTATCAGGCTGTCCGGGAGCTAAACGCTAGAGAGCAGACCTATCTCCTTTATCGGTTTGGATTTACAGATGATATAGAGCATCCTTTGATTGGAACAGCGGTGCATTTTCATCTGACGGAAAGCCGTGCAAAACGAATGGAAAAAGAGGCGATCAAACACCTACGTTCACAGCTGCCATGGTGGTATTAGTGCGTGTCGCTGCGGCGGGACGGGAGCTTTTATATACCTCTGCTTCCTTCTCCGGACAGGCGGATTTTGCCTTGTGAGCAAATCCCAATTTCGTCCGTAACCGTACAAAATCCGCCTGTCCTACTGCCGCCAAAAAGTGACTGTCAACTGCAATCGGCCTTATGTTGCAGATGTAGCAGCCAGCCCCTTTCCAGCATCAGCCGGAAGCAAAGGTATAACACACTAGACTTTCCCTGAAAGTCGTGTGCCAAGGACGGGCGCTGCCCTCCTTTGGAAACCTCCTGCCAAGGGGAACGCTGTTCCCCTCTGGACACCCCTTGTTCGTGCAGTGGCTATCCATCCTGTTAAGATAGGCAGGATTTAGCCATGCACAAACACAGAAAAACAGACACAAATTCTACCTTTTTAGACAGGTAAAATCGGTGTCTGTTTTTTGTTTTGATCGTTAGGACACTGCAATTTGAACTGCATTTTCCCGAATTTGATTGATTGCTGCAATCAGAGCAGTTCTGGTTTTTCCATCAAACAGCTTTACAAAGCTGATGGGCTTATCAAATGGTGGCTTTGTAAGCTCTGCAACATTTTCCATATATCCATTCAGTTCAATGTGGTGAATGATCTTGTTCACAAAAGAGATCTGCTTTTGGTTCAGAGATTGGTCATTGATAAAAGAAGAAAATGCCTGCATTGCTGCATCGTGATCCAGCTTTGCAATTTTACGGACCAGCAATCCAAATGGCGTATCTCCAAATTCACGTTCATAGTCCTCTTTGCTTCCCAGCTCACTTGTCAGCACTCGCTCCAACTCCTGATAATCGATCATGGATAACGGAATATTATGTGTCAGTTTGTAAATTGCAAGGGTATCCCCATGTTCATTGACATAGCGATTTACCTTCGCGCGGTAGTCCTCAAAGTCATAGGCTGCATCCAGCTGAACGCCTTCCTGGTGGTCGATAATGGGGTCGGTGAGTTTCGTGATAATCCGCTTTTGTTCTCCTCCGCCTTCATCCAAAAATCGAACAAGTCCTCGCAGCTCTTTGCGAACCCGTTCAAAGAGTAAAATGTCATTGGCATCCCAAAAAGCATCCGTATGGATCTCATGTAAAATCGGCAGTTTTTCCTTAATTTGCGGAATACTCGCCTTGCGCTCCAGCAAGGATGCAGTATCGCACAGCTGCTTTTTGGCGTACTTGAAAGCAGGCATCTGCTCGATGTGGGCCAAAATCAGGCCATACATGAAGTTATCAAACCGTTTGGCAAACTCATCCAGTTCAGCCGAATGGACAATGGGGGCGATCTGTGTCAGCAGCTCCCCTTTATCGCCTTCACTGAGAGAAATAAAGGACTCCTGTTTTTTATATTTCTCCACATATTGCATGCGCAGTTTTACGGCGATCAGCTCCGGCTGAAGCTCCATGACCTGCTTGCGACAGGTATCCATCATCTCATTTCGCCAACTCTGATAATCAGCCTCGGCAAAGCAGCTTTCCTGTAAAGACGCTATTATTTTGATTTGTTTTCCAAAGATATTTTCCGACAGTGTTTTTGTCTCTCTGGCTTCATAGCCTTCTTTATGCTCCCGGAAATATTCAAAGTTTCCGCAGTAGTCAAAGATCAGGAATCTGCGCTTATCCGTATATTCACCGTCGATCTGGTCGATACAGGCAAGATCCTTGCACAACCGGGTGCCTCGACCAATCATCTGCCAAAATTTAGCCTTGGAACGAACCTTCTTGAAGAACACCAGATTGACGGCCTGTGGCACATCAATTCCGGTATCCATCATGTCTACCGATACAGCGATATGAGGCTCTTTTTCCGGCTGCTTAAAATCATCTATGATGGTTTGAGCATACGCATCGTTACAGATGACCCGTTGGGCAAATGTGCCGTGATACTGTGGATAAAGCTTATTGAACCGTTCCAGAATAAACTCTGCATGACGTTTATTCTGTGCAAAAATAATCGTTTTGCCCAGCCGATCACCACCGGCCACTTTGATTCCACGCTCCATTAAGTCCTGCAAGACAATGTCCACAGTGGTTTCATTAAAGACAAACTTGTTCAGTTTTTCAGAGGGGATAAAGTCCGGCATCAGTCCATCTTCGATGAAATCATCCTCATACCGTTCTTTGTCCTCGTCGGACAGATCATCGTAAGTAATCCCTTCTTCGAGAAACTTTGTTTTTACCTCATAGTTATAATAGGGCACCAACACATGATCTTGATAAACGGCTGTTTCATAGTCATAAGCGTAGGTGGGAACACCATGTTCCATCTCAAAGAAGTCATAGGTATTGCGGTCAACGTCTGTCTTGGGTGTAGCGGTAAGGCCCACCATCACGGCATCGAAATACTCAAAAATCGCCCGGTATTTTTTGAAAATACTTCGGTGGCTCTCATCAATGATAATGAGGTCAAAGTGTGCGGGGGTAAACAGCTGCCGCCCATCCTTTGATTTGGTATCATCAATGGCGTTTAGGATGGTGGGATAGGTGGAGAACACAATGTGGGCACTGCGGTCATCCTTGTTGGAGCACAGGTTGCACAGGGACATATCAGGCAGATAATGTTTGAAATCATCCTTTGCCTGCTTGACCAGAGCGGTGCGGTCCGCTAAAAACAGGATGTTGGTCACCCATTTCCCTCGGCTGAGTACATCGGTCAGGCTGGAAGCGGTTCTGGTTTTTCCGGTTCCGGTGGCCATAACCAGAAGATGCTTGCGGAACCCCTGTTTGACCTGTTCGCACACCGCTCGTATGGCTTCTTTCTGATAGTATCGGTCGGTGATTTTGTCGTCAATGGGAATGTTCATCAAGTCCAGCCGTTCAGACCGACGATTCATCAGCTTCTGCAAGTCATCTTTGCTGAAAACACCGCTGACCTTCCGCTGCGGACTGCTCTGGTCATCCCAGAAATAGGTTTCAAAGCCATTTGTGGTAAACATCATGGGACGGCGTCCCAATTTGCGTTCCAGGCAGTCCGCATATAAAACGGCCTGTTTGCGCCCGATATTGGGGTCTTTGCTGGTGCGCTTTGCTTCCACCACAGCCAGAGGTAGACCATCCTTACCGAATAGAACATAGTCACAATAGCCCATTTGACCAATGACACCGGCCATCCCCTCAACCGGATATTCCTCCTGCACATCGGCATCGGGGCCAGTAAACTTCCAGCCCATCTGCTTCATATCTACATCAATGTAGATCTTGCGGGTCTGAAACTCGGACAGGTCCTCCGGCTGGAAGGTACGCTCCTGCTTATGCTGTTCTTTTTCTGCGGTGTACCGGGCAGACATCTGCTCGACCTGCTTACGCAGGGCCTCGATCTCCGCCTCTTTTTCATCCAGAAGGCTTTCCTGCTCCTTGATTTTTTGGGTATCTACCACAACTTTTTCGGTGGGGATCAGCGCTTCGTCAAAGGTGCGCTCCACATATTCCAAACCATAGCAGTAGTCCAACCACTGGATAAATTCAAACAGGGCACGCAAGGAGGCCAGCGCATCGCTTTTCTGTACGCTGCGCTCGGTATGTACCGAAAGATTGCCCAGCTTGATGATAAAGGGCAGTTTGCCCCAGGTGTTATGATCGACCGCAAATCGAAAGGTAGGCTCATGGATGAGGGATTGCAGGTTGTCCTTATAGGGCATCTGTATGGTGGTATCAGCAGAATAGACCCACTTCACCGCCAGCTCCAGTGCCTTGCGGCAGCCCACAGCACACATGGCAGGGGCGGAGGAATAGATCTTTTCCGCTTCGATGCAGGCAGGGGAGAAGAGAGCAAATTCTATTTTTGAGGAGAGAAACGAGAAGTTGGTCATGGTTGGTTACCTCATTGGCAGCTATTTAAGCCTTTTTGTACTTTTTTTGCATTTTCAGAGTTTATTTTACTTTTTGATAAAAGCTTTTGGTAAAATTCTTTTACATCACGATCCCCAAGAATAGAAAAGACCTGACTGTTATTTATTGCAATAGAAAATAAAGTTTCTTTATCATCTTCGCTCCACTCATTGTAGGCACTTAAATCTTTAATTACTTCGTGCGTCGTTGCAAAACTTCTGCTACCTTCTAATGCAATTATCAAATTGATTTTCTCTCGATCTTCAGCATTGCTTTTTTTATCTGCATCTATGGCTTCTTTTTCACACTTATAATAAGTCTCTTCCAGTACCTCGTTCTTTTCCGTCTTATCAATAATGTTTTTGAGCAAAACATCAATTTCAGAGCCTTCCGAATAATCAGCCGGAACATAGTATTTGATTCTGTCTTCTCGCATCATTTTATAAACTTTTGCTTTATCTTTAGTTTCCGCATTGTATACGCCTATGGAATGACCGCCGCTCTTATTCACCAATTTCATACATGGTATATCTGTATCGCTATCTCCAATATATACAATATTACGAAATGGAACTCTGATTTTTTCCGGAGAAAAATATTCATTAACACCCTGATCGTTAATGTCTAATACACCTTTTTCAATTCTAAATAAAAACTGCGTTTTATTTGTGTAATTGATCACTTGTGCAGGCCATATTGCCACATTATGCTCATCATAATAAAATGAACTGGCATAAATTTTTTCGAATTCATCAGCCACACAAGTTCCTTCAATCATTTCTTTAAGTCCAGAAGAAATGATATAATGCTCAACAATGACTCCATGCTTCTGGCCATACTCTCGAATTCGTTTAAACCAGTCTTCCACACCAGGGAAAAGTCTAACTTTCGAACCATATTTTACAAGTTCGTCTCTGGTAAACAATACTTGCCCTTCTGCTTTCTTCTTCATTGTAAACATCCAAGCAAGATTTTGGTCCATATCATTTTGTTCAGCCAAACCATTAGATTCATCCCAAAAATCCTTTATGTCATATCCTACTGACTGGATATATCCTTGTGCTTGCATATCATTAGGAGATAATGTTTTATCAAAATCATAGCAAATAGCAAGTACAGGCTTATCTTCTTTGTGTTTGCGATCAAAAGTTTTCTGTCCCATAATATTCTCCTTTACATTTAAAAATTTTTCAGTAATTTTAACATTTCATAAAGTGTTGCACCTGTTGTTGCCAGTGCCAATTCATTTAACAGCTCCATTTTTTGGCTGTCGTTTAATTTGCTAAAGGAAAGCAACGCTTTAGCCATATCTTCTTTTGCTTTCAAATAATCCTGTTCACTTGACATTCGATTTCACCTCTAATCTTCACTCAAAATATTCCTGCATCAATGCTTTTTTTAATGTTTCCAGCTTGTTAAGGCTGCGCTGGATGGTTGATTTTGACTTTTCTGTTTGTTCAACAAAAGCGGCAAATTGATT
>JAHHTP010000013.1 GCA_020024615.1 Oscillospiraceae bacterium
CACTCAAAGAATTGAAAGAAGCAGATAAATACCCGCATTCTTTATGGGATTGATTAAAAAAACATCTTTACTCCGGCTTATATCAAGCCGGAGTTTTTTGTTAGAGTAAAAAAAGAAACTGATGTTTGGCTATTGTAAAATCGTAGTAACTGTGCTATAATGAGTAAAAACATCATTACGATAGTACTTACATCACAACATTTGAAAGGAAGTATGCTTATCATGTCCAGCGTACATCAGGGCATTGACAATAAACTGATTCGCGAAGTTACCAATGCATTTGATACAAAATATACTTTAGTCGGTGCGCTTCCATACGGAAACGGCCACATCAATGATACCTTTGTAGCACATTATCAGCCAGAAGAAGGTCACTGTAAGCGTTATATTTTCCAGCGCATCAATACTTCGGTTTTTAAAAACCCATATCAGCTGATGGAAAACATTCAAAATGTCACCAGTTATCTGCGTAACTGCATTATCAAAGAAGGTGGCGATCCAGAACGCGAAACGCTGCACATTATCCAAACCCACGACAAAAAAGCAGTATATCAGGATTCTGAGGGCAGTTTCTGGCGTGCATATGACTTTATCGAAGAAACTGTAACCTTACAACAGGCGAAAACACCGGAAGATTTCTACGCAAGTGCGGTTGCATTCGGTAATTTCCAGCGCAAATTAGCAGGCTTTGATGCATCCAAACTGCATGAAAGTATCAAAAATTTCCATAACACCAAAGTTCGTTTTGAAACGTTCGAAAAAGCGATTGAAGCGGACATTATGGACAGAGCACAGTATGTTGCTCCCGAAATTAAATTTGCAATGAAACGAAAAGAGCAAGCTTCTATTCTTGTTGGCATGCTTGAGCGTGGTGAACTGCCGCTTCGTGTTACCCATAACGATACCAAATTAAACAATGTTCTGTTGGATGAAAATACTGGAAAAGGTATCTGCGTCATCGACCTTGACACCGTTATGCCGGGATTGGCAGGTTATGATTACGGCGATTCCATTCGCTTCGGTGCATCCACTGGCGCAGAGGATGAAACGGATTTAAGTAAAATCAATATGTCGTTAGAACTGTTTGATATTTACACCAAAGGCTTTATGGAAACCGCCGGTTCTGCATTGACTGCCAAAGAAATTGAAATGCTGCCGATGTGTGCTAAAATGATGACCTTTGAGTGTGGTATTCGCTTCCTAACCGACTATTTGCAGGGCGATACTTATTTTAAAACCCATCGTCCAGGACAAAACCTGGATCGCTGCCGTACCCAGTTCAAACTGGTTTACGATATGGAGCAGAAATGGGATGCAATGCAGAAAATTGTCAAAAAATATCAGGATATGTACACAAAATAAAAGCTGATTCAGCTATTGATAAACCGCAGCTACCCGCTTAAGGGCAGACTGCGGCTTTTGTTTTTTCTTATGGCATCGGAATCACCAGCATCCGATCTTCGGTCAGTTTTTCCCCGCTCAAATCATTTTCTGTAACGGCAGCAGCATAATCTGTTCGAAAAGCCTTCGCAATTTCCCAGATATCCTCCCCAGCTTTTGCATAGTACAGACGCAATGCCGCAGATGATTTCGGGTATGGACTGTTTTCATCCGCTGTCACTCCCGACACCATCTCTACCGGATTGCTGCGACAAAATGCACCGCAAATTTCAAATTCTGTACGAACCTCCAGCTCTCCGCTTTCCGTAATATTATATGACTGCGATACAATGGTTACTCGCGGTACAATATAAGCCTCGCCAGACACTGCATTTGTTTGTGCTGAAGGTACTTGCAATGATAGTTCACATGGAATGGTCTTTTCCACACAAAACAGCATCCCCTGAGCATCCTCAGCCAATAGGCAAAGATGCAGGCTGACAGCTAAAATCGGCTCACCTGCCTCATTTTTCTGTAAAGAACACCCTTTGACATCACCGGTCAAATCTACAACATGCGCCATCTGTCCTTCGGAAAGCATAATGGTATTTTTACAGATTCCGCGTTGTCTGATAAATTCCTCAAGCGATAATAGCGGATAAATCTGTGTTTGCTTCTGTACTGGATATTGGGTGGAATACAAATCACTGACATAAGTAATATCCTGATTCTGTGCAGCCGTCAAAATAATCCGCAGCTGATACTGTCCAGAAACTGACTCATTCTGCTGCGCATCTTCCAGACTCAATTCACAGCTAATCAACTCCATGCAGGCATCTAGCCCCACATCCGAAATTCCGTCACAATCCACAACTGCATCCACTGGAACAGTAAAATCCAATGTCTGAATTTCCTCTCCTGATTCATCTGGTGCAGCTTGATATAGTACATGTACCTTCAATTCTCCTTTGCATGTTGCCTTATCCCCCATGCTTTTTACTTCATTTATCATTGGAATACAGCGATACAGTAAAATTTGCTGCATTGGTGCGGTGCCGTACGGCAAAGATGTTTCTTCTGTAACCGTAACTTCCTTCGTCATCACCTTTTTTCCAGAAAGACATCGGCATTGTGCTGTATTTTGCTGCAAGCTATTCTGTTCCTGCCCTGACTGTGTGATATAATTGGCTGGCTGTGCTGACTCTACATTTAATTTTAGCATTACAGAACCTTTTAAATCAATTCTGCGAGGATTTACCACACGACAACGCACGGAATCTGGACGCACCGACATCATAACGGTGCAGCTATCATCTACCCCAGAAACATCCATCTGTTTCTGCATGGTCTGCTTCTGCGTGATCACTGCCACCTTCTGTTGAGATTCGTCTTTCGGTTCAACAAGATATAAAACACGCATTTCCACGCTCAGATCTGCCAAAATCCTGCCATCGGATACGGTATAGGATAAAATTGCAGGCGTAATATCACAGGTTAAAATCTTAAAAATATCCGGCAGGTAATCTGCAAGCAGGTAATCTAAGGAAAAAGCTTGTTCAAAAATCTGGTCGCAAATATTCTTGTGCATCTGAAATGAACTGATGTTTGGATGAATGTCCATTGTTTTACACCCCTTTCTGAACATATCCTATGTGCGACAAATACGGGATATGCCTGTTTTTTCAGGACATAAAAATCTTTTTAGCTGCATATTTCATTAACAGAATAAAATCAGGAGGAATAAATCATGCCATACAAACCGAAAATATTGCTTTCTCTGCTTTTAAGTCTGTGTTGTATCCTTTTCAGTTCATTATCTGCCTTTGCTGAGATTACACCGCAGAACGATGCTGTTTCAGTCAGTGCCAAATCCGCAATTTTAATTGATCAGAATACTGGAACAGTACTGTTTGAAAAAAATCCTGATGAACCGATGCCGCCTGCTTCCATCACCAAAATCATGACGATGCTGCTGGTCATGGAGGCACTGGATACAGGAAAGATACGCCTATCCGATTCAGTTGTCGGCAGTGAAAACGCAGCTTCTATGGGTGGTACGCAAATCTGGCTGGAAGTTGGGGAATCTTTTACCGTGGACGAAATGCTCAAAGCCTGTGCTATTGCCTCTGCAAATGATGCTTCGATGGCACTTGCTGAATTTATCGGCGGAAGCGAGTCTGCATTCGTCACTATGATGAACCAGAAAGCCGCCGATCTTGGCATGAAAAATACCACTTTCCAAAATCCAACCGGTCTGGATGCTGACGGACACCTTTCCACTGCACGAGATATTTCCATTATGTCCAGAGAACTTTTAAATCATCCACAAATCACCGATTACACCACAGTGTGGATGGATTCCCTGCGAAATGGTGAAATGGGATTGGTCAACACCAATAAATTGGTTCGATTTTATGACGGATGTACCGGGCTGAAAACCGGCACCACTGACAAAGCAGGCTCCTGCCTTTCTGCATCTGCTACACGCAACAATCTTTCTTTAATTGCTGTCGTGATGGGATGCAAAACTTCAAAAGAACGGTTTGCAGATGCCAGAGCACTGCTGGATTACGGATTTGCATCCTTTGAACAATATACGCCCTCCCTGCCAGAAGATGTTCCGCAAACACTGCCAGTAATCGGCGGAATGCAGACCCAAATCAAAATCGCCCCCAAACTTCTGGAAGGAATTCTGCTTCATAAAGGAGAATCTTCCAAAATCACCTCCGAAATTGACTGTCCAGAATCGGTCACCGCACCGATTACAGCCGGAGATTCACTCGGTAAAATCATCTGCCGCAATGAAACCGAAACGGTATGCATCATCCCACTTGTCGCCTGTGAAAATGTAGATGCGCTTACCTTCTCCAACGCATTTAAACAACTGTTTTGCGCCATCTGGAAATAATAAAAAAATATGCCGCAGAGGACAATCAAATCCCCTGCGACTTTTTAATAGCCTTAGATTATACGGATAATACCAAAAATGCAATATAGGAACCAATCATTGTAGCACCACACAGCATGTAAATAACATTGCGTTTCACCTCGTATTTCTTAGCAAGCAGCGCAACGATACCGACAAACGAAGAAAGCGCACCAAAGATAATCATCAGACCTGCCTGTTTGATATCCACCGCAGCATAATGCATGGCATCCAACAGAGAAGTACGACGACAGCACAGATCAGCTAAGAACAATATTGCAAAGTTGAATACATTGCTTCCACAGACATTTCCGACCATAGCATTGAAGTTTTTCTTTTTCACCAGTGCAATGCTGGAAGAAAGCTCCGGCAGAGAGGTTGCAACCCCCAAAAACACTGCACCGATCAGAGAAGAACCAAGATTTAAGCGAGCCGAAATCTCGTCGGTAACATAAGTGATAGCAATGGAAACAACAACCAGCAGTACCGATAACAGCACAAAACGAATGATAATCTGTTTAACCGTCAGCGGGTTATGATCCGCTTCATCATTGCTGGAGTCATCGCTGGACATAAATTTTAAGGATACCAGATATACGACAAACGCTCCAATGGTATAAATACTGGTGTTAAATACACTGACTTCAAGTCCGAATACAACTGCAACGGCTAGAAGTGCATATACAACCAAAGTACAGATTAAAGTGATGGTATGGGATTTTCCTACTGTGGACTTGCTGAATGCTTTTGCAGCAAACAATATGGAACCACCAAAAATAGTCAAGTTAAACACATCTGAACCCAGGATATTTCCAAGAACCAGGCCTTCATTCTGCACTGCAACCACAGCAGTCAGAGAAGTAAACAGTTCCGGGAGAGATGTTACCGCAGCCAAAATTACGCCACCAATAAAAGCACCTGACAGTTTCGTTTTTTTATCCAGCAGATCCACATAATCAGCGCATTTGATTGAAATCAACACAACCGCTGCCGCCAGAACCAAATAGAGCAGATAAATCATTCTTTTTCCTCCAAAGGTAAATTTTAGGGGTGAAAAAAAGACCTTTATTACAGTAAAACCGTAATAAAAGTCTTGTGTACTTAAAAGATAAGCTGCATTTCGAGGGAACTTACCGCAAAAGTTTACCCGAGATTGACCGAAACACACCACGACTGAGAACAGCCGCACACTACTCCCCTTTATTTGTTTCATTATATCATATTTTTTTATTGTTTGTCAAGCGTATTTCGTTGCATCCTGCAAATATGTATGATATAATAAAACAAATGGTGAATTTGTTGTTTTTTCGTAAAGGAAAGATGATATTTTCCTCTCAAATCATAAAGATCAATCCAGATCATGCATCCAAAAGCATAAATTTCGATGCGATTGGACCTCTTTATTGATGTCTAGCAGACAGTCCAAGCAGGATATCAACAGCCGGCTGCAAATCTTCATTTGCTCGATAACTTTTAATCAGGCGTTTTTCCTTTCCGGAAAGTGGAAGAACTTCCTCTTTCTGCACCACTGACACAACATCCTGCAAATCATTCAGCGTAATGTGCAGACCATTACAGATTCGCAGACAATTGTCAATCGATGTCCCGCCAATGGACTGATTGATAACAGAAAGCAGCGTGCTGTACGGCATATTGATCTGTTGTGCAAATTCTTTGATGGTCAAGCCATTCTGACGAATTAAATCTTTAATATATTGTTCGCGTGTCATAATTTCCCACCCCATACTTTATGTAGCCTATGGCTAATCTCATGTAAATGTAACTATCATATTATATCATTGTAACCATCCATATTATAACCTGTTGTAATATAAAAAGCAATATGGTTTTTACACCTTTTGCATTTTGTATGTCAAAAATTTACTAAAAACACATAATTTTATTTATCTGATTTGAAAAGAGGTATCCCATTGCTCAAAATCGTCCACTGTGCAGATCTGCATCTAACCGAACCGTCTGAAGGTCAAAAAGCCGTTGACTGCTTTGTCACATTTACCCGCATCATTGATTTTACCAATCAACAACACGCACATCTGCTATTGATTGCGGGAGATTTATATGACTCGATATTTGCATCCCAAAAGCTAATAGCCTCGGTACAGAATGAACTGGCTCGATGCCGTGCGCAAATTTATATCTGTGGCGGAAATCATGATTACTGCGGCATCAACTCCCCATTAAATGCTGCTGGTTACAGCGAAAATGTCCATATCCTTGCGCCGGGAAAAATTACCACTTACCCACTCCCGCAATTTCATTCAGTACTGTATGGATGCAGCTTCGGTTCCCCTCATACACAACTTTCCCCACTATATGGATTTGAAGCTAAAGAGGACGGACTGTTTCATATTGGCTTGCTGCATGGGGATTCTATGCGTCAAAACTCCGATTATGCTCCAATGACCATAGATCAGATTGATCATTCAAATCTGCACTATCTTGCCCTAGGACATGTGCATAGCGCGGATAATCTGCCATGCAGCTCAAAAACTATTGCATCTTACCCTGGTACACCGCAGTCCAGACGCTTCGGAGAAAGCGGTGGTGTCAATTTAGTTATGGTAGAAAACGGTGCAGTTACACTCACTCATCACGATCTAAGCGTGCGCCATTATCTGACTTTAACAGTTTCGATTTCAGACTGCAAAAATGATTCAGATGTGGCTTCTGCTGTATTTGAACAGGTCAATTGTATCGATACACCAGCAGAATGCTGCTGCCGAATTACACTAACTGGTAAAATAACTGGAAGCTATCACCCACAGCCAAAAGTGATAGAGCAGCTGCTTTCCAAAACCTTTTATCAAATTTCAGTCAAAAATAAAACCATCACGGTACCCGACCCAAATGATCCTGCTTTTGCATATTCTCTGCAAGGATTATTTTTACAGGAAATCAACCAACGCCTTGCAGACTGCAACGATATAAAACAACGAAAATTTATTCAGCTCGCAAAGCTTTATGGTTCACAGGCTTTTTATCAGGAGGTAAATATCGATGCGGATTAAATCCATTGCTATCCGACATTTTGCAGGATTATCTGGTGTAAACATTTCGTTTGAACAAGATTTCAAGCTGTTTTACGGAGCTAATGAAACTGGAAAAACAACCATTATGCATTTTATTCGCATGATGCTCTATGGTGGAGATTCCAAACTCCGCAAACAAAGCACACCTCTATCTGGTGAAAAAATGGGCGGCAGCTTGATATTCGAAACAAAAGGAAATATTTATCAATTAGACCGGAATTTCGGAAAAACACGCCGTTCTGATTGCATCACAATCACCAATCTTTCCACTGGAAAAACCGTATCTGCGGCAGATGAACCGGGTGAAATTTTTCTACAAATGAACGAGGATTCCTTTATTCGCAGCTGCTATGTTGGAACCATTGGCAGCATTTCCGGCGAAAAAGGCAGTGAGGAAATGCGACAGAAGTTACAGAATTTGGTGTCCACTGGCACTGAGTCCATCTCGGTTTCAGCAGTGGAAGAACATCTGGCAAATGCGGCAAAGCAGATTCAGAACAAGTCTAAAACCCAGGGTCTACTGATACAAAAACAGGAGCAACTTGCAAAACTGCAAGGCGAATTACAGCAAGCAAAACAATATGAAGACCAGCGTTACCAGACAGATCGATCCCGAGAAAATACGCTAAATCAAATCAAATTACTGAAAGAACAGCTTTCCAAATTGCAAGTGGACGCGCAAAATCAACTACAAACCCAAACACAAAACCAGCAGCTGCGTGAACAGACTTTGAAAAAACGCCTTGCACCAAACGGAATTATGCCACAACGCAAAGTATTTACCGCCTGTCAGCAGGAAATCAATCAATTACTGTTATCAGCACAACAATCTGACAATCGTTTGCAACAGTCTATTATGGAACAGCAGATGGAATGTCAACGCCTTTCCACGGCAACGGTTCCATTAACCCGTCAAGCTGAACAGTGTGAGACTGATTTTCTTGCGCAAAAAGAACGGCTCGCAGCTTATTCCTATAAACAGCGGCGTCAGCTGCCACTGTTTCTGATTGGAGGCAGTATCCTCCTACTGCTTGGTGCTGCTGTCACATTTTTCACGCATTTCATCACTGCCGCCGCTTTTCTTTGTATTGTAGCTATTCTTTTAACTGCAATCAGCTGCATTCTCTACTATACCCAACAGAAACAACTGCGCCACCATAAAGAACAAACCAAATACGCAGAAGAACGCAGTATACAAGCTAAAACCCTTCTTTCCGAACATCATCAACAGCTGAAAACGGCACAATCTGCACTGGAGCTGCTGCAATCCAACCAAAATCATATTTCTGATGAATGTAAAGCGCGTATTCTCTCTTTCCTGAAACCTTACGGCCTGACTGATTTTAGCCAAGCAAAATCTCTCTGTGACGATTTGATTGCCTGTTATGATGAATGGCAGATGCTTTCCGTTCGATTGCAAAGTATGTATACACCACAGCAAAGTGATGAAGAATTGTCACTGCTTGAACAGATTCGGAATCTGGAACTGCAAACAGCCACATACAATGGCATCCTGCAAACCAATCGGAATGAAAAAAGCGTATCTCAGTTGGAAAGCGAAATAGATATTCTAAAGCATAAAATAGATGACCTAAACGACCAGTATCAGGCATTGCAACTTGCGATTGATATACTGCAAAACAGCTTTGCACAAATGCAGCAGCAATTCGGTGTGATTCTCTGTGATGAAACCAGAAAACTGTTATCCAAGCTAACCTGTGGCAGGTATGAATATGTAACCATCGACCGCAGTTTTAATTTGCAAACTCGTCAACCACAAAACACAATACTAACCACCAGTGAACTTTTATCCAATGGGACCGCCGATCAGGCATATTTGGCTTTGCGGCTTGCCATTTCCAAGCTAATGGCGCAGACAAGCAATGTGTCTCTGCCGCTGTTTCTGGATGATAGCTTTATTCAATATGATGATAAGCGATGCAAAACAGCAATGCAGCTGATACATCATCTTACTAACACACCCGAATTTTCACAAGCTGTACTATTTACCTGTCATAAACGGGAATCTGAAATATATCAGCATTTAAAATAAGAAAAGTGAGGAGAGCTTTTGTGCTTTCCCCACTTTTTATATAAGATAATAAATTACTGTTTGTTTTGTGCTTCCAGTTTATTCTCGTTTTTCTTGTTAATGAAATACAGAACCAGGTCTACAATTACAAATAACAAGTTGAGGCAGTATAAAACCAGCACATAGTTGATCTGATCTCCTACGATTTTACCGGTGATACCAGCGATGTAACCGAAGATAATTGCGAAGATAAATACAACGCTTTTACCTTTGGTGGATTTGGAAGTAAAGCTCTTGTAAACAGAGATCGGCCAAGAAATACCAAAACAGATTAACATAATGGATTCACAGATTTGCTGCATGACAAAATTCCTCCTTAACTTTTTATTCATATTATACTCTTGACAAAAGGAAAAGTAAAATATATAATTATGATAGAATTCATCACAAATAATTATGAATCGAGGTGATTCGACATAGAATTATATAAATTACGATATTTTTATACAGTTGCACAATTACAACATGTCACCAAAGCGGCCGAATCTATTAACATTGCACAGCCAGCTTTAACACAAGCCATCAAATCATTGGAAGAAGAATTCGGCGTCAAACTATTTTCAAAAAAAGGACGAAATATTGTTCTGACCGAATACGGGACCCATCTCAAAAGGCGGCTGGATACTCTTCTGCCTGAAATAGATCGGCTTCCGCAGGAGTTGGAGCAGATAAAAATCCAGATGCGCAAAACAGTTAAGCTGAATATTTTTGCTGCATCCGCTCTAGTCATCCACGCCATTGTGGACTATCGCAAACTGCACCCGGATGTCATCTTTGATTTTGAGCAAAACAAAGAAAAACATGATTCGGATATGGTGATCACGACCAACGGAAAATCCAATATGCCAAACAGTACAGCTGTCAAACGCTGTGTCAAGAAAGAACAAATCTATCTCGCAGTACCACAGAATTCCCCCTACGCAGCCTTAAAATCCATTGACTTAAAAATGGTACGCAACGAAGGTTTTGTGATGCTTTCAGACTCAAGATTGTTCGGTGTCATCTGCAATAAATTCTGTGCAAAAGCAGGATTTTATCCCAAAATCTTGTTTGAATCTGACTCTCCGAATGCCGTACAAAATATTATCAGCACCGGAAATGGTGTTGCATTCTGGCCAAAATACTCCTGGGGAACACTAAAAAACGAAAATATCACACTACTGCGAATCTCCAATCCGGATTGTCAGCGAGAATTGATTATCGAACTGCATGAACGCCTGCCACAATCAGAATATGCAGAAGATTTCTATCGGTTTCTAATCAATCGACTCGAATAAGTTTTCAAACACGAAACAGGGTACAGATAAAATCTGCACCCTGCTTTTTATATTAAAAAATTCATTTCATAATGCTTTTGAGATAATCAATGCTCATCTTTGCACATTCCAACGGAGTCTTGTCCATCGACGGCATATCCTGCTCGACGACAACCCAAGTAGCACCTGCATCTTTAGAGGCATCCAAAATTTCCGGGAAATTCTGACAACCGTAGCCTACTGGTCTGAACTCGAATTTTTCATCCGCAGCAACCTCGGTATCATCATCAATACCAATCAAATCATACATTTTGGCTGGTTTTTTGCCCGGCATGATGAAGTCTTTTAAGTGAACAACCGGAGCGCGACCGGTGTATTTGCGGATATAGTCAGCCGGATTTTCACCACCGACATTTACCCAGCATACATCCAGTTCCGTCTGCAAATAATCTGGTTCAACCGTATCATATAGCATATCCAGCGCATATTTTCCATCAACTTTTACAAACTCAAAATCGTGGTTATGATACAACAGCTGAATGCCAAGCTCTTTACCAATCTTGCCGATTTCTTTGGCAGCAGCAATCACTTCGTCAAATTTCTCGTGACCTGGACGATATTCCTCGTTCAAATACGGGATTGCGATATAATTACATCCAATTACCTTATAATCCGCTAATACTTTTCTCGGATCTGCTAACATCTCATCCAATGGAACATGTGCAGATAATGGTACCAGACCAATTTCTTCGCACATATTTTTGACTTCCTCTGGCTTGTGACCGTAAAGACCTGCAAACTCGACACCGTCATAACCCATTTCTTTAATCCGTTTTAAAGTTCCATAAAAATCCTTCTCTGCATCTTCTCGAACAGAGTAGACCTGAATGGCTACCGGAAATTTACTGCTCATCTTAAAATCCCCCTTTATGACAACTGATATAAATGCAAAATCAATATTCTGCGCTGCCTGTGGTTCTTGGGAACGGCAGTACATCGCGGATATTTGGAATACCAGTTAAATACATGATCAGACGCTCAAAGCCCAAGCCAAAGCCCGCATGATGGGTACCACCATATTTACGCAAATCACAGTACCAATCGTAATCCTCTGGCTGCATACCAGTTTCAATGATTCTCTGCTCTAAGACATCCAAACGCTCCTCACGCTGGCTACCGCCGATAATCTCACCGATACCCGGAACCAGCATATCCATAGCTGCAACGGTCTTACCATCGTCATTTAAGCGCATATAGAATGCTTTGATTTCCTTCGGATAATCGGTAACAAATACCGGTTTTTTGAATACTTCCTCGGTAAGGTAACGCTCATGTTCGGTCTGTAAATCGCATCCCCAGCTAACCGGATATTCAAATTCTTTTCCGCTTTCATCTAACAGTTTGATGGCATCAGTGTAGGAAACTTTTGCAAATTCTGCATCTGCCAGCGCGGTAAGGCGCTCAATTAAACCTTTATCAAAGAACTGGTTGAAAAACTGCAAATCATCTGGGCAGCGTTTCAATACATATTTAATAACATACTGAATCATATCTTTTGCCAATTCCATATCATCGTTCAGGTCAGCAAAAGCGATTTCCGGCTCAATCATCCAGAATTCAGCTGCATGGCGAGCGGTGTAGGATTTCTCCGCACGGAAGGTCGGACCAAAGGTGTAAACCTTGCCAAAAGCCATTGCCATACACTCCGCCTGAAGCTGGCCGGATACGGTTAAGCTTGCAGATTTTCCAAAGAAATCCTGTGTATAATCCACTGCCCCCTCCTCGGTCAGTGGCGGATTTTTCGGGTCAAGTGTGGTCACTCTAAACATCTCACCTGCACCCTCACAGTCACTGGTAGTAATCAATGGAGTATGCGCATAAATGAAATCTCTCTCCTGGAAGAAGCTATGGATTGCATAAGCAGCAGCAGAACGAACACGGAACGCTGCAGAGAAGGTATTGGTTCTCGGACGCAGATGCGCAATAGTGCGCAGGTATTCCATTGTATGGCGTTTTTTCTGAAGCGGATAATCCGGCGTGGACGCACCTTCGAGTGCAATCTCCTCTGCGTGAATCTCAAACGGCTGTTTTGCATCCGGGGTCATAACAACAACACCGGTGACAATGATGGCACTGCCTACATTGTAATGGGTAACATCTTTGAAATTATTCAATTTATTATCTTCAAAAACAATCTGCAAATTCTTAAAGCAGCTGCCGTCGTTACATTCAATAAATCCGAGTGCTTTGGAAGAGCGAAGGGTTTTTACCCAACCGCAGACAGTAACAGACTTGCCTGCGTAAAGCTCTGCATCCGCATATAAAGCGGCGATTTCAGTTCTTAACATAATATCCTCCTGTCAATTAACGGTTTTTCCTTTAAATAAGGCTTTATTCCGCAATCGGTCTTATTTATTATTGTAATCTTTTTCAAAGGAAAAGTCAAGTATTTTTCTGGAAAGCCTTTGCGTAATCAACACAGATATAAGGCAAGAATCGTTAAACAATAGCCACCTATTTGTATTGACAATTCTTTTTTCCTGTGCTATACTGAAATCAAATATAATAGGTTTTGTCGCCAAACGGCAGCAACCAAAAGGAGAATATAATATGGGGAATCAAATTAAGACTGTTTATGTCATTCACCACTCCCACACCGATATCGGTTATACCGATTTGCAGGAGCGCGTTATTGTAAATCAGGTTAACTATATCGAAACTGCTCTAGAATTGATGAAAAAAGAGGAAAATAAAAATTTTCGTTGGAACTGTGAAACTTTATTCTGTGTAGAAGAATTCTTTAAAACTGCTTCCGAAGAACAAAAACAACAATTTTTCTCGCTTGCCAAAGAAAATAAACTTGGCCTTTCCGCAAACTATTTAAACTTCAACGATCTTCTGGATGCACCAGTCTGTAAACAGCGAATCGGCGAATGGAGCAAATATTTTGCTGAAAATGGCGTCGATATGCGCACTGCCATGTTTGTTGACATCAACGGTATTTCAATGGGTTGCCGTGATGCCATGATTGATAACGGTGTTGAATTCTTATATGCAAATATTCATTGCCATCACGGCATGTATCCGTTGTTCCAGAACCAGAATGCTTTCTTCTGGGAAAACAAAGCTGGTAAACGCCTGCTGGTATGGAACGGTGAGCATTACAACATCGGCAACGCTCTGGGTATCAAGCCGAACCGTGCTATCTACTATATGCATGGCACCTATTTCGGGCAGACTTCCCTGCCGACTGACCCGGTTGAAAACCTGCACAACACGATGACCGCATATATTGACTCTTGTGAAAGCCAGGGCTATCCATATGACTTTATTCCGGTTTCGGTATCCGGCGTATTCAGCGATAATGCACCGCCTGAAACTGAGATTTTGCATACTATAGAAGGCTTTAACGAGCTGTATGGCGATGAAGTTACCATCCGTATGGTTTCCTTACAGGAACTATACGCCGAAATCAAAGATAAATTAACCGATGTTCCAGTATATCACGGTGATCTAACCGACTGGTGGGCAAACGGTGTTGGCACGACCCCGTATGCAGTCAAACATTATCGCGAGGCGCAGCAGCGTTATTACCTTTGCAAACGCCTGGATCCGAAAATGGAAGAACATTATCCAGCTCTGGCACGCATGGCACAGGATAATATGCTTCTGTATGCTGAACACACCTGGGGACATTCCTCCACCATCTCCAATCCGTATGATACCATGGTATTAAACATGGATGCCCGCAATAACAGCTATGCATCCAAAGCACACGAAGCAGCATCCACCATGCTGGCGAAAATTTCCAAAGGCTTGGGTGACACCTTGCGCTATTACAGTACCAACGGTAAAATCAAAGTCTGCAACCGCAGCAATCTCGACGGCAAAGCAAAGGTTGAATACTACATTGAAAACGGTCAGCTGGAAGCGGTTGAAATCCGCAATGAAAATGGTCAGCTGATTCCAAGCCAAATTTCTCCGCATCCACGCGGAAAACTGATCTCCTTTGTTGATGATTTCAAAGCCAACACCGACAAATACTACACTTTTACCGAGATTCACCCCAAACGCCAAGGATTCAACTCTCGTCAATGCTATGTTGGTGCGGAAAGCATCAAGGATATCATCAACAATTACGATCCAGACACCTATAAACTGCCATATGCGTATGAAAACCCGTTCTTCAAACTCTGCTACCGTCCACATGTTGGCATCACTTCCTTTATTGATAAACGCACCAGCACAGAAATGCTTGGCAAAGGTGAAGTTCCGTTCTTTACCCCAATTCATGAGGTTACCGAGGCAATCACTGGAGATGAACGCCGCCAGCTTGGTAGAAATATCCGTGGCACACATGCAATTCGCTCAGTCGGTCATTTAGATGAAGTTGTTCTGGAACAGCGTGGACCTGTATTCACGCAGCTGCGATTCCGCTTTACCCTACCGGGAACCATCCATTCGGATGTTATCGTAAAATTCTACGAAGAAATTCCGCGTGTTGACTTCTGGTTAGAAATTGGAAAGACCCTATCCACCGACATTGAAAGTATCTTCCTGCCACTGAGCCTGAATGTAAACAATTCCCAGACCTGGATTAAAAAAGGTACCGAGGCATTCCGTCCGGGCATCGACCAGCTGCCGGGAACTTGTATGGAATACTATATGTCGGACAACGGCATCAGCTATACCGCACCGGAAGGCAGTGTTATGATCTCCACCCAGGATGTACCGCTTCTCTACATGGGGGAGATGATTCATCACCCGATTCAGCTATGTGATAACAAACCAGAAAACAATCAGCGTCCTGTCTACTCCTGGGTTATGAATAACACTTGGGAAACCAATTTCAAGATGGATTTATCCGGCTTCTGTCAGTATGGCTATACCTTATGGCTGGAAGAAGGTCTCTCCGCTGAAAAACTGGAAAAAGACCCGGATCTGTCTGTTCTGCCGCTGGAAGAACACGCATTTGACCCATATGTCATTATCATTGAATAATACCAATCATTTGAGCGCTATCATGCAATGTGACAGCGCTTTTTATGTTCTTTAAATAAAAGAACGCCCTCACCCAAATGGATGAGAGCGTCACACTCTAATATAAAGCCGTCAAAATTAAGCTTTGCCAACAGAACCAAACAGTTCCATTTTCTCTTTAACGGTAGCTTTGATAGCTTCTGCACCCGGAGCCAGTAATTTTCTCGGGTCAAAGCCTTTGCCCTGCTGATCTTTACCTGCTTCGATGTAAGCACGGGTAGCTTCCTGGAATGCCAGCTGGCACTCGGTGTTAACATTGATTTTGGAAACACCCAGAGAGATAGCTTTTTTGATCATGTCAGCCGGGATACCAGTACCACCGTGCAGAACCAGCGGTTTGTCACCGCAAGCAGCCTGAATGTCAGCCAGAACATCAAAACGTAAGCCAGCCCAGTTCTCCGGATATTTGCCGTGGATGTTGCCAATGCCAGCAGCCAGCATATCAACGCCTAACTCAGCGATCATTTTGCACTCTTTCGGATCAGCGACTTCGCCGTTACCAACAACGCCGTCTTCCTCACCGCCAATAGCACCAACCTCAGCCTCTAAGGACAGGCCTAAAACACCAGCAGCGTGAACCAGCTCAGTGGTTTTAGCGATGTTTTCTTCGATCGGATAGTGAGAACCATCGAACATGATAGAAGAGAAGCCAGCATTGATTGCAGATTTAGCGCCTTCATAGGAACCGTGGTCTAAGTGCAGAGCAACCGGAACAGTGATGTTCAGGGTCTCTAACATACCATTAACCATGCCTACGATGGTGTTGAAGCCACACATATATTTACCAGCACCCTCGGATACACCTAAGATAACCGGAGACTGTAACTCTTCAGCGGTCTGAAGAATTGCTTTGGTCCACTCTAAGTTGTTAATGTTGAACTGACCAACAGCATATTTGCCTTCGTGTGCTTTTACAAGCATTTCTTTTGCAGATACTAAAGCCATTTTAAAATTCCTCCTAAATGTTTCAGTCTAATATAATCAGACTTCTTTACTCTACTATTATACCGCACTTTTACACTGATTGCAAGTATTTCCAACAATTTTTATCTTAAAAATTCAAATCGTCTATTACAAGCCCAAGTCTTCGTCCACCAGAATCACTTTAACACGCCCTTCGTGACGCTGCTGTGCACTAATCAAATAATTGCAGCAAACTCGGCCGCTGGTATGACAGCCGTCGGTCATTTCCGGGTGTTCACAGGTATCCAGCGAAATGCAGTGTCCAATCTTTGCACATGGCGTTGCACAGTTTAAGCGTTTGGCATTTATTGGTGCAGCAATCGTTTTCACACGATAAATCGCCTCATCCAAATCTTTGACAATCTTGTTTTTACCGACCACCAAAATTACCGATTTTGGACCATATCCGATTGCTGTAACACGATTAGAATTGCCGTCCACATTGTACAACACACCATCTTCGGTCACGGCATTGCTGCTGCATAAATAACAATCAGCCAAAAAGCTTTTACGATAAATTTCGCTAATCTGCTCGCGGGATAGTCCCTGCTCATAACGATCTAAAAAGGTGTAATCTCCATTGCGCAGCAGTGATAAAATACCACATTCATCCAGTGTCAGCGACCCACCAACCGATACCACATCACCAATATGCAGCAGTTCTTTTACCTTATCATATGCTGCTTTTCGGTCGGAAACCACATAAGCTTCCATCTTGTTTTTGCGTAGATTTTCTGCAACTGTCTGAAGATTCATAAACAATCCTCCTCTGCCCGGATTCCCTCTTTCCAGAGCGGAATCAAATCTCGTTTTCTCTGCAATACCTCATCAAAACGATCAATGTATTCATACGGATACTTGAAATTAAAGGAACGCTCAATTCTGCCGCCTGGAAATACCAGCTTGCTGACACCGCCTGCACCCAGAGCCAGAATTGAATGTACCTCTTCCATAATATAGATATTGTACGCATTATAGAACCCCGGTTTTGCATATCCGACATTCTCAAGGTTGTCCAACATATTTTTTTGGCGGTAGAGGTAGTATGGCTGATAACCAGCTTTTAATAAATTCTCCTGCGCATATTTTACCATCTGTGCTGCTGGTGTGATCTCGTGCTTGCGAAGTTCCTTATTCCGCACTTCCTGATATAAAGTAGAAGAACGCTTTAAGGATAAGGTATGAATCGTAATATTGGTCGGATTCAAGGCAATCGCCGTGTCGATGGTATTTGAGAAGGATTCCACCGTATCGCTCGGTAGACCAGCAATAAAGTCCATATTGATGTTATCAAATCCCATCTCACATGCCATTTTATAGCAGTCGATTGCATCCTGTGCGGTATGCTTTCTGCCGATTGCTTGAAGCACGGTATCAGAGAAGGTCTGCGGATTGACCGAAATACGGGTACATCCAGAATTTTTGATAACCTCTAACTTCGCACGCGTGATGGAATCGGCACGGCCTGCCTCGATGGTATATTCCTCCTGTGGATGGAAATATTTCTGCACCGCATCGGTAATCTGCTTTAACTGTTCAGCTGAAACAGCCGTTGGTGTACCGCCGCCAATATAGACGGTGCGCAGATTCAAGCCCATTTCTTTGGCAGATTTGGAAGCTTCCTCAATCTCTTGCACCAACAGATCAACATATGGCTGAATCAGTTTTCTTGCTTTTGGTGTTTCAATCGAATGAGAAACAAAGGAACAGTAACTGCATCTACTTGGACAGAATGGAATGCCGATATATAAACTGTAATCATTCAAATGGTTATTTGCAGTGATTTCCTGCTGATTTTTCAAAATGGAAAAACCAAGATCAACCTTCTGTTGGGAGACCAAGCAGTCCTCCATCAGATATTTTGTGATTTCTTCGTCACTCTTGCCCTCTTTACGCAGACGCTCCATCAATGCCACTGGACGGATGCCAGTCAACACTCCCCATTCTGGATAGCAGTCAAAAATTTTGGAAAGACCGTTATACAACATAACTGCAAAGGTCATTTCACAATTATTATCCTGATCCATAACTGTCATGGACTGGATAAAACTCTCATCAAGCAGCCGAATATCTACGGTTAGAATGGCATTTTCGCCATGCATTTTCTTCTCTGTAAAAATATATTCCGATTCGGCGCATGGCTCATTGTACCGCATATCAAATGTACGACAGGGTACAAACAGCTTGATAACCGCTTCCAGTTCATATTTATAATCATGTCCGTTAAAATAAATCGTCATACGAAACCTCTTTTTTGGCAGCCCGGATAAAATACGGATTGCACCGCCTTTCATTCTCCAATGTGGTAGCTTTCCCGTGTCCCGGATACACTGCTTTATCATCATTCAGAGCAGCTATTTTTTTTATTGACTCTATCAACACCGCACTGTCGCCGCCATACAAATCAGTTCTTCCGACACTGCCCGCAAACACAGTATCACCGGTAAATAATATATCTTGAGTGACAATCACTATAGAGCCTTTGGAATGGCCAGGCGTATGCAAAAAATCAAACCACATCTCACCAGCTGTATAACTGTCACCATCCTTAACAACAATGTTTGCATCACATGGCGGACAGGACAGCAATCCGAACGCACCAGCAGCAAGACTCGGCGCATGAAGCAGTTCAAGATCCGCTTCATGGCAAATGACATCGCATCCAGTCTTTTCCTGCAATGCCTTAACGCCCCAGATATGATCAAAATGTCCATGGGTCAACAGAATAGCTTTTAAGGTAAGTCCCTCTTTTTCCATCTGTTTTAGAATTGGTTTGGAATCCGCTGGATCAATCAGCACCAGATTGTTCTGTGAATCGGTCAGCAGATAACAGTTTGCACCAAACATTCCAAGCGGCATAGTCTGAATCTTCATCGCATTACTCCTTATGCCTTGTACTCGGCAACCAGCGTCACCGGTCCATCAGCAATCATCGAAATCTTCATATCTGCACCAAAAATGCCAGTTTCTACCTGCTGCACACCACATTCGCGCAGCTTGACCGCCATATATTCATACAACGGTTCAGCTTCAGCAGGCGGTGCTGCATCCGAGAAAGACGGCCTTCTGCCGCTCTTGGTCAGATCCGCACCCAAAGTAAAATTTGACACCAATAGAATACCACCATTTACATCACATAAATCTAGATTCATCTTGTCAGCGTCATCGGTAAAAATCCTTAAACCTGCTATTTTCTTTGCAAGCAAATCTGCCTGTGCTCTAGTATCACCTTTCATTACACCAAGCAAAACCAGATATCCGTTTTTTATATGACCGGTTATGTTGCCATCTACATAGCAGGCCGCCTGCTCCACCCGTTGAATGACTGCTTTCATCCTGTCCCCTCCATGAAAAACGGCGCGATCCTCAAATGAAAACCGCGCCAAAATCTTACAGCTTGTTAAAATCAGCTTTGCGCATTGCAAAGGTATAGAATGCTTTGTAGGTGCAGAAAACATCGATCTTGGAGGTTAACTCCAGCGGAGCGTGCATGGTCAGCACCGGAACACCCAGATCCACGGTATCGACATCCATGTTTGCAATATAGCATGCAACGGTACCGCCGCCACCTGCGTCAACAGCACCCAGTTCGCCGAACTGCCATACAACCTCATTTTCATCCAACATACGACGGATATAACCCATATACTCCGCAGAAGCATCGTTGGAACCACTCTTGCCGCGTGCGCCGGTGTATTTTACAATGCACACACCACCGTTGATATAGCAGGAGTTTTTCGGATCATATACAGAAGCAAAAGTTGGGTCAAATGCAGCACCAACATCAGCAGATAAGCACTGGGATGCGCTTAATACTTTTCTGCCCTTAATGCCGTACGGCTCAGCCAGATCATCAATGAAATACGGTAAATAGGAGCTCTGGAAACCAGTGTTGCCTTCCGAACCGATCTCCTCTTTGTCACACAAAATAGTAACACAAGTCTTCGTCGGGATTTCTTCCATATCCAAAGTTGCCATCATTGCAGTGTAGCCGCATACTCTATCGTCCTGACCGTGTGCCGCGATTAAGCTGCGGTCAAAACCGACATCTCTTGCTTTATCTGCCGGAACAACTTCCAGTTCAGCAGATAAGAAATCCGATTCAACTAAACCATACTGCTCGTTCAACAGCTTTAAGATGTTCATTTTAATAGAATCTGCACCGGTTAAATCACCTTCGTATGGTAAAGAACCGACAACTACATTCAATTCCTCACCGCGAATACCGTCAGCCAGGGAGCGTTTGCTCTGCTCTGCACCCAAATGCGGCAGAAGATCGGTTACATAGAATACCGGATCTTCCGGATTTTCACCGATGGATATGGTCAGTTTGCTGCCATCAGCACGAACGATAACGCCATGCAGTGCCAGCGGAATGCTTGGCCACTGATATTTTCGAATACCGCCGTAATAATGTGTTTTAAACAGCGCAATTTTACCATCTTCATATAACGGATTCGGTTTTAAATCCAAACGCGGAGAGTCAACATGTGCAGCCATGATGCTTACACCTTTGGTCAACGGGTCATTACCCATGACACATAAGATCAATGCTTTTCCGCGATTATTATAGTATACTTTATCACCCGGAACATATTTATTTCCCGGAATAAACTCAACAAAACCTCTCTCTTTTGCCATCTCAATAGCAGTGGAAACAGCTTCACGCTCGGTTTTTGCTGCATCTAAGAATTTCTTGTAGCCTTCTGCAAAAGCAAATGCTTCTTTTTTCTGCTCAGCGTTGAGTTTAACGGCACCGCCGTCACGATTCATCGCCAGACGCGCTTTCAGATCTTTTAATTCTTCCATTTATTTATCCTCCATGTTTTATTATTTATGATAATTCCTCACTGTAAAGTTCCTGATACTTTTCATAGTACCCCATCACCTTATTGACATGATATCGAGTATCATCGTAAGGAATTGCCTGTAAAGTAATACCATCCGCCGAATATTCCGGCGTTTTTAGCCATTCTTTGGTAATATTCAAACCGGCATGATAAGCGGTTAACACCGTTTCAGTATTCCCGAACTGCTCAAACAGATACGCTGTCAGCCATACGGCATAGCGAATGTTGGTTTCAGGGTCAAACATATCATCAAAGGTACCATTCTCACCGAGATTTTGTTCCCCCTGTGCCTTCAATTTGAATTTCACCCAGTCATAAGTCGGCTCAGTTAGCTGTAAAAGTCCTCTGGCATCATCTATTGACACCGCATTCGGTTGAAATCCGCTCTCCTGCTTCATCATCGCATAAATAAAAAGCGGATCAACATCGTACGCTTCACAATATAATATAACTGTATCCTGATACGGCATGGCATAGCTTTCACGCTGCACTTTATCTATTTGCTCCTTGCCGTATTGTACCAATATCGCACCAACAGCAAACGCAATCACCAGTAAAATCAGGAATGTTATGCCACATCCAATCCCAACTTTTTTCCACTTGATTCGACTCACTCCATATCCTCCGGCAGCAATTGCTGCTGTTTTAAGATTTGCCAAGCTGCTTGAATCAAATCCTCTTTGCTACCGTTATTATAAATAACCGCACCACTATGATCTTTATAAAACTGCTCATCATGCTGTGCGGATACTCTATGCTCTGCCTCAGCCTGTGTCAGTCCATCCCGCTCCATAATGCGGTTTGTCCGCAATGAGTTCTCTGCCACCACACTTAACACCGTATCACAGAGCCGATCTGCACCGCTTTCAAATAAAGTCGGTGCATCCACAATCGCACCAAAGCAGCCAAACCCAGATGCATAAATAATCTCTGATTCAATCAACTTCACAATTGCCGGATGGGTAATGGCATTAAGTGCTTGTAATGCCAGCGGATCTGTAAAGACCAATGTGCCCAACGCTCTGCGATTCAAACCACCGTCATCCAGCAAAATATCCTCACCAAATGCGTCCACCAAAGCAGCCAAAGTATCAGAGCCTTTCTCAACCACAGTTCTTGCAAGTTTATCACAGTTGATATGATAATATCCGTAATCCTGCAATTTTTCACAAACGGTGCTTTTTCCTGCTCCCGTCTGACCGGTCAGCCCAATTACTCTTATTTTTTTCGGCGCATTTAAATCTACAACATGAAATGCAGCTGCGCGAAGCAGGCGGTTATATACCGCAAAACCGACCCCGTCTTTTGCCGGCATTCGCGCATAAATGACCTCTTTATTCAAAGAATCTACCCTGCGCAACGCTGAAAACAAGCCGGTTGCTTCGCTTTTTCCGCTATTGGATGCACCATATTCCAGTACCGGAACACGCAGTTTTTCTCCCTCTCCGGAAAATACCATTGCACCTACATCATGCAACTTGGCCTGCTCATGGACATATGCGACAAACTGTTCAAAACTGCCATCCAAAATAATTACCGGAACCTTCGGGGCATAGTGGCGGTATTTCATGCCCGGCGAAAGTACCTTTTCGTTATCCGAAAGATGCTCCAGCACACCTTTTGCAACCGATACATCTTCGCACACACTTTTCAGCTGTTCCAATGTAATGCCACCCGGACGAAGCAATGTTAAACTGTCACCATCTACACTGACAACTGTAGATTCTACACCAACTTCACATTCGCCACCATCCATAATACAAGCAATTCGCGCGTTTAAGTCATCATATACATGATCAGCTGTTGTCGGACTCGGGATACCCGAAATATTTGCACTCGGTGCCGCAAGCGGCGTTCCAGCTGCCTCGATAATCGCTCTTGCAACTGGGTGAGATGGCATGCGGATTGCCACCGTATCCAGTCCCGCTGTCACAGATGAACAAAACGCATCGTTCTTGGGTTGCACAATCGTTAAAGGCCCTGGCCAAAACGCATTAGCAAGCTTCCTTGCAAGTGGTGTGATTTCTTTTACGAGTGGCTTCATCTGATCAAATGCACTAATATGCACAATCAGCGGATTGTCCTGTGGTCTACCTTTTACCGAAAAGATACGGCGTACCGCTTCATCGTTCCATGCATCGGCGGCAAGACCATAAACCGTTTCCGTTGGAATCCCAACCACATCGCCTTCTGCTAACCGCTTGCCGACCAATGCAATATTTTCCGGTATCGGCTGATAAATTGTTGTTATCATAATCTTAATTCGCTTCTTTCTTTCAAAGCTGATTTCAAGCGTTTTCCTGCTGTGCTGCAAGCTTGAGTGCCTGATCAGCTGTCAACAGTGCTTCAATCAATTCATCCAAATCACCGTTTAAGAAATCTTCCAGACGATACGCAGTGAATCCGATTCGATGATCCGTCAGGCGGCTCTGCGGATAGTTGTAGGTTCGAATACGCTCCGAGCGATCACCCGTTCCAACCTGCGCTTTGCGATCGGATGCAATCGCCTCATTCCGTTTGCGCTGTGCCTCATCATATAATTTGCTTCGCAGCATCGCCATCGCTTTATCACGATTTTTGAACTGGCTTCGTTCTTCCTGACATGCCACAACAATACCCGTCGGCTTATGGGTGATTCGAATAGCAGACTCCGTTTTATTGACATGTTGACCGCCTGCACCAGACGAACGATAGGTATCAAACTCAAGGTCATCCGGATTGATTTCAATTGAAACCTCATCTACCTCCGGCAGCACTGCAACGGTAGCTGTGGAAGTGTGCACTCTGCCCTGTGATTCAGTTTCTGGTACACGCTGTACACGATGAACTCCAGATTCAAATTTTAATTTGGAATAGACCGACGCGCCTTCCACGGAGAAAGACACCTCTTTCATTCCGCCAAGTTCCGTTTCATTGGCACTCAAAATTTCTACCTTCCAGCCGTTTTTAGCAGCATACATCGAATACATACGGAATAAGGAATGTGCAAACAAAGCGGATTCTTCACCACCCGCACCACCGCGAATTTCCACAATTACACTTTTATCGTCATTCTCATCCTTCGGCAGCAACAGAATCTGAATCTCTTTCTGTAATTCTTCTAGCTGTGCGCGGCTTTCTTTCAGCTGCTCATTTGCCATCTCAGAAAGCTCAGCATCTAGCCCCGATTCTGCCAGCAATTCCTTTGCTTCCTCCTCCTCAGCTGCCGCGGCTTCATAACGATGCACCGCTTCCACAATTGGGGTTAGATTTTTATATTCTTTCATCAACGCCGCATACCGAGAACTATCCGAAATAATCGTCGGATCGGTCAGCAACATTGCAACCTCATCATAGTGCGCCGCCATCATTTTGAGTTTTTCAATCATATAAGATTATTCTCCTTGTTCGGTCTTTGGAAGCACCGACTTGATATTTTTCACAATTTTACTGCGCGGAACCATGATTTCATGGCCGCATTTCTCACAGCGAATCTTAAAGTCCATTCCAACACGCAACAGCTCAAACACATTCGAACCGCATGGGTGTGTTTTTTTCATCTTCAACCGATCGCCAACATGAAATTCTGTCTGCTGCATTTGATTTCTCACTTTCTGATTTATAAATCTGTATTTTATATTATATCATAAATCCGCCATTCTTTCAAGACATCGTCTATTTGGTTTTCTCTCCCAGTTTTGCTCCATAATAAGAAAGTGCCGCACCACAAAACAATACAATAACCGACATAATGATCGTCCATCCGCCCCTATATGCGCCTGCCTGACCGATCTTGCAAAGAAGAACCGGAATACTTCCAATGACAAATCCCATAATGCCGAAGAAGCTATGATTGGGAAATTTCTGAATCACTTTATCAATGATTTTAGCACCCAACAGAATGCCGATAATTGCTCCCAATGCCGCTGGAATCAAAATCGGGATATTCATATTACTCAATGCGCCGATAATGCTTGGATAAACGCCAACCAACACCATAACAAAACTACCTGAAAGTCCTGGAATAATCATGCAGAATGCCGCAAGCATCAACGAGAAAAATAAAACCAGACTATTGGAAAAATTCAGGCTAGTGATGGTCACATCACTGCTGCCATCGCCAACTAAGACCATACCGACTGCCATTACAACCATCATCAGAAATGGAATGAGACCACTGACAATATGCGATGCCTTCATGGCAACTTTCTGTGTTTTTGCCTCATCCGTATATATCATCTTACCCCACAAAAGTGGAACACTGCCAATGACAACACCTATAAAGAAAAAATTAACTGCCATATATTGTTTTCCCAGCAAGTATTCAATGACTTTAGAAAGTCCAATAATTCCCACACCTGCACCAAGTGCAATTGGCAGCAGGTATTTGATGCTTTTCCAGAAATGCTTTCCGATGCCGCTAACAGCTTCAATCATCTTATCATAGATATTCAGTACAACCGCCATAGTACCACCCGAAACACCCGGAATAATATTGGCCACACCTACCACTGCGCCACAAAAAATCAACTTTAAAAATCCCATATTATCTTACATCCTTTTCATTATCAATCAACAAGATACTGCGCATCACGAAATGAAACCAGACCGGTATGCGGATTATAGATCACACCTGCAACATCGCGTCCAGAAACAAAATACTGTGAAGCTTCATACATCGGGATAAACCATCCATCTTCCAATAGAAGCCGCTCTGCCTGCTGCAAAAGCGTAATGGTATCGAGAGTGGAAGTCTTTTGCAACTGATGATACAATTTTTGAAATTTTGCATCCCCACAGGCATAAGGACCGGATAGGAAATCCTCCAACATGCTGATTGGAGAAAGATCTTCTGATACAATTGGTAAAATTGCCAGATCATATGCCCCTTCTTTAATCGCTGCATCATATTTTTCTTTCGGCAAACGCTCAATTCCAATATACAAATCCAGATACTTCTGATATACTTGGGAAAGCTGTAAAAAATAATCCCCGTTGGGAACTGATTCATCTTCCAAGACAATCAGTTTCAGTCCTGTTAAAGCATTTACCCCCAACTGCTCAAGCCCCTTCTGATACCATGCCTGCGCCTGTTTCGCTGATACTTGCCATTTCATATCTTCCGTCACCATGGAAAAATATGGCTTGGAATTGACTGCGCAGTCCGAAGCAAAAACTCTATTCGTTGCTGTCAAATATTCAGGCAGATCAGAAGCATAGCTGCTGCGATCAAACAAACCTGCCATTGCTTTACGAATATATGTATTCTTCATAGCCGCAGAATTCTGGTTGAATACGATACCATAGATAGTATTGGAAATTGGATCAGCCGTATGCTTCTCAGTATTATGGGATGCGTAGCTTTCCCCCGACACATAGCAACATTGTGTTCTATCCTGCCAGAAAGTCTGTTCTCTGTTTTCTGTATTATTGGTCCACATCGTAACACCAGAAATTTTTGTGTTATCTGCGTTCCGATATTTTTCATTTTTGGTCAGTTTCAGATACTCATTATGCGACCAAGTCTGTAAATAAAATGCACCATTTGCCAGCGTAACATCCGCTTCCAATCCATATTTTCCTTTGGTTTTGTTAAAAAATTTCTCATCACATGGCATGGTAGCAGTCAGGGTAAGTAGATTTAAAAAATGCTCATCCGGTTGCTCTAAAGTAATAGTTAAATGAAGACCGTCTGCCTGAATCCCCACTGCTGAAAAATCACATTCTCGCTGATGATATTTCTTTGCATTTTTGATGCCATAAAACTGTGACGCATGCGGTGACTGCGTATCAGGAAGCAGTACACGCTGCAAGCCGAATGCATAATCCTGTGCATCTAGCACACTGCCATCTTGCCAGGTTAAATTTTCCTGGATTAAAATATCATATGTCAGACCATTGGATGAAACCGTATAGCTTTCTGCTGCTGCCGGTATTGGCTCACCTGCCTGATCCAATATGAACAATCCTTCAAAAATCTGGTTGATTACCGTCATGGAAGCCAGATCCGACGCACTCTGCGGATCTAAATTCACCGGTTCAGCTGCCAGATCATAGTGCATTTTTCCAGCCGTACTTGTTTTTTGGGAACAACCAGCAAGCGGAACAACAAATAAAACCAATGCAAGCAGCATCGCAGCTGCTCTCTTTACAAACATAGTCATCTACCTTTCCATATCATTTTCAGTCGTTTTTTCTGCATATTCATAAATATATAAGTTTATCCTATCATATAACTTTTTTAGCTTAAACTTATAGATATGACTAATTTGTAAACAATATAAAAATAAAAAAAGAGGCGTACCGGAAACAATGTCCTGCACGCCTTACCATTAGTTTTTCAGTGCCTGAATCGGAGCCGGAATCTGACCGCCACGATGAATAAATTTCGCAGGGGACAGCGTAGAAATCGGCATAACCGGGCCGGAACCAAGCAATCCACCGAAATTCAGTTCATCACCGACCTGCAATCCGATTGCCGGAATGACACGGACAGCGGTGGTTTTGGTGTTAATCATACCAATTGCAGCCTCATCTGCAATCATGGCAGAGATTACCTCGGCAGTGGTATCACCTGGAACAACAATCATATCTAGACCAACCGAGCAAACCGCTGTCATAGCCTCTAATTTATTTAAGGACAGCGCGCCACTTCTTGCAGCTGCAATCATGCCAGCATCCTCGGAAACCGGAATAAATGCGCCGGATAAACCACCGACACGAGAAGAAGCCATAACACCACCTTTTTTAACAGCATCGTTCAGCATAGCAAGTGTTGCAGTTGTACCGCAGCAGCCACACTGCTCTAAGCCCATTTCCTCCAAAATGTAGGCAACCGAGTCGCCAACAGCCGGAGTCGGTGCTAAAGACAGGTCTACAATACCAAATGGAACACCCAGACGCTCAGAAGCAATGGTGCCAACCATCTGACCCATACGGGTAACTTTGAATGCAGTTTTCTTGATAATATCAGCCAGCTGTGCAATATCAGCATCTGGTGCTTTGTGCAATGCAGACGCCACAACGCCTGGACCCGAAACACCAACATTGATAACACAATCCGCCTCGCCAACACCATGGAACGCGCCTGCCATAAATGGGTTGTCCTCCGGTGCGTTGCAGAATACAACCAGTTTTGCCGCACCAATGCAGTCACGATCTTTGGTCAGCTCAGCTGCTTCCTTCACAATCTCGCCCATCATGCGGCATGCATCCAGATTGATACCCGCCTTGGTGGAACCAATGTTGACAGAAGAACAGATATGATCCGTCTGTGCTAATGCTTGTGGGATGGATTTAATCAATGCTATATCACCAGCAGAGAATCCTTTCTGCACCAAAGCAGAGTAACCACCTAAAAAGTTAACGCCAACTGCGCATGCAGCTTTTTCCAGTGTCAGCGCAAATTTTACTGGATCTTCATTCGGGCAGGCAGCTGCCAGCATTGCAATTGGGGTGACCGAAATGCGTTTATTGACAATCGGAATGCCATATTCTCGCTCTATATCGCAACCGACCTTGACAAGATCTTTAGCCTTGGTAGTAATTTTATCATACACCTTCTGGCATGCACGATCAATATCCGGGTCGATGCAGTCCAACAGAGAAATGCCCATTGTAATGGTACGAACATCAAGATTCTCCTTGTCGATCATCTCAACCGTTTCCATAATATCTTTAATATTTAACATGTACTCGTCCTTTCCTACTGCCGCATCTTAGATTTTGTGCATCGAATTAAAAATATCCTCATGCATTACATGGATTTTCAGGTTTGCATTTGCTGCCATAATATCCATTTTGTCACGAAGCGTACCGATATCAGCGGTCATAGTAGAAATATCTACCATCATAACCATAACAAACATATCCTGCATAACAGTCTGGGTAACATCAATGATGTTTGCACCCTGTTCAGCACACATAGTACTCACTTTTGACAGAATGCCAATGGTATCTTTTCCTACAACGGTAATAATTGCACGCATTTTTTACTCCTTCTGGCTGTTATCGAGCAGCCACTCTCAAAATTATAATTCGCAGATAACCTCAACCTCAGCCAATACATTTTTCGGCAGTGTTTTTACAGCAACGCAGGAGCGCGCCGGTTTCTCCGTAATGAATTTTGCGTATACTTCATTGAATACACCAAAATCAGCCATATCTGCTAAGAAGCAGGTAGTTTTCACGATGCTTTCCATTTTCCCACCCGCTGCTTCCACAACTGCGGTTAAATTTTTCATGATACGCTCGGTCTGCTCAGCAATACCACCTTCCACGATGTTGCCAGTAGCTGGATCAATCGCAATCTGACCAGATGTAAAAAGCAGATTACCTACCTTTACAGCCTGGGAATATGGACCAATCGCTTCTGGTGCATGATTGGTATGAATTTTTTCCATGATACTCTCCTTAAAATAATTTATCAGTCAATCACCTTGAAGCCGTTGGATTTCAATGCTTCACGGATCTGCTGTACATGATTATGATCACGAGTTTCCATTCGAATTTTCAAGTAGCAGCCAGATACTGCGCCATCCACATCGGTTCTGTCATGGTGTACCGATACGACATTGGCACCCATATCCGCAACGATTTTGGAAACACCTCTTAACTCACCTGGTCTGTCATGCAGTTCAATGGTTAGGTCGGCACTTCTGCCGCTTCTCTGCAAACCACGGGAAATAACCTTGGATAAAATAGTAACATCAATATTACCACCAGATACCACGCAAGCCACTTTTTTACCCTTGACATCCACTTTATTAAACATAACCGCTGCAACCGAAACTGCACCCGCACCCTCAGCAATTAATTTCTGATGCTCGATCAGCGAAAGGATTGCGGTTGAAATCTCATCATCCGTAACGGTTACGATGTCATCGACATATTTTTCCACACAGTCAAAGGTAATTTTACCCGGGGTTTTGACCGCAATACCGTCTGCAATGGTGAACACGCTTGACAGTGTTTCAATTTTATGGCCGTGATGCGAATTAAACATACTTGGCGCACCAGCCGCCTGCACACCATAGACCTTACAGTCTGGATTCAGTTGCTTGATGGCAAACGCGATGCCGGAAATAAGACCGCCTCCACCAATCGGAACAACAACCGCATCCAGATCCGGAATCTGATCCAAAAGTTCCAGACCGATGGTACCCTGACCAGCAATTACCTTCTCATCATCGTAGGGATGTACAAAGGTATAACCTTTCTCTTTCTGTAAACGCAGTGCCTCCTCATAGGCATCATCATAGACACCTTTTACCAAAACAACCTGCGCACCATAACTTTTGGTTGCCTGCACTTTTGAAATCGGGGCAGTTTCCGGCAGACAGATGACTGCCGGGATTCCGCTTTCTCTTGCAGCCAATGCAACGCCCTGTGCATGGTTACCTGCAGAGCAGGCAATAACGCCACGCTGTTTTTCTTCATCACTTAAAGTGGAAATCTTGTAATATGCGCCTCTTAATTTAAACGAACCCGTTACCTGAAGATTCTCTGTTTTTAAGTAAACCTGTGCCTCCGGATTGATTTTCGGTGCTTCGATTACCTCAGTAACCTTTGCAACCTTTTTTAACACATGAGCTGCCTGATATACTTTATCCAGCGTTAACATAAATCATACATTCCTTTCCTCACCATTTTTATCTGTTATTCAATGGTAAGCATTGGGTCGGAAACCGGCGCACCTGCTTTTACCATCGGCAATACATTCAAATCTTTGTTAATCAAACAGTTAATCAGGGTTGGACCTTTATGAGCAAGTGCCTCTTTCAAAACCGGAACAATATCGGAAACCTGCGCAATGGTCATTGCCTTGACACCAAATGCTTCACCGAGTTTTTCAATATTAGTTGTCTGCTGAATATCCGTGTGGGAAAATCTTCTGCCGTAGAACAATTTCTGCCACTGTCTGACCATTCCCAAAACCTGATTGTTGAATACAATTTCAATGACCGGAATATTATAGTGTGCCATGGTGGAAAGTTCGTTACAGTTCATGTGAAAAGAACCATCTCCTGCAATGTTGATGACCGGTTTATCCGGACATCCCATCTGCGCTCCGATTGCAGCACCCAAACCATAGCCCATGGTTCCCAAACCGCCAGAAGTTAAAAACTGTCTCGGATAACGATAACGGAAAAACTGTGCTGCCCACATCTGATGCTGACCGACCTCGGTTGTAATAATGCAGTCACAGTCGGTTTGACGCTGGATTTCTCCCATAATAGCCTGTGGCGTCACCATACCGCTTTCGTGTTCGATTTTCTGAGATACCGGATATTCCTCCATCATTTTGTACATGATAGACATCCATTCCGGATGACTCTGTTTTGTTAAATACGACAGCAGCTTTTGGCAAACACCTTTCACTGTACCGTTTAAGAAATGACTAACTCGAATATTTTTATCCTGCTCTTTGGTATCGATATCAATCTGCACAATGGTGCAGTCAGTTGCAAAAGTAGCAGTATCACAAGTAACACGATCTGAAAAACGAGTGCCTATCGCAAGCAGCAAATCACAGTTAGAAACCGCATACGAAGAAGTCTTGGTTCCGTGCATACCAGTCATGCCGATATAGCGCGGATCATACTGATTATAACCACCCATACACATCAACGAGCAGGATACCGGTGCATCTAAAATCTCAGCAAGTTCTCTGATTTCATCATATGCATCCGACGCAATCACACCACCGCCACAGTAAATCATTGGGCGTTTGGCTTCCATCAGTTTCACTGCGACTTTTTTCAGTTCATCCTCATTTACCTGATCTTCCGACACATCTTCTTTTGGTTTCTCATAGGTATATTCACAGGAAATTGCGGTAATATCTTTCGGAACATCAATCAACACCGGGCCTTTACGACCAGATTGTGCAATCCGAAAAGCTTCTCGAATGGTCGGAGCCAGATCCTCAATATCCGTTACAATATATGATTTTTTAGTAACCGGAGCAACGATTTCCTTAATGTCTACCTCTTGAAAGCTCTGTTTGCCAAGCAGGTCACGATTGACATTACCAGTGATAGCAACAACCGGAATAGAATCCATAAATGCAGTTGCGATACCAGTAACCAAATTGGTCGCTCCCGGTCCAGAAGTGGCAATACACACGCCAACCTTTCCGGTCGCTCTTGCATAGCCGTCAGCAGCGTGTGCTGCGCCTTGTTCATGTGCGGTACGGATATGCTGAATTTTATCAGAATAACAATACAATGCATCATATATGTTCAATACTGCTCCGCCCGGATACCCAAATACGGTATTTACCCCTTGTTCCAACAAGCATTCCATAATAATATCTGCGCCTTTTAATAACATAAATAAAACCTCCTGTAAAACTGAAGTATATTCCTGTGACAAGGCAAATGTTCGCTGCCGCCGGGGTATCCGATCGGCCAGACCGCATTGTTTTGATTCATCCTCTTTTATCGGGGTATCCAGATAAAAAGGGCCGTTGTCCTTTATATATGATTCAGATGGCCTGCAAGTTTTGGCAGATCGTCTAAACATTCTGATGATAAAAAATAAAGCCTCCATCTCCTGAAAATTTAAGAGATGAAAGCCGACTGCTTCCACGGTACCACTCTTGTTGACGAAATCCTTCGTCCACTTTTTTTGAATATCAATCAATATTCGCTTTCTATAACGGGAAAACCCGGAACTGCTTACTACATCTTTTCAGCAGCCTGCTAAAGGGGGATGCGTGATTATTCTGCGAAACCGCCTTTCACCAACCGGCCGCTCTCTACATTCGCTTCAAACAATCCGCAGGAGAAAATCTCCCACCCTGTCTAACGCATTTCAATTATCTTTTATTTAGAATACTACTTTTTTCCAGAATTGTCAAGTAAATTTACAAAATTTAATCTCCATTCGCAAAATAAGACTATCTGCCATGAAATCACAGCTGGCATTTTTCATTTTCTTAAGGAATCAATAAAAGTTAAAATAACGATTGCAACAACGCACACTGTATCACCTAAAATCGGTATCCTGTATTCCTTAAAAAATAAAAAACTGCGGAGAAATCACTTTCTCCACAGTCCATAAACTTTTATAAATTCTGTTTTTCTGCCGCCTTAGCAGTGTTCTGCATCAGCATCGCAATAGTCATCGGACCAACACCGCCCGGAACAGGCGTGATAGCACCTGCAATCTCTGATACCCCTGCATAATCCACATCGCCGCACAACTTTCCTGCTGCATTGCGATTCATGCCGACATCAATGACAACCGCTCCTGGTTTTACCATATCAGCTGTAATGACATTTTCTCTGCCTACCGCAGCCACCAGAATATCCGCTTTGCGGCATTCTTCTTTGAGGTTCACGGTTTTAGAATGGCAGATGGTGACTGTTGCATTCTCGTGCAGCAGCAGCATTGCCATCGGTTTGCCGACAATATTGCTTCTGCCAACTATAACGGCATGCTTTCCAGATACATCTATGCCAGTGGAATGAATCAGTTCCATACAGCCTGCTGGCGTACATGGCAGAAAATCGTAATCACCAATCATAATTCTACCGACATTGACTGGATGAAATGCATCCACATCCTTCTCCGGACAAATTGCACGGATTATAGCAGTTTCATCGATCTGCTTCGGCAAAGGAAGCTGTACCAGAATGCCATGAACCGAATCATCGGCATTCAATCGGTTCACCACTGCCAGCAATTCCTCCTGTGTGGTATCAACAGACATTCTGATTTCCTCGGAAATGATGCCGCAGACTTCGCAGGCTTTCACCTTATTGCGCACATATACGCAGGATGCTGGTTCCTCTCCAACCAAAACGACAGTTAAAGCTGGATGAACGCCTTTTTCTTTCAGTGCTTCCACCTGCATTCTAACCCTTTCTTTAACCTGCATGGAAATTGTTTTTCCATCAATCCTCATGTTCATCTTCCTCCTGCTTTTCTTTGCGAATTGCATTGATATGAGCAAGCTTTTTCTCTTTTTCAGACTGCTGAACCTTTTCCTGATTGGCTTTTGCAACAAGAAAATTTTTCCACTCATCCGTCTGCGCATACAGTTTCAGATAATTTGGGTCGTGCATGCTGCGGATTTTAACATGTACACCAATCCAAACAGCCAGTGCGCCGATGAACATCAGTAGTGCCAGCAGCTGGGAAACACGAATTGACCCAAACATCAGGCTATCGGTGCGCAATGCCTCAATCCAGACTCTACCCAGTCCATTCCATCCGATATACATAATAAACAGCTCACCGTCAAATCTGCGGTGTTTGGAATAGAAGTGCAGCAGCAAAAATCCAATCAAGCACCAGATGGATTCATATAAAAAGCACGGATGCACTGGAACATTTGGATCAACGGTAATACCAGCAGCCGCAAATTCTGCCTGATGTACCGACAGATAATTGACCACCATTTCACCGGTCATACCCCACGGCATCTTTGTATTGCTGCCAAACGCCTCAACATTGATAAAATTGCCCCAGCGTCCAATGCCTTGGCCAATTAAGAATCCGATACCGGTGAGATCCAACAGTCCCAGAATGTTCAGTTTCCAGAACCGAGATGCAATCAATCCGCAAACCAACGCACCAATCAATCCACCGTAGATTGCCATACCGCCTTCCCATGTGGCAAAAATATGGTAAACACTGTCCCAAAATGCGGAAAAACTGGAAAAATCAAATCCATAATTTTCCCACGAGAATGCAACATAATAAATTCGTGCACCTAAAATACCGCCGATGATGCCGCATATAATAACATTAAAAGCTTTATCCTCATCCACGCCGTATTTCCGAAAATGCTTGTATGCGTAAAGAACTGCCAGCAATAGACCGGTGGCAATTAGCACACCATACCATGCAATAAAAAAGTCACCGATATAAAATCCATTCTTAAAGGTAAATTCCAATCCCAAACCAGGGAATTCCACTGTACGTTCCATAATTTCCCCTTTCTTACATCGGTTCTACCACCGATAAGGTGATGTGTTCTGGGTTAAACCCGCTGCGCAGCAGGGTTTCGACATCAGCCTTGGTCATCTGTGAAATCGTGTCCAGTTCCACATATGCACTGCTTCCCGCGCAGAAATAAGCTGATAGCATGGTAGATGCAATCTCGTCTGCCGAATCAAACGAACCAACCACAGCACCGTATATCGATTTTTTTGCGCGCTCAAAACTTTCTTCGTCAATTCCTTCTTCCTTATAGCGCGCAATTTCCTCTATCAAAAGCTGCTGTACTCGTTTTGGGTCTTTGGAGCTTCCGCCGAAGATGCAAGCAGCATATCCTCGTCCCATAAACGATTCACTGTCAAAACCTGCATCAATCAACCCCTCATTATACAGGCTGCTGTAAAGCGGACTGCAATCACCTGCGATGATATCAAGCAGAATATCATACTGCATCGAAACCACCGGAAGCATTTCTTCCTCAACCGGCTTTTCTTTCCATGCACAGTAGAACAGCGGCATAGCGACCGCCATTTTCTGTCGAACCTCATGTTGTACAACGGTATCCGGCTCATACGGCATGCTGCGCTCTACGGTAACCTTTTCACACGGCAACAAAGCGTTTTCGATAATCTCAACCGCTTTTTCTTCATTGAAGTTTCCAGCAATCGAAATCGCCATGTTATTTAAATTATAGAAAGTATGATAGCATGCATATAAAAGATCTGCATTGATTCTGGAAATGCTTTCCACCGTTCCAGCAATCTCGGTATGCACCGAATGATTATGATATAAGCCACGCAGTAGGTTAAAATATACACGCCAGGACGGGTTGTCCTCATACATTTTGATTTCCTGCGCAATGATTCCCTGTTCCTTCTCCACATTCTCTTTTGTGAAATATGGGTGCTGCACAAACTCCATCAGTGCGTCCAACGATTCCTCAAAATTCTGCGTCGTAGAAAACAGATAGCATGTCTTATCAAAGGTGGTAAACGCATTTGCAGATGCACCGGTTTTTGCAAACAGCGAAAAAGCATCGCCATCTTCACTTTCAAAAAGCTTATGCTCCAGATAATGCGCAATTCCCTCTGGCACAGTAATAAACTGCTCGTCACTCTCTTTTTTAAACATAGTATCAATCGAGCCATATTTGGTGCCAAACATCGCATAGGCGGTGGAGAATTCTGGCATTGGATACATCATAACGGTTAAACCAGAAGAATGGGTATAAACCGAATAGGACTCATTCAGACGCTCGCTGCGAACGATTTTCTTTTCCATACTCATTCTTCTTCATCCTCCTCAAATTCTTCCTCATTGACAGCATTCATACCCGGCTCACACTCCAAACGATAAACTGTATCCAACTGCATACGATTTGCCGCTTCTATGATCTGCTCACGGGTAACTGCTTTTAAATGCTCGATTTCCTGGGCTGGTGTAAACATCCGCTCGGACAGCAACTGACCCAGATACCAGTTTTCCAGCGAAAACGGACTGTCAGAAACAGCACGATAGGAATTGATCATAGCCAGTCTTGCCTGATCCATCTCCTCGTCGGTAAAATTACCCTGCTTCATTGCTTCGACCTGTTCCAGAATCGCATCATATGCCACATCAATATTCTGTTGCTGCACACCAGAATCAATCAGCAAAAGACTCTTTAAGCGATCATAACGGGAGGCACAATAATAGCAAAGACTTTTTTCTTCTCGTACATGCACAAACAACTTGGAAGTAACAGTTCCACCAAGCATTGCATTCATCAAGCGAATAGCCGGAATCAGCGGGTCGGTTTCATGGGTTCCAACACTAAATGCCATCACCATTTTAGCCTGTGATATCGCCATTTGCTCCGAAACACGCTGTACTTCATCCACGCGCTGTAGAATCTCATTTTTGACAACCGGCAGATATTCGCGGCGCATATTGGCAAGTGCCGTGGCAAATGTATCCTTTACCGCATCAAAATCACCGTTTCCAATACACAGAATCTCAATCTGTGCCGTTTTCAACAGTGCATCGTATGCGGCTTTTTGACTCTGCGGCGTAATCTTTGCAGCCGTTTCCAGCGTACCCAGACGCGGGATACCGAAATTTTTTCCTCTTGCAACCAGTTGGCTGGTACGACTTAACGCATATCCACGCTTATCATTGATCACCGAACGGATATCATCCAGCATACGATTTTTCTCAAGCTCGGTATAGGCTTCACAGAAATAGCCGTTTTCCTCTAAATACGGGTCAAAAGCCACCTCACACAAAAGTTCTGCCAGTTCCTTTGAAATCTGTTCCCCATCCAAAGCATACCGGTCAGCCATACCGCCGCAGCCCAAGCTCAAAAGCTGACAGCTTCCGAATTTGGAAACGGCATCTGACAATCCTGCACCATATAAAGCTGCAAGCTTTTTACCAATTTCAGTAAGAGACGGCGTCAGTCTTGTTCCGTTTTTCAACAGTCCGAACAGCATTGCATTATCTGACACATTTTCATTCGAAAGTTCCGTCAAAAATGTAATGGTGATACGGTTGCGTTTGAAGCGACTATCTGATATCGTATGAAAGCGAACGCCATCACACAGCGTTGTTGTTTGAATTCCTTCCATGCAAATTCTCCTCTATCCCTAAGTATCAGGTTTTAGAAATATAATAACGCTTTTCGAAATAGGTGTCAAGTCCCTTCCCCGAAAAGCGCTATAATTTCACAAAATATCCTGTTTTAAGCGATTATAAACCAATCAGAAAGAAGTGTCATCCATAACCTGATACAGGTCTGCGGAAATGGTTTTTTCCAGCTTCAATGCTTCCTGAATATCATAATCCACGATCTTGCCCTCTTTGCGTGCAACAACTCTATCAGATTTGCCTGCTGCAATTAGTTCAACTGCATGATGACCCATTTCGCTTGCAACAACTCTGTCACGCAGCGACGGTCTACCACCACGCTGTACATGACCTAAAATGGTAGCTCTGGATTCAGCACCAGTATGTTTCTCAATATACTCAGCAATTGCCTCAGTATCCATCTTTCTGCCTTCAAAAGATGCATCTTTCAAACCTTTCATCGGTTTTGCAAATGCAGTATTGCCAACACCCTCTGCAACAATAACAACAAAGAAGCGTTTGCCATTTTCTTTTGCTTTGTTAATCTTAGCAACAACAGCGTCCAGATTATTACGCTCGTCCTCGATTTTTTCTTCAATTAAAACACCGGTAGCGCCACATGCAACAGAACAGTTGAGTGCGATATGTCCAGCATGACGACCCATAACCTCAACAACTGCACATCTCTCGTGGGACATGGTAGTGTCACGCAGTTTATCTACCATCTCAACAACGGTGTTCATTGCGGTATCATAACCAATGGTATAATCGGTACATGCAATATCATTATCAATGGTACACGGCACACCAATACACTGAATACCTTTTCTGGATAAGTCAGAAGCACCGCGGAACGAACCGTCACCGCCGAGTACAACTAAGCCAACCATGTTTTTCTCAATGCATTTTGCCTTACCTTTTTCAATACCTGCATCATCACGGAATTCTTTGCAGCGTGCTGTTCCGAGCATTGTACCACCACGCTGAATAATATCAGAAACATCACGGATACCAAGATCAATAAACTCACCATCAATCAACCCCTGATAGCCATGAATAACGCCGACCATTTTATATCCTCTCTGGATACCGGTACGAACAACCGCACGAATTGCAGCGTTCATGCCAGGTGCGTCACCGCCGCTGGTCAATACACCAATCACTTTCTGTTCTTCACTCATTGTATGATCCTCCATATCTCCACCAACGCTTTGCAGCCGGCTGTCATTATCATCCACATAAAATAAATTCTGTTGTGAAATTTATCTTTTACAACAGCTCATTGGTTATTATTATATTTGTGATATATCATAATCATCGCAAATATTATCATTCTGATTTTACCGCAAAATAACCTTTATGTCAACAGATTTATTCCTTTTTTCTTATTTTATCCACAACTTCCGCATTTCCAAATAGCTTTTTTAGCTGATTCGACAATATTTTGTCGAATGAAATCTGATGTTGTTTCCAATATAAATACTGTCCTGTATCCTCCGAAAATAGGCATACTTCATCCTTTCCAGAATGTGCGCTAAATAATGAAACCAGAACTGGAATACGCAGATCATGCTTCGACTTTACTTTGATATAAATATTGTGTGGCGATTTCGATAAAGTGGAAACCGGCTCTGCCATGCGCAAATCAAATTCACGCAGCTGCGCAGGAGAAATCAGTGCATTGATGACAAACTGCTTTCGGCCATTATCACTAACCCGTACAATTCCTTCCGCAAACAAAGGAACACCGCGTACAATCTTATCCTCAAACTTGGCAAACGCACCTGAAAACAACACAAAATCCATGCTTTCTTCCTGATCCGAAAAGGTACCGAATGCCATCTTATCCCCTTTTTTGGTACGGGTAACTTGAATAGAATCTAACACTACCAAAGTTGTAACCGTATTCCCTACCTGCCAGGATTCCGCCTGTAACATTTCCCTGATTCTCTGATAGTTGGCTGGCTTTTCTCCTGCTGCTGCTTCATCCAGCGGATGTCCCGAAAGATAAAATCCAACCGCTTTTTTCTCCATCTCCAACTTTTGCAGATGATCCGGCGGTGTCTTTGAAATCCATTCAATTCCACCAGCAGATTCCTGCTCGCCAAATAAAGAAAGTTGTCCGGTAATTTCACTTCTGCTACTTTGATGATAAAAATTGATCATGTCATCACAAATACCGAGCATTTCATTGCGGTTATGTGCAACAAACTGGTCAAATGCTCCGACTGAAATCAGAGAGGCAACCGCATTTTTACCACATTCCTTTGCTGTCATTCGCTTGACAAAATCAGGAAACGAAGTATAATTTCCATTTAATTCGCGTTCAGCGGTAATTTTGTCTGCCAATACTTTTCCGACACCCTTGACAGCGCGCATCCCAAATAAAATCGCTCCATTCTGAACAGTAAAATTCGCTCTTGCCAAATTGATATCTGGCGGATAAACCGAGATTCCCATTCGATGGCAAACATCTATATAACCTGCAATTTTATTCGTATTTTCGCTGAATGCACTCATCTGTGCTGCAAAAAACTGCGCAGGAAAAAAACGTCTGCAATAAGCTGTTTGATAAGTCAAGTATGCATATGCAGCCGCATGGGATTTATTAAACGCATATGAAGCAAACGATACCATCTGATCAAAAATCTGCCCTGCAATGTTCCGTTCAATGCCACGCTGTTCACAACCGGAAAGGAAGGATTCCCGTTCAGTTTCCATCACATCCGCTTTCTTCTTGGCCATCGCACGGCGCACAATATCCGCATGCCCATAGGAATACCCAGCAAGCTCTCTGCAAATCTGCATTACCTGCTCTTGATATACAATACATCCATAGGTTTCCTCTAAAATCGGTTTCAATGTCGGGTGCAGATACGCCACCTTCTGCGGATCTTTGCTGCGTGCAATATAATCTGGAATCGAATCCATCGGACCCGGACGATACAACGCAATCACCGCTATAATATCTTTCAGGCATTTCGGCTGCATTTGACAAAGTACGCGGCGGATACCATCACTTTCCAGTTGGAATACACCTTCTGTTTCTCCACAGGAAAGCATTTCATAAACCGATGATTCATTAAGCGGAATCGAGCGCAGCGAAAATTCTGGCATATATGCTTTTACCGCAGCTTCACAATCATGTAGCACCGTTAAAGTACGCAGTCCCAGAAAATCAATTTTCAAAAGTCCCAGCTGCTCCAATTCGGTCATATTATACTGCGTAACCATCACACCGTCATTCTGCGCCAGCGGAACATATTCATCCACTGCTTTTGGAGTGATAACCACACCAGCCGCATGGGTCGCGGTATGCCTTGGAAGCCCTTCAATTCGTTTGCAAGCATCCAGCAGCTGTTTGACATTCTCGTTTGATTGATACATTTCTGTAAGTTGCTTATTTTCGGAAAGTGCCTTATCCAGTGTCATCTTCGAACCACCCGGAATCAGTTTTGCCACCTCACCACACAGATTCGGGTCGATGTGCATCGCTCTGCCTACATCCCGCACACTTGCCTTCGCCGCCAGCGTACCGAATGTCACAATCTGTGCCACATGATCTTTCCCGTATTTTTGACAAATATAATCGAGCACTTCGCCTCTGCGTTCATAGCAGAAATCCACATCGAAATCCGGCATACTGACACGCTCCGGATTCAGAAAACGCTCAAACAGCAATCCATATTCCAGTGGATCAATCTCCGTTATGCCAATACAGTAAGCAGTTAAACTACCTGCACCCGAACCACGCCCTGGCCCAACCGGAATATCGTATTTTCTGGCATACCCAATAAAATCCGCTACAATCAGGAAGTAATCCACAAATCCCATCTGCTCAATGACCGAAAGCTCATATAAAAGCCGCTGCTTGTCTTCCTCAGTTGCATTTGGATATCGGCGGTTAAATCCCTTAAATGCACGATAACGCAGATATGCCACATTGTCCTGCACCCCATCTTTATGAAATTCAGGAAGCAGCCGTTTTCCAAACTCCAACCGCAGATTGCACATCCCGGCAATCCGAGCTGTATTGAAAATTGCATTCGGACAATTCACCATCCGCCTTTGCATCTCCTCTGGGGATTTCAGATAATACTCACCACCGCAGATATCCTCGGATTTATGGTTCGGATCGGCAATTCCGCGTAGAATTTCATGATCCTGCACATCACTCGGATCGATGAAATGCACATCATTAGCTGCTGCAAGTTCAATTCCGGTTTCTTGAGACAAACGCATCAGTTGCAGTTTTAGGCTATTGCTGTGCGACTCATTGTGGTCAAATATTTCCAGATAAAATCTGCCGCGTGAAAAGATAGATGCCAAATTTAACGCCACCTGTTTTGCACCTTCAAAATTTTTCTGCAGCAGCAAACGCACCACTCTGCCCTGCTCACATCCAGAAAGTGCGATCAGACCTTCTGCATATTGTGCTATCTCTTCCATTGTAACAACAGGGTGCACACTGGTCTGCCGTTTATATCCCAAAGAAGTCAGCTTTATTAAATTATGATAACCAATCAAATTCTGGCACAACAGCACCAAATGTTCCTCATCATTTCGATAAGAACCGTCTGTTTCTGGCCTGCTAACATATACCTCACATCCAATAATCGGTTTTATGCCCTCGGATATGCACGCTTCATAAAACTGTATCACGCCGAACATGTTGCCATGATCGGTAATAGCACAAGCGGTCATACCCAATTCTTTGACGCGCTTTACAAGCAAATCAATCCGACAGGCACCATCCAGCAAGCTGAAAGGCGTATGCAGATGCAGGTGTACAAAATCAAGATTACTCATAATTCTTCCTTTGCAATTTTACAGATCTTGGCAAACCGCCGTGATAAGGTAGAACGATTGATCGGAACTGGAAACTTCTTGCATAAATCTGCCAACGAAGCATCTGGATCCTGTAAACGAAGTTCCCCAGCATACTGTAAATCCGAAGAAAGCAATTCCCATTTTCCAGATTTTTTAAGTTTTTGAATGGCATTAATCTGCTGGGTGGAGGCTGCAATGGTTTTATCCATATTTGCATATTCACAGTTGTTCTGACGATTGATCTGATTGCGAAGCTCCCTTTCAATTTTTAAGTTCATCATCTCAAAAGTGGATTCAGTCGCACCAATATAGGTCAATATCTCAATCATCGTTTCGCTGTCTTTGCAGTACAAAATATAGGCTGAACCGCGCTGCGATATTCTTAAACCAATTAAACCCTGTGTTGTTAAAATATCCTGTACCAGATTGCATATTTCCTGATCGGTAAATGCAAATTCAAAATGATACCGCTTGTTCGGGTCAACCATGCTGCCACACATTAAAAATGCACCCTTTACAAAAGCCTGCGCACAACAACGGCTTTCTTTCACACGGGAAAGTAATTCTTCACGCTGTTCTTCCAGATAATCAGCAACCAGCGCCTGTTCTTGTGAATCTTCTAAGCCAACATGATACAGTCTGCGTCTGCCCTTACCCGGTGGTGGAGAAGTGATGGTAACCACAACACCGAATAGGTCAATAATCGTCTGAGCAAATCCATCCGCAACCTCTTTGTTTTCGGTGTGAAAACCGATATGGGTCTTGCTGTATCCACGCGAGCAAAGCAGAATACTGAAAATAAAAGCTTGTTCGCAGCAGGCCTTCTGTGGCAGTGTGCTGCAAACCTGATTTTTTATCTGTTGAGTAAAGGACATTTCGGTTTCCTCCTGTTATGTATTCTATTTTTATTATACCACATCTGCTATCAAGTTACCAGTTCTTCGAAGTACGATTTTACACCAAAAAGCTCCTGTACTCAAAATACATTGAATACAGGAGTAAAAAGCTTTATTTTAATTTTGCCATGTACACCAAATTAAGCTGCATGACACCAAACAAACTGTTCGCACTATGGATTAGTAAAAGGTCGCAATCTCGTTTTGCGGACAGGATGCCGGTTCTAGAGAAATTGCTTTCAGAATCGGCATTGCTTCCTTTATTTTGGTGCCTGCCACCTTTTGGAATCCCATTTCAGCGGTAACAGTTACCCAGGATTTGTCTGGATAACGGTTGCTCTCTGGCGACATACACAAGAAGCCCATAAACTGGACATCATCCTCACAACAGGTCATAACAAATCTGCCTGGAACAAAGCTGCCTTTCGGCATTTTTCCGGTATGTGCCGCCATACCTTTGATTTTTACCTTTTTTCCGACATACTTCTGCGGATCTTCCAAGACATCACGATACCACAAAGCATAGTCTTCGTCTGAAATTTCGATGATATCAGCGTCAAGATCAAACGGCAGCGGATCTTCGATTTCATCATACTCTGCTTCCCCGTTTGGATACTCATACGCAATATCAATCCGTCGAGAAATTCCACGCACAATCTGATGAAACGGCATTTTATCCGCATTTTCTTCAAACCGGTTAAAGATCACAAATTCCGCACCGTCAATCTTATCGTATACCAGACTGCGCATATTTTGATTATAAACCATAAATGTGGAGGAATCCACCGTCAAAATCTGCTGATAAATCGCCCATTTTTCCGGCATTTCCTGATACAGATTCATAAGCGGCCACATACCGTTATACTCAATGATAACACGGTCTATTCTGTGTTTGGATGGCCATTCGTTCAGTTTCTGCTCGGTAAGTTCTTCTAAACTTTCGATATACTCAAAGTGCACGTTTTTACCGCAAAAACGGTCAACATCGAATTCTTCTTCGCCTTCTTCGCAGATGATCATCAGCGTCTTTTCACCATTATTAAAACGCTTATCCTCCATCGTCTGCTGAATAAACCGCGTTTTACCAGACTCTAAAAAACCGGTAAACAAATATACTGGAATTGGCATAGTTTCCTCTCTTATCTAATACCGAACAACGATTCAATCGCTGCTTCATTTAATTTGGAACCAATTACGCACAGTCTGCCGGTAACATCAGCAGAACCATGACGAACACTGACCTCTTCCGGTACATAGTCAAAGTGAATCCATTTACCGTCTTCACCTGCAACAATACCTTTTGCACGCAGAATCATGCCATATTCCTCTACATTGTCCAGTGCTTTCAAACAATTCTCAATCTGATCCATGGTGTATTTGTTCGGAGTTTCTCTGCCCCAGCTGGTAAATACCTCATCTGCATGATGATGGTGGTGGTGATCATGGTCGTGGCAGCCACAAGTGCAATGCTCGTCATGCTCATGATGATGCTCGTGGTCATGATCGTGGCAGCCACAGGTACAATGCTCGTCATGCTCATGATGATGCTCATGGTCGTGGTCGTGGCAGCCACAAGTGCAATGCTCGTCATGCTCATGATGATGCTCGTGGT
>JAHHTP010000014.1 GCA_020024615.1 Oscillospiraceae bacterium
TGGTTTGGATTCAGCCTTTTGGTTATCTTTCTTCGGCTGCTTCGGTTTGGATTCAACTTTTTCGTTTTCTTTCTTCGGCTGTTCCGGTTTGGATTCAGCCTTTTGGTTTTCTTTCTTTGGCTGTTCTGACTTAGCCACAGCCTCTTCTGCCGTTTCTGCATCAAAAGATAAATCTTTTTCGGTATCCGGCATCGCTTTTACCTCTGCCTCGATTGCAGCAGCTGCCTCTTCTAAAAATCCATCCAGTAATCTATCCAGTTCCTCACCATTTAACGCTTCCGGCAAAACACTTTCTACGCCAGCCGGCTGTTTTACAGTTTCAGCAACTGGTTTTAACTCGACATTCTTTTCCGGAATTGCAACTTGATTTTCTGGCTCAGACACCTGCATTGGCTTAGATTCCGATACAGTTCGTTCGGCCATAAACGGATTCGATTTTGATTCTTCTTTTTCTTCCTTCTTCGGTTCAATCGCCGAAAATAAATCAATTATTTCAATCGGAGCTTCTTCTTCCAATTCTTCCTCGATTTTTGCTTCTACTGGCACTGCATGGATATGTGCAACTACTTTCTGCTCTTTTGGCTTTTGCACCTCATGGGCACCGAACATATCAATCACCTGTAAACCAGCCTCAGTAGCAGCAGAAATTTCATCCCAATCAGAACAAGATTTCACAGCTTTCTCTGCATAAACAGAAACTTCGCCTTTTTCATGACTGCGTACTGGCTCACGGCGTTTAGGCACAATCGGCTTTTCCATCGTAGATTTTACTTCATTTCGATACTCTTTCATGGAAATAGCTGTGTTTTCTTCAGACTTCTGCTCTACCGCCAGCTTTACCGTTTCCAGCTGTACTTCTTTTTGCGGCGTATCTGCCACAATATCTTCCGATCGTAAAAACAACGGAATAGAATTGATTCCTTCTGCATGTTTCTCTGTATGGTTCGGAAATAGTGAAGCAATTGACGGATACTGCGTAATTGTCTTATGGTATTTCGATTGCGGAATTAAAAAATTTCGGCAAAATGAAACAGCCGAATAAAATCCATGGTCTTTGCTGATAACAAAAACATCCTGATCCTCAGCAGTACCCATCAGATACCCTAAATAAGATACCAGCTGGAAATCAAGTGCATTGCTGCCAGTACGATCCAGGCGAACCGCATAAAAATCCGCCTTGCTGTTGATTAAATTAAAGTAGGTATCCATGCTCATACTTTCAGCATTCTTGCTGAAAAAGGTAATTACCTGATCCCCTGCTTCCAGACAGTCTACACAACGCAAACCATCCGATTTTACATTTTCAAAGTCAATTAAAAATACTCTCATATATGTTCCTCATCTGTTGTTGATATTCTTTACTTATATACTAACACATTCACATGCGTTTAAACAAAAATTGATGAAACTCCATTTCATATTGTACAGCAAATCCCTATTGTTGTCAATGCTATCTTCTGGAAGAAAAGCATAGCCGCTTCATACAAATATAATCTGCACATGTCCGTTTTTCTTTGTGTAGATAAATTTACATATAAAAGGAAGTATGTTTAAAACCCGTAAAAAGGGACATCATATATACAACAAATAACAAAACCGCACAGGCACCCCCCATGCGGCTAGTATACACATTCTTCTATTTATCCGGCAGAATATAACGATCAACTGCAAAATTCTGCATTAAAATCTCGCGCACCTGTTCATCTGACATTCCTGTGCATTTGCCATAGTAAAACACGCTACCAACAATCGGTTCAAATACTGGTTCATACACCTTTTTTTCCGAATATAATTTTTTGATTTCTTCTCGAAAATGACTGAATAACAGATAATTTTTCCAACTTCCGCCAGTTACCATAAGCGGATAATCAAAACTTTCCGGTCTGCGCAGATACATTGTTTTCACCTGTTGTGCTAGTAAATGTGCAGCACGACATAAAATATCAATCGCCACCTGATCACCATGTCTTGCGGCACTATCGACCATACGGCTCATCGCAGCTACGCTGCGTACTGGCGACGAAGATTCGTATACCGAAAAAATCGACTTGGAAAAATCATTCGGATATAAACGCTCCATCAGCATTTGGGTGATAACCGTTTTTTCACCACGCAATTCATAGTCATGAATTGCAGCAATCATCGCCTCCCTGCCAATCCAATAGCCGCTGCCTTCATCCGCAACTATTGCACCCCATCCGCCAATGGTTCCGGGAGCTGTTTGATTATTTTCCACACAATAAATATCCGAACCAGTACCCGACAAAGCTATCACAGCATTACCGCTAATACAGTTGGAATACATTCCCATTTCACCTTCACTTAATACCTTCACATTTTCATAAGTAATCGAGAGCTCTGCAAGTGGTGAAAGCAAGATGTCAATCGAACAAAGCGTGCAGGCATATACGCCACTTAAATGCTTGATCTGCGGATTTCTTTCAAACATGCGTTCGAATGTCTTGTGCATACTGTTAATGATTTCCGGAATTGGATTCACATTTGGATTGGATGATGCCGCTACATCAAAATCAATCCTGTTTAACGCATCATCAAACAGTAGTAAATGAACCTTACTTCCTCCGGCATCCATCGCCAAATAATATTTTTTCATATTGATTTCCCCCTATAAAACAGGTTATCATAACCTGTGTGCTGACTTTATATCAAAATAAGCCAAGCTATATATTCTTTCTTTTAATTTTGATGCTTTACAATCGCATAGTCATCATTGGAACGATAATACGGACATTGTCTTGTCTGTCCCGTCATGAAACGCATTGCCTCATCTTCATCTAATTGCATTTCACATACATAATATCCACCTTCATCGTCATAAACATAGTTATTGCAGGTTTCACAAGGTGTTTTGGTCATATAATTCCTCCCATCTTCCTGTAATCGCCTTCATTATAGCATATCAATTTTGAAAATACAAGCGTATTTCTTCGAATTGAAGAATAAATAAAGTTTAATTTTTGCGTAACATAAAAGCGAATCTTGCTTTTTATCTGAAAGTATGCTACAATAGAGACGCTATCTCATAGCTCATTTCGATAATTCCAGAAAGAAAGGGGTGAATGACAATGCCTCGAATCCACGAATCCGCAGAAAATTACTTGGAAACGATTTACCGTCTTCAAAAACAACTTCCGCAGGTGCGTTCCATTGACATTGCAAACGAGTTAGACTACTCAAAACCAAGTGTCAGTATTGCCATGAAAAATCTGCGCAAAAACGGCTGTATCCAAATGGATAACGGCGGTATCATTACCCTGACTGAAACCGGCAGAAAAATTGCTGAAAATATCTACGAACGCCATGATATCTTTATGCGTCTGCTCATCGAATTGGGAGTTAGTGAAAAAAACGCCGCTGAAGATGCCTGCCGTATCGAACATGTTGTTTCCAATGAAAGTTTTGAAGCCATCAAAAAACATCTGCTTTGTCATTTATGCAAATCAAAATAAACTCAAAGTAAGAGTGACTGCTTCAACTGGTCGCTCTTTTTTGTTTTTTCATACCCTTTTACAGCTTTTTCATAATATGTTTTCCCTGTCATAAATCGTTCACTTTTCTTTGCTTTTTCTTTCAGAAGATTACCATAGCAAAAACACATTCCTGCGGTATAATAATAGCACAAAAAGAAAATAATCCAAATAACCAATGGAGTTTTATAAAGCAGGAGGTAATACTGATGTCAGAATATAATTTTAATCAAAATGAGCAAAATAATGAACAACAGACCTGGAAAGCAGAAGATAACGGCTGTACTTACCGTTACAGCTATCATACACCTTCCCAACCGCCTAAAAAGAAAAAACCTACCGGAAAATGGGGAACAGCTGCAATCATAGCGGTACTGTGCATTGTTCTTTCAGGTGGTGCAGGTTTTGGCGGTGCCGTAGCAGCCAATTATCTGATGAAAAACAATACAAAATCTACCGTCACTTATGAAAACAATGAAGCTTCCCAGAAAGAGTCGAATAAAGATTCTTCAAACTATATCCAGAACAATACTACACCAGCTTCCGGCGGTTATCGAACAACTGATGTCACCGATGTTGTTAAGAAAAGTGCTGACACCGTGGTTGAGATTGTAACCGAAAGCGTATCCCGTCACGATATCTTCGGACAGTACACCACTTCTGGTGCAGGCTCCGGCGTTCTTGTCTCAGATGACGGCTACATTGTAACCAATCATCATGTTATTGATGGTGCCACCAATATCATTGTCACGCTGCGCAACGGTACCAAATATGATGCCAAACTGATTGCAAGTGATGCGCAGTCCGACCTTGCAGTTGTTAAAATTAAAGCGGAAAATCTTCCAGTTGCACAGTTTGCAGATTCTGATAAACTCGAAGTTGGTCAGGCAGCCATTGCAATCGGCAATCCGCTTGGTAGTCTTGGCGGTAGTGTCAGCCTGGGTATTTTATCCGCACTCGACCGTGAAATTACCGTTGGCGAATATACCATGACCCTGCTGCAAACCGATACAGCCATCAATCCGGGTAACTCAGGTGGCGGCTTATTTGATAAAAACGGTGCACTCATCGGCATTGTCAATGCAAAAAGCGGAGGCGAGAATATCGACGGACTGGGGTTTGCCATTCCTGCTAACCTGGTAAAATCCAATGTTGAACAGCTTATCAAACAGGGCTATGTTTCGGGCAGAATCAGCACTGGTTTAAGCATGATCGATATTGAAGACCGCTATACAGCATTTTACTATGGCGTTTCCCGCACTGGTGTATATATCCAAAGTATCACTGGTGCCAATGCACAGAAAGCTGGCTTGCAGCCGGGTGACTGCATTGTAGCAGTCGGTGAAACATCTGTATCCACCGTCAGTGAATTTAATACCGCAATCAAACAATATAAAGTCGGTGATTCGGTTGATTTAACCGTGATCCGCGGCAATAAACAAGGTACTTTAACACTTGTACTTGATGAATATACTGGTGAGGTAAAATCTTAACAACTAAAGCAAAGTAAAGCCATCCCTGCCCGATGGCTTTTTGCTGGATTTAAAACATGAATAAAAAGAAATTAAAACAACGGCTTAAAAAAATCATACAATTTATCACCAATCCGCGTCTATTGCTGTGTTTCGGCATCGCATGGATGATTACAAACGGCTGGTCTTATATCCTGTTCGGATTAGGAACCTATTTCGGCATCAACTGGATGATTACTGTAGCGAGTAGTTATCTTGCTTTTCTCTGGCTGCCCATATCCCCGGAGAAACTGATAACCATTCCAATTGCTATTCTTCTACTGCGCCTATTGTTCCCCAAAGACCAAAAGACGCTTGCAATTCTGCATGAGATGCATTTAAAAACCAAAGCCGCCTTTAAACGGACATGGCAGAAACACAAAGACAAAATAGCACATAAAAAAGAGCACAAATAACAAAAGCTGTCACCTCAATCGAAGTGACAGCTTCATTTTTTGCTTTTTTAGTTGTTTATTTTCTTGCCATAATGATGTCACCAGCAGTCAGCTTTCCATTTACAGCAAATCCATTTATACTTCTAGCCAGTGCCTTACCATTGACGGTACAAGAAGTAAATCCAGCAAGTACCAATTCAATAAAATCAGCATTGACATAATCAATGATTAAGGTCATTTCATCGCCTTTTGCGGTCATAGTACCCTCAAGTACCGATGTATACAGCGGCAGTTTCTCAAATTCGCATACCGGAGACAGATGTAGTTTACCTCTAAGCGCATCCGGGAAGAAGCCGGAATATGCCTCAATCAGTGCAAAGCTTGCTGGATTGGTCATGTAATATGGCAGTCCCATGAATTTTCCATCGGTAAAGTAGGTCAGACCGATGTTCCACGGCTGCGGCAGAGATGCCACGCGTCTGTAAACCTCCAGACCATCCTCAAAGAATCCATTGCGCATTGCCGGGCATCCATAATACTCCTCATCATACTGAACAAAGGTATAACCAAACCATGCCGGGTCGCCTTCCGGTGTTGTTTCATCACTCATCATTTTAATGTCACCACAATGCAGATTTCGTTTGGAAATGGTCGAAAATGCCTCATCTACCAGCTCTTTCGGCAGAATATCTCCAAGTTGGAGCACATCCGCAAACCATACACCAGCCAACTGCGCAATAAAGCAGTTGTTGCTCTCCTTGCCATTTATGGTGTCTTTATAATTTCTAAAGAATCCACCGAATTCATAATCGGTGGTCCACAATTTATCAATCATTGATTTCTGAGCGACTTCAAATAGATGTTCACACTCTTTGATATATGCGCTATCATTCAATAATTCTGCGATTTTCATACAGCAGCGCAATTGTGCCAGCCATAAGGATGCAACAAACGAACAACAGCCATACCAATGATAGGTATCATAAGTAGTACCATGTCCTGCACCAACATCCGGGATACCATCCTTGTCAAAGTCAGTGGTCCGCTGAAATGCAACTGCTCTCTTGATCTTCGGATACATCTCCTCTAAGAATACTCTATCATTATTTGTCAATGCATGACGATAGATTTGCAATACAAAAGAAGAACATAAATCGGACCAAGTGCCAGTGCGCGGCGTGGTAAAAATCTTTTCACTGCCAAGATCATGCGGAATGGAACCGTCCTCACCCTGAATATCTGCAAACAGCTGTAACTCGGTTTTATCGAGAACTGGGAAGAAGTTACTGTAATAGATCTGGGATGCCAGACGCTGGTCAAGCGTACCCAAACAGCCCATCATACCTGTCGGCGCTTCATTGATGGCAAAGCGTCCATCTTTGGTGAAGATACTGCAAGTATAAACTGGGAAACGGTCGTTTAACAACTTCTCTTTCAGCCATACTGGCAGATCAGAAGCAAATAATTTGTTTTCATAAGCAACTGTGTCTGCGTATAAAGATACCTTATTTTTCATCATAAAAGAAGCGATTTCTTTTGCAGAACCAAATTTACCGACATAATAAGCACTCCAGTCTGCACCGTCTTTATCCAGATACTTTGGCAGATACCAAGCAAATACATAGGTAATCTTTTTGGTTTCCCCCGCATTTAAGTGCACTTTCGCACTCATTGCACCAGCTGGTTTATTGCTTACTGGTTGATTTTTTGGCAGAGAACCGTCTTTTGCAAACTGCGCCCAAACAGCCCCCATATTTGTACCCTCAAAGGAAGCACAGATAGAAACAGGCTGATCACACAGCATACAGTATTCGCCGCAATAGGATGGATCGGTTTCAGTGCCGCCCACAAATTTAATGGTGTTGTCCTCGATAGCCTGATGATTGTTGCTGCGATTATAAACAGTGAAAGCAGCATTCCAAGTATTCATGACCTTTTCCGAAATATGAGTTGGGTCATCACTTTTTCTTGCCATCGAACCACCAACACCCAAAAGGTTTTCCATTGAGAACAGGATGGCAGCATCCGCTGCGCAGTCATTCGGGTTATGAACGGTAAATTCTGCACAGAATGCTGGAATCGAGGATTTCAACTCATCTCTTTCTACCAGTGAAGAAAACGCAGAAAGCGAAATATCAATCGGGAATCCTGCTTTGTGATAGGTAAGCTCTGCACGCGGAAAACGACCTAAGAAGTCAATCGAATCACACAACGGCAATTTGTTGCAGGATATCGACTCATCCTGCAAAACCATTGCATCGGTTTTGCCATTTACACTTGCAAATGCAGCAAACATCGAACTGTCCGTGCGGTAAATTGGCAGTTCATAGTTGTGGTTAATGGTAAAAGCAGTCATTACGCCGTGTTCATCCAACTCAACTTTACCAGCACCAATGCCGCCCATCGGCACACCACAGCGACAATTACCTATGGAAACATCCTGCTCAATACGCTCTAAAAAGCCCCAATCATATAACTGCTGTAAACGAGCCAAACGGGCCTCATTGCTCTCCACAGCTCCGCCAATCAGCTTATCTGCAAGCAACAGTTCTTCCGGATCAGCACCGGCTTTGATCTTCTCCAGATGCGTGGCAGCAGTAGTACCATGGATGTACCCAGAATTACGGGTTACCAGAACGGCTTCCAGCGTACCGACTTCCTCCGAAGCATTGCCGATGGTCAGTGTATGTTCACCTTTGGCAACCCACAGGTTTCCAAACATCTGGAATCCTGGACCGCCTTTTACCTTCATCGAAGCATATAGCTGTTTTTCATTGACCCACATACCATAAAAGCGCGCAGTATCATCTGCGGATACAACCCACACATCATAGGAAAATCCGCCATCCAAGCACTCTACAAACGGGATTGTAACACTCTCCCCCGGCTGTAAGATTAAATTCTTATGCTCTTTGGACGGAACCATCCAAAGATAGGTATTCTGCTGTACACTCATTTCTAATTTCCTCCATTTTCTATTGCAACATCTTATGTGGCGATGTAACTTCTCTTTATTTCACGCTGACCCAAACGGTCATTTCGCTTTCACCGCGGTTTGCAAATGCAAAATACGGGATAAAATGCAGTGTCTGTGGCACCTGCTGTCTTTCATCCAAATCATAATATAATGCCTCTTTGACCGGACGCACTGTGCGATATCCCTTTGCAGTGATGATGTTCACACCATAGTTCTGCTCAAAGCTTGGAACAAATTTCGCCTGCGCGTCAACCTGTAAGCTTTGCAGATTGATACCGTTTTCAATGCCTTCCAGACAGTAAACCACCGGTCCCATCATCAAAGCGGCTTTATTGGCATCCTCCTGCACCGACGGATTCGCAGCAACCAACCTTGGATATACTGCAAGCAGCAATTCTATTTCCGTTACACCCGGTTCAATATCCAGATAAATATAACCGTTTTCGACATTTGGCGTCATTTCGGTTTCATTCATCGTTACAGTAAATTTTCTACACCAGCCTGGAATACGCAAGGCGATGCGTTTTAATTTTGTCGCAACTAGCTGCAAATTGATCTTGCCGTTTGCCGGATATCTGGTCTGCTGTAAAATACTGATGGTTTCGTCATTTACCTTGGTTAAAGTATCACTCTCAATATACTGATTGACATACAGGGTATCCGTATCATACTGATAGATGAAATTGCCAACCGAAGCGATGAAACGGGATACATTCGGCGGACAGCAGGAGCAGCCGAACACCTCTAAACGCTGGGTAATCGGATAATGAGCCTGCTCTTTTACCGAAACATCACGATTTCGCAGCTTCGGATCAATCGACAATGGGTTTTCATAGAAGAAACTCTTACCGTCCAGCGAAATGCCGGATAAACCTCCATTGTATAACTCCAATTCCACAATATCCGCATATCTGCCGTTGGGCTCCAATGCAGTCATACGATCTGCAAACCATGCCATTGCCAATGCCGAACAGGTTTCCGCATATGCTGTTTCATTCTGCAAATCATAATCAACGGTAAACGCCTCGCCCATATGCGACGAACCAGTCGAACCAGTGATATACATTCGCTTATCGACAATATTCGAAAAAATGCGTCTGCAAGCCTCAAACAGCTCACTATCTTTGGTTTCATATGCCACATCCGCCATACCCGAATACAGATAAGCCGCACGGACCGCATGACCTTCAGCTGTGTTCTGTTCACGCAACGGTGCATGATCCTGCGCATATTTTTCGTTGCACCAGTCGGTTAAACTCTGTTCCTCTTTGGTACCGCGGGTATTGATGAAATACTCTGCCAATTTCAAATAGGTTTCATTTTGGGTATAGCGATATAGCTTCATCAAAGCAAGTTCTAACTCTGGATGTCCTGGTGTGCAGAATGACGCGCTGCCATCGATACGAAATACTCTATCAATTAGTGCGGCATACCGCTCCATGCAGTCTAAAAATTTGCGCTTACCGGTTGCCATATCATAGGCAATCGCCGCTTCGATCAAATGACCACAGCAGTAAAGCTCATGTGCATTGCGGTCGGTAAAGCGTTTACCAGGTTCAACTACCATAAAATAAATATTGAAGTATCCGTCCTCCTGCTGATTGGCAGCAATCAACTCTACCAACTGATCAACATCTTCTTCCAACTCCTCATTTGGATGATATAACAGTGAATATGCAACCGCTTCTATCCATTTGGCCACATCCGAATCCCAATAGCATTGTGGTTTAATCGCATTTCCCTCTTTGTATTCACATTCAAATGCCTCAAAACGACCAGTCTTTTCAAACTGGTCCCGTACTGCGTACAAAGTCACATCCGAAATTGTTTCCTGACGCTCTTTCCAAAATCCACCCGTAATCTGCACATCAGCAAGCGGCAGATGCTTTAACTGCTTCACATCCATATCCGTTTTCTCCCTTTCTTTCATTCTTCTAATATCATAATTGTTCCATTGTCAATTTCTACCATTGCGCCAAGCGGCAGACTTGCAGTCGGCAGACAATGCCCACAGCGCAGATTTCTCAAAACTGGCTTGCCCAAATTTTTGAAAATATCCTCAAAAATCACATCCAATGGCATATCTCCTTCATTGGGTTGGCAATCGGTCCATGCACCCAGAATCACGCCGGTGCAGTCATCAAATTTTCCTGACTGCTTCATCTGCACCAGCATCTGGTCAATTCGATAAGATGGTTCCTCGATATCCTCTAAAAAAATAATCTTACCTTTCGTGTCCATATCAAAGTCCGTTCCGATTGCCGCCGATACCAGTGATAAATTTCCCCCAATCAGGCGCCCCACTGCTTTTCCTGACACCAATACGTCTATTGAGACTCCATTAGGATTTATAATGTTTCGAATCGGCTGTTCTCTCATAGAAGCAGATAAGTATGTTTCGGTATAATCATCCAAAGGCTTATAGTACTCGGTAGATGGCATCGGCGTATGCCATGTCACAAGCTTGCATATTTCATTCAATGCGACATGTGCTGCTGTCACATCCGAATATCCTGAAAAATATTTCGGATTTCTGCAAACAGCCATTTTTACCCTATCCCAGTTTACCAGTTCCAACGCTCTTGCCGCACCATATCCGCCTCGGATACAGAAAATTCCGTCAACTTCATCATTGCAGAAAGCATCCTCAAAATCCTTTGCACGCTGCGCATCACTTCCAGAAAAATTATAATATTTCTGTTTACAGCTATCATATACCCTGACTTGAAATCCGCGCGCTTTGACTGCCTCAATCGACAGCTCAAGCCGTTCTGCGGGGACAGCACTGGATAAATTAATCAGCGCAATTAAATCCCCTTGTTTTAATGGTTTTGGATACAGCATAATCGCCCTCCCGTATATAACTTTTTATATTCTATCATAACCATACCTACTTGTCTATTCTTTTCCAAAACTTCACAACTTTTGGAAAGAAAAGCTAAAAAAGGCGCATGGAAATCCATACGCCCTAAAATCGGCTCTCATTATTCGTATAACGGATATTTCTCGCAAAGTGCCTGTACATCTGTGCGAATCTCATCCGCATGCTCAAAATCAGTGATGGTGCGGTAAATGCAATCTGCAATCACCTGCATATCATCTTCTTTCAAACCGCGGGTCGTAACAGCAGCAGTGCCAATACGAATACCGGAAGTCACAAACGGTTTCTGTGGATCGTTTGGAATCGCGTTTTTATTAACTGTGATCTGAACTTCATCCAGTCGTTTTTCAAGCTCTTTTCCAGTAATATTCATGCTGCGCAGATCAAGCAGGATCAGATGGTTATCGGTACCACCCGATACCATATCAATACCATGTAAGGCAAGTGCTTTCTCAAGTGCTTTGCAGTTTGCGACAATCTGCTTCTGATATGCTTTAAATTCCGGCTTTAAGGCCTCACCAAAGCATACGGCTTTGGCTGCAATAATATGCTCCAGTGGGCCACCCTGCGTACCTGGGAAAATCGCCTTATCAATCTGCTTGCCAAGTTCTTCTTTGCATAAAATCAAGCCACCACGTGGGCCACGCAGTGTTTTATGCGTCGTTGTCGTCACAACATCAGCATACAGTACTGGGTTTGGATGAACGCCAGCAGCAACCAGACCTGCAATATGCGCCATATCGACCATCAAGTATGCGCCAACCTCATCTGCAATCTCCCGCAGTTTTGCAAAATCAATGACACGCGGATAAGCAGAAGCACCTGCAACAATCATTTTCGGTTTGTTGGCCAGAGCAATCTCTCGAACGTTTTCATAGTTGATGACCTGTGTCTGCTCATCTACACCATATGCAACGAAGTTAAAATATTTACCAGATAGATTGACCGGCGAACCATGGGTTAGATGGCCGCCATCCGCTAAAGACATACCCATAACGGTATCACCCGGCTGTAATAATGCAAAATATACAGCGGTATTTGCCTGTGCACCAGAATGTGGCTGAACATTGGCATGCTCTGCGCCGAATAATTCTTTTGCACGGTCAATTGCAATCTGCTCCACAACATCCACATACTGGCAACCGCCATAATAGCGTTTTCCTGGATAGCCTTCTGCATATTTATTGGTTAAAATACTACCCATTGCAGCCATCACTGCTGGTGAAACAATATTTTCACTTGCAATCAGTTCCAGATTTCTTCTCTGACGCAAAAGTTCCTCATTCATTGCAGCAGCTACTTCAGGGTCGGTCTGACCCACAAAACCGATGGTATCAAGCATTTCTTTATACATTTCTGCATCTTCCTTCCATTTATTTTAGACTTGCCGTTTTCTATCAACAGCCTTTTTATCAGTATACTGTATTTCATGCAAAAATGCAAGTCTTTTCGCTTTTCCTCCTTTGCAGTTTTTTAAGATACAATATGCAATTCTTATCTGCTTTTTCGGATTATAAATATAACAAGCTTACTCCTGTAATTACAGAAAAATGTTCTCTTGTTATTAACAATTAGGCTTAAAATTTCTAAAAAAGTTGAAAAAATATTGAATCTAATCCCATTTTATGCTATAATATATGAGAAAAATGCCGAAAAGCAAAAACGAAACGGAGAACATAGCAATGATGACTAAGCAAATCTCATCCAATAAAATCTTACATGTCTTCAAAGAATACAGTATGCTGACGCTGGCAACCATGATTATGTCCATCGGTATCTATTTCTTTAAGTTTCCAAACAAATTTTCATTCGGCGGTGTTTCAGGTATTGCAGTTTTGGGTGCTACTCTTACCCCGCTTACAGCCGGACAAATTAACCTGATCTTAAATATTGCATTGATCATTTTGGGCTTTATCTTTCTCGGGAAAAAGTTTGCTTTCAAAACAGTATATGTCAGTCTATTGAGTTCTATTGTATTATGGCTGTTTGAAATCATCCTGCCAATGGATAAACCTTTGACCAACCAGCCAATGCTGGAAGTGTGTTTTGCAATTTTCCTACCGGCACTAGGCTCAGCAATACTGTTCAATATGCAGGCCTCTGGCGGAGGCACTGATATCATCGCCATGATCTTAAAAAAACATACCAGCCTAAATATTGGAACCTCCCTGATGTACACCGATGTTGCGGTTGTTGTTATCTCATTCTTCGTTTATGATATTCAGATCGCCATTTTCAATGTTCTGGGTCTTCTTGCAAAATCTCTTGTCATCGACGGTGTTATCGAGAATATCAATCTTTGCAAATACTTCAATGTTGTCTGTGATGACCCACAGCCAATCTGCAACTACATCACCTATAAATTAAAACGCAGCGCCACCATCTGTAAAGCACAGGGCGCATTCTCCGGAAATGACAAGTATCTGGTCTTGACCGCAATGAATCGTAGCCAAGCGGTCAAACTGCGTAACTTTATTAAAATCACCGAACCAACCGCCTTTATGCTTATTTCTAGCACAAGCGAAATCATCGGCAGAGGGTTCCGGGGCGAATAAAATACAACAGAAACACAAAAGCGTATCGTGTCAAAACGATACGCTTCATTTTTATTCTATAATCAATTCCACCGGGCAATGATCGCTACCGAAAATCTCTGGATGAATTTCAGAAGCCTTTACCCGCTCCATCAACCGATTCGATACAATAAAGTAGTCAATACGCCATCCTGCATTTTTGGCTCTTGCCTGAAAGCGATAACTCCACCACGAATATGCACCTGTTGTATCTGGATAAAATGCACGAAATGTATCGGTAAATCCATTGGCTAAAAGCTGGGTCATCTTTGCACGCTCCTCATCCGAGAAGCCCGCATTCTTCCGGTTGGTTTTCGGATTTTTCAGATCAATTTCCTGATGTGCCACATTTAAATCACCACATAAAATAACTGGTTTTTTTGCATCCAAATCTTTCAGATATGCTAAAAATGCATCCTCCCATGCCATACGAAAATCCAGACGCTTTAAGCCATCCTGTGAATTCGGTGTATAACAGGTCACCACATAGCAGTCATCTAACTCCATTGTGATCACGCGTCCCTCCGTATCCATTTCCGGAATTCCAATACCATAAGTAATAGCAATCGGTTTTATTCGGGTAAAAATTGCTGTACCTGAATAGCCTTTTTTCTCTGCGGCATTCCAGTAGCTTTCATATCCATCAAATGTAATGTCCGCCTGAGAAGGGTGCATTTTCGTTTCCTGCAGGCAAAAAATATCTGCATCCAACTCTGCAAAGCTTTCTCCAAATCCCTTTGTCATGCAGGCACGCAGCCCGTTGACATTCCATGAAATCAGTTTCATTTTTTCTCCTTATCACTCAACCCATTGGCCTGCATATATGCTTCTCTTGCAATTCTTGCCGCTTCATCCACTGTAGCCGCATTGGCAAGACTCCATTTTTTGCGCTCTGTACCGTCTTCCAACAGTTTGTGCATCTTGTCTCGATCATTCGCTTCCAACGCATCACAATACTGCTGCAAATGATAAATCAGACTCTGCACTTCAAACAGCAGCGGAATGCGATTCATAAAGAACAGTTCGGTCCACATATCCGCATTCAGCATTGCAACACGCGATAAATCCTTAAAACTGCCTGCTGAAAAACCACTTTCATTGTATAATGTCGGACTCTTAACATAAGCGTTCGACAGCACATGGGCAATCTGTGAAGTAAATGCAATGGTGGCATCATGGGTCACTGCATCAGTCACCACGACACGACCAAATCCAATCTCATACCCCAGATGCTCAATCACCGCTATCGCATCTTTATCAGTATCTTCTGTTCTGGTGATAATCAGGCTGGCATTATCGTATAAATTTTCCAATGCGTAATCAAAGCCGGAAAATTCACGCCCTGCCATCGGATGCACGCCAACAAATCGTACCTGATTTTCAGATAATGCCTTTTTTGTCTGATCCAAAATTGATTTTTTTACGCCGCAGGTATCCATCACAATGCCATTTTTGGGAAGATACTGTGCATTTTCATTTAAAAACTGAATGGTAAGCTCTGGATGATAACCCAAGATCACCAGATCACATTCCGCTAAATCCGTAAGCTGTGCCTCTTTGGAAATCGCACCACAAGCCAAAGCTTTTTCAATCACATCTTTACTGCGATTCATTCCCCAAACGGTATGCTCTGTTTTGGCAGAAATCGCCTTGCAAAACGAACCACCAATTAAACCCAAACCCACTACTGCAATCTTCATTGATAAACAACCTCTTTCACTTTTCCGTTTTTTAGCTTTCACACTTTCTTGCATAAAAGTATATATCAAAATCCAAAAATTGTCAAGACGATAAATTCTCATCGTTTTACTCGGTATAAATCCATCTTTTCGCCCTGCGTACAGCATAACGAAAATAAATCCGATGCACGCTGCTCAATCGCAGCAATATCTGGTGCAGCTTTTGCAAAATCTGCAAATTTCGGTGTTACAATTTGCGATATACCTTGCTCCTTGTGATATTTTCTCGCATTCGCCAAAATTTCGTATCCATGCTCATTTGCCCCAAACACCCAGATGCCAGGGACCGGCTGCTGCTGCATCTCGCCGGTAATTCCAAGTGCTGCACTCCATAGTATTCGTCGCAGCAAGGACAGCGGGTAGCGTTTGGATTTGCAATTTTGCAAAATTTCTTCCGCTGACATCGCCTGTCCTGCCACACGATACAGAGAATTCCACAAACCCTCACTCACACCAGCAGTCTGCTTCCAGTCAGACAGTGACCTGCATTTTAGCAATGCCGTTAACACACAGTTGGTTAACTGAGTATCTGGCGTTTTTCCTGCCTGTTTTAATCGCGTATATTCTTCTGCCATCGGCAAATATTCTGTCCATGCTTGCTGGTTGGTACGCAAAAACGACGCACTGGCAAACCCATTCTTTGGCTTCAGCGCATCATGTGATACCCCTGTACGCTGTACCACAAGTGGTTGCATTGGATAGGAAAGCTTCTCATTTTCTTCCAAATATCCCAAAGCCAACGCCGTATTGGCATCATTCAAAGCTTCTGCATTGCCAAATAGCTGCTCCACTGTCAACGCCCGAGCCCTTGCAAAATGGATTCCTTTATGGATATTTTCTGCAAACAACGGCGAAGACAACGCTTTTCTACACTGATCTTTCAGTTTCATCAATGCCTCTGTTGGTGTTTCACATCCAAAAGAAATCGTATCGCATCCAAGTAGCGACAAAGACTGCACACCCGCCCGGCAAAAAGATGCCGCGCCGGACATGGCGTAAACAACTGGAAGTGCTGCCACCAAATCTGCTCCGTTTTCCAATGCGGCTTTTGCACGCGTAAAAAAATCAAATGCCGCCATCTCGCCTCGCTGCACAAAAGAGGTACTCATCACCACCGCAATATGCGTTACCCCCATCTGCCTTGCCTGTTCGATATGATAACGATGCCCGGTGTGAAAGGGATTATATTCTGCTATAATTCCGCATACCTTCATTTTTACTTCTCCTTTGCCGCTTTTATGATAAAAGCCCTGTAAAACCATATGATTTTTTAAAAAACACTTGCATTTTTCTTTATATTGTTATATTATAATAATGAATCACTTTTGTCAAGAGTGAAACTGCGGCTTGTTTGACAACTGCAAATTGCCGCAGCAATTTTATGAATGGAAAGGACAAACTCCCCATGAAAATTCTTGTTATCAATGCTGGCAGCTCCTCCTTAAAATATCAGTTGATTGATATGACAGATGAAAGCGTTATCTGTAAAGGTAATTGCGAGCGTATCGGCGATGCAGAAAACAGCCTGGTTTCTTACAAAACCGCAGACCACAAAATCGAAAAATTAGTTCCAATGCCGACCCATACCGAGGCATTTGAAACCATCATCGATTTAATGACCAACAGCGAATACAAAGTAATCAATGATCTGTCCGAAATCTCTGCAACTGGTCATCGTATCGTGCAGGGCGGCGATATCTTCTCCGAATCTGTTCTGGTTACCGATAAGGTTATCGACCAGATCGAAGGCTTATCTGAGCTGGCTCCGCTGCATAACCCAGCGCATGTAAAAGCACTGCGTGCATGCAAAAAAGTATTCGGTGATAATGTTCCGATGGTTGTTGTATTTGATACCGCTTTCCATCAGACCATGCCGCAGAAAGCTTATATGTACGGTCTGCCAATGGAATATTCCGAGAAATATAATCTGCGTAAATACGGTTTCCACGGTACTTCCCATCGTTATGTATCTGCAAGAGTTGCAGAACTGATTGGTAAACCGGCTTCTGAATTAAAAACCATCACCTGTCATTTGGGCAATGGTTCCTCTATTTCGGCGGTTAAATACGGAAAATGTATTGATACCACCATGGGCTTCACTCCGTTGGATGGCCTGTTAATGGGTACTCGTTCTGGTGCAATCGACCCGTCGGCTGTCTTATACTTAATGGACAAAGAAAACATGACTCCGACCGAAATGAGCAATCTGTTAAACAAAAAATCCGGTTATTTAGGCGTTACCCGTGGCCTGACCAGTGATGACCGTGATCTGCGTGCTTTAGCATTGGAAGGTAACCAGGACGCTGCTTTAGCAGGTGATATGCAGCGCTACGAAGTAAAAAAATACATCGGTTCCTTTGCAGCTGCAATGGGCGGTGTTGATGTTGTCCTGTTCACCGGCGGTATCGGCGAGAACTCCACTTTAACCCGTGAAGTTGCATGTAAAGGCTTAGAGTTCATGGGCATAAAACTGGATAAAGAATTAAACGAGAAATTAAACCGCGGCGAGGGCAAAATCTCTGCTGCTGACAGTAAAGTTCAGGTTTGGATTGTTCCGACCAACGAAGAACTGTTAATTGCTCGTGATACCAGAGATATCGTAAACAAATAATCTTTCTTAAAAAATCAGGCCCGTCCGGCACAATGAGGCAGGGCGGGTCTTTTTCAAGTCTTTTTCCAGAAATCAATGTCTGGAAAACCATTTCTGATACAGCTTATTCTGCTGTATCATTTGGGCGAAACAGCATCGAAATACACCAGATGCCAGCAAGCCCGACTAACGCAAACACAATACGGGGAATGACGGCATCCTGTCCGCCAAACCAATACCCGACAAAATCAAAACCGAAGATGCCAATGCTTCCCCAGTCAAGCGCACCGACAATACCAAGTGTCAGCGCAATTTTATCCACAATGGCCATTATGCATACTCCTTTCAGATATTCGGCATCAGATATGCATCCATGCCTTGTGGTTAGTTTTTGCATCTTTTCATTTATTATACAAAAAAGGAGGTTCTTATGGAATTTATTCTCAACTACTGGTACTACTTTGTCATCGCCATTATTGTAATCGCAGTCATTATCTTTGCGTTTCAGCTTCCAAAAATCTGTCAAAAAAGCAAACTTGCAAAACAGGGGCGCGCTGGCGAAACAGATGTCGCTGCTATCTTAAAAGGCTTTGCCTTTAAAAACAGTTATAAAGTCATCAATGACATCACCATCCCGTTGTATGACACCTGCACCCAGATCGACCATATCTTAATTGGTACATTCGGTCTGCTGGTTGTTGAAACCAAAAGCCATAAAGGTGATATTTACGCCAATCCAAACGACAAAGAATGGATTCAGATCATCGGTGGAAAAAAAGAACGCATGTACAATCCGCTGATGCAGAATAAAACCCATGTAGATGCTCTGCGCTATCAGTTGCAGAAAAACAAAGTCTACAAGGTTCCAATCGAATCCATTGTCGTATTCTCCAATGCACATAAGAAAAATCTTTACTTGGAAAAAGGCCATCCGGTTATTGATCTTCGTTCTCTTAAACACTACTTAAATAACAATGAGCGTTTCATCCAGGATAAAAATGTCGATGTTCAGCAATTATACGATTTCTTAAAATCTATCGAGGTCACCGACAAAAAGATCATTAAAGAACATAATAAATATGTTTCTGCGAAACAGAATAAATAATAATAAAGGCTGTCCGCTATCCTAAACAGGAAAGTGAACAGCTTTTTTGTTTATGGTTATTCTACCAGATACCCTTTACTTCGTAGAGCTTTTACAATTTCATTTAATGTTTCTTCATCCTGTGCCACAATCATATGATAATGATAACCCGATGTTACATTCATCAGTGGAACCGATTTGCCAGAACGAATATGCTCCATAAAAAATTCAATATCATCTTCGTTGTGAATGGAAAGCTTAGCAGATAACTCCCCATAAATTCGGTGACGAACCATAACATCTTCTACACCGCCACCTAACGATACAATCAGACGCAGTTCATCCTCTGTCTGCTCATTAGAATGGAAGAATTTATACACACCAAAAGCAGCCTGCTGCTTCTGATATACATACCCCTCCGATGTTGAAAGAATTGGCACGCCGGATGCTTTGAGTGCAGCTATATCACCCACAATTACCTGACGGCTGATTCCGTATTTCTCTGCCAGATATCGTCCGGTCAGTGGTTCTCTACTGTGTTTTAATTGTCTGACAATCTGCTCTCTGCGTGCAGTCGGCTTCATTTTATCACCCCAACTTTATTATATTGCTGTTTCTATTATATAACGGGTCTGTTTCTTAGTCAAGCATAAGTTACCGTGTTGTTTCGCCAGCTATACACTTTTTCTCATGAAGCGGATTCCAGCTTCCTCTGATATATGTAATCAGGAATAATACAAAGATCAGCATATTATGTGCAATCATGCACGCCCATGCAGAAATCAATCCCATAGACAATAGCTGCGTACAGATAAAGGTTCCTATAATCCGGACTCCCCACATACCTATAATATTATAGATAAAAGGCTGCTTGGTCTTTCCAACTCCCTGCATCAATCCCTCTATGATGATTGAAAAGCCATAGAACGGCTCCGAAACTGCCACCATGCGCAGTACCGTTGTACCAAGTGCAATAACTTCCACGCTGTCTGAGAATACTTGCATCAGCTGCGGCGCAAATAAGAATAGTAGACCGCCAGAAATAATCATCAGAAAAATTTCAATCGGAATAAACATTCGAGCAAGCTCTTTCATGCGTTTACTATCGTATGCACCGTAAGCATTTCCGGCAAGGGTAGCCGCTGCTGTCTGCATACCGAATCCCGGAATATAGAATGCTGATTCTACTGTATTGGCAATGGTATGTGCTGCGGTAGAAATTTCACCCAACGAGTTGATCATAGATGCAAATGCAACAAATCCCAGAGAAGTGCCAAAACGCTGCAACATGTTCGGGAATGCCACCAATAGACACGGTTTTAAGATATCCATATCGGGTTTGATGGACTGCCCTTGTGGGGATACCATTGGATGCTTCCATAGTACATATGTAATCTGAATTCCACCAATCGTAAACGCAATGGCACTTGCAGCAGCTGCACCAAGTACGCCCCACCCAGCACCATACATGGTAAATTCCGTACCAAATATCGCAACGACTCTGCTCGGATAGATCAAAAGATAGTTTAAAATAATATTGATGATATTAACCATAATCCCAACTTTCATCGGCGTTTTGGTATCTCCCGCCGCACGAAGCACCGTTGCGAAAATAATGCTTGCCGTTCTTGGTAACATCGGCAAATACAGAATAAAGAAATACTGAGAAGCCAGTCTCTGTATAGACTTGTCTACCTGCATCCAAACTGGCACAAAACGCGCCAGCGACAGCGTAGCTACCGTAAAAAATGTACCAATCACAAGCACAACCAAAACAGCCTGTGTAGCTGAGCGTTTAGCGGTCTCTCTGTTTCCTGCACCGCATGCTCTTGCGATAAACGATAATAACCCGACACCAAATGCTGATATAGAAGAACTAATCAGCCAGTTTACGGTACTGGTTGCACCAACTGCTGCTGTTGCCTGCGTGCCTAAGGTACCTACCATAGCAGTATCAATGTATTGGACTGCTGTCTGCATCAGCTGTTCCAACATGGTCGGCCATGCCAGACTTAAAATAGTGACAATCATCGCGACATTCCATTTAGAAGCTAATTTATTTTTCATCTTATCTCTCATTTCTATGTTATAGGATTGTATCATTTCTATTATACATGACGACGCCATACATTGCAATCATTATAAAATATAAGACATCTATCACAAGTTGTAAACCATTTTCTGTCATGTCTGAACCTCAAAAAACACAAAAGCCACAAACCCTCATAAACACTGGGCTTGTGGCTTATTTTATATTGGAGCGAGTAACGGGAATCGAACCCGCAACCTCAGCTTGGGAAGCTGATGTTTTACCACTAAACTATACTCGCAGATACTGTCAGGCTCGCCTGACAGTAATTATTATACACCTATTGCATCAATAAGTCAAGAAAAATTATGTCGAAAAACAAACACTAAAAAATTTCTGTTACGACATGGCAGCAATATCGGTTAAACCGGTAACATTATTGGCTTTCACCCAGTCACCGATTGCAGGATCCACCGTATACAGCATCTTATAGCCATCTACCAGAATATAATACTCGCCTTCCTCATTGACATTTCCCAGCATAAATGTAATGCTGTCGGACTTGGCATCCGCTTCTGAAGTAGAATTTGCAGCCTCAGACGCCACCGTATAATCAACGGTGATGGAAACCCACGGATCATCCAGACCAAATTCTGATAAATCCGCTTTTCCAGTTTCATAGCTGACGCAACGCTTAAAGGACAGCGTTTTGAGAGCCGAAACCAGTTCCTCACACAGCTTGGTATTTGCACTGTACTTGATTCCCTCGTCGTCACGCAGTACCCAAGGAATGACATCATCTTTTCCCATGTAGCTCAAACGATAATCTTCGTTTGCTTCCACCTTAATGGAATTGATACTGCTTAAATCCGGAAGCTGCTCAAACTGTACCAGCTGATCCATGGTGTAAGAAAAGGCTTTAACTGCCTGCTCCTTTACCAGATATACATCCGAATTCGGTTCAAAAATGCTTCCCTGCGAATACTGCATATAATACTCGCCCGATACGCTGTTCTGATCGCCAAAGACAAAGGACAGTTCCCCACCAGTATCGGTCATAATGGATACTGATAAAGCTGGCTTATCCAATCCGTACTCTGCCAGATTGGTAACATCAGTCAATTTTCTGGTTGCAGTCATACTGGCAATTTCGGATGACATGCTAGACGGATAATTCTGCGCTACCGGGAATTTCAGATTGGTTTCATCATACCACACATCATCGGTTTTGGTCAGGGAGAATTCTTTTCCAGTATAATTCCAGCGCATCAAGGCAACGCTTTTCGCACCAAAATCAGTAATGGTGATATCACTGCTGGAAGAAGTATCCGCTTCATCCTCTTTTGTAACTGAGGCAATGATGCCATAACCTGCAACACAGACAAGCATGATTCCGATTAAAATCCATAATTTTATATTTCGCTTCATCCGTTAACGCTTCTTTCTGCTGACTGCCACATAAATACCGATTACAATAAATGCAAGCGGAAGCAGTGCAACGATAACCACCGACAGCAATGCACTTGCAGATGCCGATACAGTTAAATGCTCATTGGTGATTGTTTTCGCATGAATGGTGATGTCGCTTTCGGATTTACACATCCAATTCACCGAATTTAAGAACAAGTCGGTATTGGTACCACCGACAACCTGATCGTAAACCTTTTGGGTGAAAAGTGTACTCGTTAACCATACAACCTGCGCCTTTGTTGCCGAATCGCTAATGGCAACCGCTGTGGTAAAGCTTCCTACTTCATCGCCTTTTTGCTTTTCAAGTGTTTCTAAATTGGTAACATTCAGCTTGATATATGCTTTATCACTGGTAGACAACAATGGTGTCACAGTTACAGTATCTGGACGCTCTAAATTGGTGTCAATCGCCTGCGATTCCGGATATAATACATAATATCCAGTAGAAATCGGTGCGGTAATCTCATGTTCTCCAATCTTCGGCAGGGTCAGATACGGCATCTGATAGTAATTGGATGCATCTCCCTCAAATACAATACCCTGTTTTAAGGCTGCACCGTAATATTCCATAACCCCCATCAGGTTCGGCAGTTCTTTTTCGGTATACCCCGAAACCAGCAATAACTTGCCGCCTGTTTTCAGATACTCGGTAACCGTTTTTGCCTCATCTTTTGTCAAATCCGTTTCCGGTGCATAGATCAGCAATGTGCCGCAATCTTCTGGGACTTTATCCTTGCTAAGCAGGTTCAACGGTGTTACTTCGATATTCTGTTTGCTAATCATCGAAACCAGATTGACATCCATTTCCGCTTTACCATGGCCGTCCAGCACATACATTGTAGGAACCTTTTCACTGGTAACATAGTCAATAGCGGAAGTGATCTGACCTTCACCATCAAAAGTTGTGGAAGTCTGACCAGTAGTGTAATATTGGGAATAATCAGTCACATAAATGTCTGGATAAGCAACATATTTACTTCTCTCACCGGATTCCACAACCAGACTGTTGTTATAAATCTGTTCCGATGTATACTGAGACGCAAAGTTCGGATTGACAACTGGATCTTTTTTCTGGATTTTTACATGCGAAGAAAGATCAACATAACGAGACAGCAACTGCTCCGTTGCAGGATCCTCATTACCTTCCTGAACAATCCAATAGATGGTAACATCCTGCTCCAAGGCAGATACCTTATCTTTGGTCTGCTGTGAAATGGTGGTCAGCTTATCCGCAGACATATCTAGTTTCGTGATACTCGACGGCAGTTTTCCGACTGCAAGGTTTAAAACCACTGCAATCACCAAAACCACAATGATCGAAACAGCACTGTACCCACCTAAACGAAATGCCTTGGCAGAGGTCATTTCTTTAAAAGTTTCCTTAAAACTCTTTTCCGGTGCAAATGCATCCTGATTTTGTTTCTTTTTCATCAGTTCCACCTCCGTCTTTCCAAGGACTGAACGGTAAAGTAAACAAAGACTGCAATTACCGAAATAAAGTAAACAAACGCAGTGATGTCACAGGTTCCGTCGATAAAGGTATAAAAGCGATCGAATAAGGAGAGCTTGCCCACAATTTGCGGAACCAGCCCAGATAATGCTTCTTTATGGAAGATCAGAACCGAAATCAGCGGAATCTCACATAACAGCGTAGCCAGACCTGCCACAAAAATATCCTTGGTCATCCATTTAAAGAACAAGCCGATCAACAGCGCCGCAATGGTCAGAACGATAAAGCTGCCAGTTGTACTCTTAGGCAAAAATCCGGTCAGCACTGAAATAAAATAGTTCAACAGCATCACAAGGAAGCATATCGCCGCAGAAACAACCTGATTTTCGGTGAGTGAGGAGATGAACATTCCCAATGCCAACAAAGCTGCACCCAGCAAAAAGAATGCAAACAGTGATGCATAAGAAACAAAGAAATTGACATTGCCGAAAGCCGATAAAATCAGCGGATAGGTCGCCATAACTGCACACGGAATTGCAAGCACCGTTACCATTGCCAGATATTTGCCCATAACAATTTTATACATCGACATTGGCAGTGCATATAATAGCTGATCTGTGCGCTGTCTGCGCTCCTCAGCAATGACACGCATACTTAAAATTGGAATTACAATGATAAAAATAAAACTCATATTGCCCAGCACAAACGAAAAGGTCGGATAACCGCTGAACAGATTGATTGCCATGGTGTAAATACCCGCAAACAATAATACAAAGGCGATAAACAGATAGCCAGTTACGCCCTGAAAATACGCTTTTAACTCGCGCTCGTATATCGCCTTCATTCTGCGTCCTCCTCTGCTTCTTCGTCCTCAGCATCAAGTGTGACTCCTAATGTATCAAATTCCTCTTTGCCGCCTTTTTTTGCTTTTTCTTTCTCTTTTTGAGCAGCTTCTTCCTGCGCAATGGCCTGTTCGTGTTCCTCTGAAGTCAGCTCTAAGAAAATATCCTCTAAACTTGCCTTGGATAGCTGCATGGAAAGCAGCGGTATTTTCACTGAAGCAAACATATTAAACACCTGCTCGCAGAGTGTGTCTGCATCCATATCGCCAGAAGCGGAAATTTCACCGCTACCATAAACACCATTTTCCTCCATTACATAGGATTCCATCTTTACGCCGTCAATAGTCTTTATCAGGGTATCAAACCGATCTGCACTACATTTTGCACGCAACTGTATAGTCAGTCTGCCGGCAAACATGGTTTCCAGATTTTCAGAAGTATCACAAGCAACCATCTTGCCATGAGAAATAATTAAAATACGGTCACATACTGCCTGTACCTCTGATAAAATATGGCTGCTTAAAATAACGGTATGCTGTCCCTTTAAACTTAAAATCAGATTTCGGATTTCAATAATCTGTTTTGGGTCTAATCCAACCGTCGGCTCATCCAGAATAATCAGCTGCGGATTACCAAGTAGTGCCTGCGCAATACCAACACGCTGTTTGTAGCCTTTGGAAAGATGTTTGATTAGACGATCCTGCATTTGCTCCAAACCGGTTTTGGAAATTGCCAATTCCACTTGTTTGGCGCGTTTATTTTTTGCTATCCCCTTTGCCTTTGCAACAAAGTTCAAATACTCAAACGGCGTCATATCCGGATAAAGCGGCGGAATCTCCGGCAGATAGCCGATACATTTCTTTGCTGCAACCGCATCTTCAAAAATATCATGCCCATCAATCACAGCAGAACCTTCTGTTGCCGAAAGACATCCAGTGATCATGTTCATCGTAGTGGATTTACCAGCACCATTCGGGCCTAAAAATCCATAAATTTGTCCCTTTTCAACGGTAAAGGTAAGACCAGACACCGCAGTATGGTCACCGTACCGCTTACTTAAGCCATTTACTTCTAACAAGGACATATCCCTCCTTTTATAAGCTTATTTATCCATGCCATATGGATAAATTACCTACTATATCATATCAGTTAAATTTTTCTATTTTATGAACAGATGCTGAGAATCTTAGGAAAACATATTTCGACAATAAAAAACCGAGTGGTAAAAACCACTCGGCTCTGGCTTATATTTTATACAACGCCTTTCGTCTTATGCGCATCTGCCCACTCCATGATGGCTTTTGCAGCATCCTGATTCTTTACATTTGAGAAAATAACACTGGAGAACATAACACTGTAATTCATACCCGGCACACCAGTAATGGTGACTTCAATCATTGGTTTTTCAGTTGTCGGCTCTGCGCTATCTACATATCCAACCCCTAATTCACCCTTGCTGAGTCGTGTATTTTCTGCTAGCCAACTCCACTGTTCTTCAGTCAGTGCTTTGCTGTCATATAATGCAGCATAACTATCATATGCTTTATAATTCTTATCCTTTTCTAAGATAGGCGTTACAGCATCTTCAAATTCCTTCGTGTCCTTGTAAGCATCTCCTGGGAATACCCACTGGATTGCTGTTACACCAAGATCATGCCGTTTTCCATTATCATCGATTAAATAAGACTCCATCACATTGATGCCTGTCGCTTTCAGATTGGAAAATGCAATATCCTTAAAGCTGTAAGTATCCAAATGCATACCTGGCTCTGTTTGCTCTTGCGGTTCACACAGCACATTTACAGCATCCTCTTGCTTTACTTTGAAATATTCAAATACTGTTTCTTTGGATTCACCAAACAGGATATTGGTTTCTTGCTTGCCACATCCTACCAGACAAAATGAAAGTGTTAATGTGCAAACGAGTAAATAAGTAAGCCATCTTTTCATAGACAATCCTCCTAATCTATGGCATATTTATCTGCCTCCTAGAGATAACGAACCACCATCAAATTCATTAACAATAGTAATAATAGGTGCGGAACCTTTTTTTACATATGAATAAAGTTTAAAAGTTCTTATTCCAGGTGCCAAATTTGTAAATGCGTTAGTTGATGAATACACAATATATTCTTTATTCGCTCTAACACCAGAATATGATTGCTTGTCAGAATTATCATACATAGATAGCACACTATCCCAAACTCCTACTTCCATATCGATATCTAAAGAATCTCCTGTATTATTGTAGGTAATGTTAGTAGTACCTCTACTTAAAGAAAAACGACCAGTAAATCCATCAGTAAGATATGTATAATGAATTTTAGAAACAGCTGTACAAAGTGTACCATGACCTGTCATCTCATGATTACCTATAAAAGTATGTGGAGAAAGAGTATTATAGTCTTCATCAATAGCTATAATCGTATTTTGTACATACTCTTTTTCTGTAGAGTTATCTGTATAGGTAATATCAGACAATAACTGTTGGATAATCACTGTTTCCTCATTGATAGAGACTTTAAATTGTTTATCATTTTTAATTAAAGTGCTGCTTGTAGTAGGATTTAAATTAGTTGAAGCAATGCCAAGCAACTGTGCAACATCCCTTACTTCTGGATAAGTTTGAATTGATGCTATAGTTTTTCCTGATGTTTTTGCTATAGCCGAAATAGGAACAACTGTTAATAACATGATACAAGCTGTAAAAATAGATAATAACTTTTTCATTTTTTCTCCTCCATATTTCAAGATATATTTTTTTAATAAAACCATTAACTAAACCACCGCCAACACCCCCAATAAAAAGATATACAGGATAAATTTATCTTGTATTTTGATTTCATTATACCATAATGCTCTTATGGTTACAATATTTATTTTAAATAAAATATATAGCTATAATTTAGTACAATAGCATAACTAAATTGACATTATATTCTACATAACGCAAACAGATTTGAAACACATTGACACTTTTCCTTGAAATTGTTATAATATTGATTAGATCATTTTTGAAAGGATAACACTATTCATGGCAATTCGTATCAAAAAGCAGAAACCGTTTGCACGCGGTGCCGGTATCCTGCTACCTATTTCCAGCCTTGCTTCCTCATATGGTATCGGAACCTTCGGAAAAGAGGCATATCATTTTGTAGACTTTCTAAAGGAAGCAAAACAAAAATACTGGCAGGTTCTGCCTTTGGGCCCAACCAGCTACGGTGACAGCCCATACCAATCCTTCTCTGCATTTGCAGGCAACCCATATTTTATCGACCTTGACACATTGATAGAAGAAAATCTGCTTACCGCAGAGGATGTCAATCTTGATTGGGGCAGTGACCCAACAAATGTCGATTACGAAAAAATCTATAACAATCGCTTTGTTGTATTGCAGAAGGCCTTCAAAAACTTCACCCCAGATGAAGACTATCAGCAGTTTATTACCGAAAATGACTGGTGGCTTCAGGAATATGCCCCATATATGGCAATCAAATCTTACTTTGATAATGCTTCCTGGCAGGATTGGGACGAGGATATTCGTACCAGACGACCGGATATCGTTGCAGAATATGAGGAAGTTCTAGCTGAAGAAATTTCCTTCTGGAAATTCACACAGTATGAATTCTATAAACAATGGAATCAGCTTAAAACCTATGCAAATGAGGCTGGCATTAGCATTATTGGCGATATTCCGATCTATGTCGCATTGGACTCGGCGGATGTATGGTGCCACCCGGAAGAATTCCAGCTGGATGAACGCTTGCGGCCAACCAGAGTTGCAGGTGTGCCACCAGATCTGTTCTCAACTACCGGTCAACTCTGGGGCAATCCGCTGTACCGCTGGGAAGATATGAAAAACAACCATTTCTCCTGGTGGAAAAAACGCATCGCTGCCAATGCAAAGTTATACGATATCATTCGTATTGACCATTTTGTCGGCATTGCACATTATTATTCTATCCCAGCAGACGACGAAACCGCAGAAAACGGATATTGGGTGGATGGCCCATGTGAAGATTTCCTCAAAGAGATCTCTGAAGTAATCGGTAACACAAAAATCATTGCCGAAGACCTTGGCATTGTCATTCCGAAGGTATGTCAAATGCTGGATAAATTCGGCTATCCAGGCATGGCTCTCATGCAGTTCGGTTTTGACGGCGGCACAGACAACAACTATCTACCGCATAACTTTAAGCAGAATCTTGTCGTTTACGGCGGAACACATGACAATGAAACAATGACTGGTTATTTTGCACATGCCAAACGCGATCAGCTGAAATTCGCAAGAGAATATCTGAATGTCAAAACGAGCAAACAAATTCCAGCAGGTATTATTCGCGCTGGATACCAAAGTGTGGCAAATACCGTTATTTTCTTAATGCAGGATTACCTCATGCTTGGTGACAATGCCCGTATCAATACGCCGTCCACACTGGGCAGCAACTGGATGTGGCGTTTAACGCCGGGTGAAATTCCAGCTGATATGGCAGAAAAACTGGCAAAACTCTCTGACACCTACGGAAGAAACTAAATATTTTGGAAGGACTGTAATACGATGAATTTTTCACAGAAAGTGCTGCAAATCTTAGATGAACAGCACAACACCACTCCAAAAAAAGCCACCACCAAACAGCTTTATGATGCTGTTTCCAAAGCAGCAATGCTGAACTTGAAAAAGGATTGGAAAACCACACCGGGTCAAAAGCGTGCCTGCTATCTCTCTGCCGAATTTTTAATCGGTCGTCTGGTTTACGCTAACCTGATGAACCTCGGTTTAGCCAAAGAATGCGAAGATCTGTTTATCAAAGAGGGCATTGACCTCAAATGTTTCGAGGAAATCGAGGACGATGCACTTGGCAACGGCGGTCTTGGTCGTTTGGCAGCCTGTTTTTTAGACTCCGCAGCCAGTCATCATATTCCGCTCGATGGTTTTGGTATCCGCTACCGTTACGGCCTGTTTAAACAGTATTTCGACAATGGATTCCAAGGCGAATCTGCGGATGATTGGCAGTCCTTTGGTGATCCGTGGAGTGTCCGCAAAGAGGATGAAGCGGTTACAGTATCCTTCCGCAATCAACAAGTAAAAGCTATTCCATATGATATGCCGGTTATTGGCTATCAGAATGGCTGCGTCAATACCCTGCGACTGTGGCAAGCTGAACCAATAAACGGTTTTAACTTCCACGCGTTCAATGATCTGAAATATGATGAAGCGGTCAAAGAGGCCAACGATGCTGAAAACATCAACGCTGTGCTCTATCCAAATGACAACGGCTATGAAGGTAGAGTGCTGCGCTTAAAACAGCAATATTTCTTCTCCAGTGCAACCATGCAAACACTGGTAAATCGCTATACCGCAGAGTATGGTGAGAATTTCTCGGCATTTGCAGATTGCTATGCCGTACAGTTAAATGATACACATCCAACTATCTCCATTCCAGAACTGATTCGCATTCTGTGTGAAGACTATCTGTTGACCTTTGAGGAAGCATTTGAAATCGCACAGAAAACCTTTGCCTATACAAACCATACCATTATGGCAGAAGCTCTGGAAAAATGGGATGTCAGCATGATTCTGGATGTTATCCCGCAGGTGTATCCTTATATTGTGATGCTTCACAACCGCTTAAGTCGCGAGCTTAAGACTAAAAACATCACCAGCGATACTCAAAAATGCTACCATATCATTGCAGATAACCAGGTACAGATGGCAAGAATGGCAGTTTACGCTTCCCATTCTACCAACGGTGTGGCACAGATTCACACCGAAATCCTCAAAAACGAAGTGCTGCATGAGTGGTACATGCTCTATCCTCAGCGTTTCAATAATAAAACCAACGGCATCACCCAACGCAGATGGCTCGCACTCTGTAACAAAGAACTATCTAATTTTATCACAGAGCATATCGGTGATAAATGGATTACTGACCTTGATGAACTCAAGAAAATGCAAACCTATGTCGATGATGAAACCGCCTTAAACACCTTTATGCAGATTAAATCTGAAAAGAAAAGGCAGCTTTGCGACTATATCAAGGCGTATGAAGGTGTAGAAATCAATCCGAATTTTATTTTTGATGTCCAGATCAAGCGTCTGCATGAGTACAAACGCCAACTTCTAAATGCATTTAGCATCCTTGACACCTATTACGGAATCAAGGATGGCAGAATCAAAGACTTTACTCCAACAGTGTATCTGTTCGGTGCGAAAGCTGCCCCTGGCTATTTCCGTGCAAAAGGCATCATCAAGTATATCAATGAGATTGCAAAAATGATTGCAGTTGATCCGGAAATGAAGGATAAAATGCAAGTTCTGTTTGTTCATAACTATAATGTATCCTATGCAGAAAAACTGATTCCAGCAGCTGATATTTCCGAACAAATTTCTACAGCAGGCACCGAAGCTTCTGGTACCGGTAATATGAAATTCATGCTCAACGGCGCTGTTACTATGGGTACGATGGACGGCGCAAACATCGAAATCGTGGAACAGGCCGGCAGAGAAAACAATTACATCTTCGGCGCAGAGGTAGACGAGATTGCAGCCGTCAAATCCAGCTACAATCCGCGTAACATCTACAACAATAATCCGCGCATCAAACGGGTGCTGGATACTCTGATTGATGGAACCTTTGACGACTGCGGCAGCGGTATGTTTGCCGAATTGTATCACGCTATTTTAGACGGTGCTTCCTGGCATCAGCCGGATCATTATTTCCTGCTACTTGACTTTGAACGCTACTGCGATGCCAGAATGCAGGCAAACAGGGATTACAAAGATAAAAAAGCATTCGCCAAAAAATGCTTTATCAATATGGCAAACGCCGGAAAATTTTCCTCCGACCGTACCATCAAACAGTACGCCGAAGAAATCTGGTTCTAAAATGCAAACAAGCGAGGCACAAAACTGCCTCGCTTTTCTTATTTATCCCATACCGAAACTTTGTTTTCGGTATCTCGCCACTGTCAATTATCACTCCTGGGCGGTCTTTCGCGACCTTATAAAATAATAGTATAATTATAAATCCCCATATATTCAGGCATTCTTGACCTGATTTTTACAGCGTTTTCAAAATCTGAGCAATCTGTCTGCACGCTGTACCATCCCCGTACGGATTGGATGCCTTTGCCATTGCATCATAAGCAGCTTTGTCATGCAGCAGCGCATTGCAACTCTGGTAAATCACTTCTGGATCACTGCCGACCAACTTCAATGTACCAGCAGCCACACCTTCCGGACGCTCTGTGGTGTCACGCAGCACTAAAACAGGTTTGCCCAAAGATGGTGCTTCTTCCTGGATCCCACCCGAATCGGTCAGAATCAAATAAGCCCTGGCCATAAAATTATGAAAATCCAGAACATCCAGCGGCTCAATCAACCGGATCTGATCACAACCAGAAAATTCCTCTTTTGCTGCTTCCCTTACCTTCGGATTCAGGTGAATTGGATACAATACCCTGACATCACGGTTTTCCTCCATAATTCTACGGATCGCCTGAAAACAACGATGCAGCGGCGCACCGAGATTCTCCCGGCGATGTGCGGTGAGCAGAATAAATTTACGATCACTGCCATCTTTCATCGGTTCAGTCACCCAAGATAACTGCTCGTGGGTGTAATCTTCACGCACCGTGGTAGAAAGCGCATCAATCGCGGTATTGCCGGTCACAAAAATACTTTCCGCTTTTTTGCCTTCTTGCAGTAAATTTTCTTTTGCCTGCAATGTCGGTGCAAAATTATATTTTGCGACAATGGAAACCGCTTGGCGATTAAATTCCTCTGGAAATGGTGCCGACAGATCATAAGTCCTTAAACCTGCTTCAACATGACCGACCGGAATCTGTAAATAAAATGCCGCCAGTGCAGCCGAAAAGGTGGTGGAGGTATCCCCATGTACCAGCAGCACATCCGGTTTTTCCTGCTCCAAAACTGTACGGATGTTTAACAGAATATCTGCTGTAATGTCAAACAATGTCTGATTCTGCTTCATAATATCCAAATCATATTGCGGTGTAATATGAAAAGTATCCAATACCTGGCGTAGCATCGAACGATGCTGACCGGTCACACACACAACCGTATGAAAATCAGCATCCTGTTGCAATTCACGCACCAGCGGACACATTTTAATTGCTTCCGGGCGGGTGCCGAAAACAAACATAATTTTTTTGCACATATTGATTCTCCCTCACTTTATATAACTCTATTATATCCATATCAATGGAAAAAGTAAAGTATTTTTGCCGAATTCGGTTTGTATTTGAATAGCAGATATGCTATAATAAGGATATGAAAAACTGCAAAAGGAGTTGATTTCAAATGCGTTTCGGAGGAAATGTATTAAACTATAATGATCCGCAGGACTGGTTAAGACAGGTAAAGAAACAAGGCTACACCGCCGTTGTATGCCCAGTTGATTATACGGCATCCGCCGAGCTGAAAGCGGAATACAGAAAACTGATTCTGGAAAATGACCTTTTAGTCGGTGAGGTCGGCGCATGGTCCAGCCCACTGGCAACCGATGAAACAGAACGCAAAACTGCTCTGGAATACTGTAAACAGCAACTGACTTTAGCGGATGAATTCGGTGCCAACTGCTGTGTCAATGTCAGCGGTGCGCGCCTTACAGGAAACTGGTCCGGCTGCACTGCTGAAAACTTCACCCGTGATACCTATCAGCTGATTGTTGATACTGTCCGTGAAATCATCGACGATGTTCATCCAGAAAATACCTTCTATACACTGGAACCAATGCCTTGGATGTACCCAGATACCCCGGAAATGTATCTTCAGTTAATCAAGGATATTGATCGCAGCCATTTCGGTGTGCATCTGGACTATACCAATATGATCAATGACCCTCAGAAATATGCCTGCTCCTCTGCCTATATCCGCTATATGTTCCAGAAACTTGGTAAACATATTCGCAGCATCCATGCAAAGGATGTGTATATGGATGGCACTCTACCATGCTCCATCGTAGAATGTATGCCAGGCAAAGGCAGTATTGATTTCAACACCGTCCTGCGTTGCGCTGCAAGACTCGGCAAAGATATTCCAGTATTTGTTGAACATTTAAACACCATGGATGAAATCAAACAGGCTGTCGATCACTTAAAGGGTGTGGTTGTAACTGAACAGATCACCATGGATTTTATCCCGGAAGAGGTGTAACATATGGCTATCCACTTACTCTGCCCCGTCTGCAAAGGAGAACTGATTCTTGATGAAGTGAAACGCAGCTACCACTGTCCGAAAAATCACTGCTATGACCGTGCCAAAACCGGATATGTCAATTTAATCCCCATCAGCAAAAAACGCTCCAAAATACCGGGTGATAACAAGGATATGATTCGTGCCAGAGTGGATTTTCTCTCCAGTGGATTCTATCAACCACTTTCCGATACCATTAACTTTGCAGCAATCAAAATGCTGGAAAACGTTAAAAATCCGGTTATTTTAGATGCTGGTTGCGGAGAAGGCTACTACACCAAACGCCTCTATGATGCCGTATCTGCACAAGGAAAAAAAGTCAAGCTGTTTGGCATGGATATTTCCAAATTTGCACTGGATATGGCTGGAAAGCACCATGCATCAGAAGGAAACATTTTCTATGCTGCTGCAAGCTCGTTTGACTTACCGCTGCCGGATCACAGTGTGGATTTGCTGGTTTCCATCTTCTCTCCGTACGCTGAAAAAGAATTTTTGCGTGTCCTAAAACCGGGCGGAAAGATGATTCTCGCTATTCCGGGACCAAAACATCTTTGGGAATTAAAAAGCCTTGTCTATGACACCCCATACGAAAACAAGGTGAAAGATTATAATCTTACCGGCTTTGACTTTGCACAAAGCATTCCGGTAGAAACCACCATTCATCTGCCAGATAAAAAAGCGGTTTCTGACCTGTTTTCGATGACTCCTTATTGCTGTAATACCCCGCCACAGGCAGCTGCAAGACTAAATGCCTGCACAGAACTTTCCACACAAATTCAATTTGAAGTGCTGTGTTATGATGCCAAATAAATTTAGAGTATTGTTTGAACAAAATTCTTAATTTTAACAAAATTTTAATTGACATTTTGTCGCAATAATCCTATAATAAAAATAGAATTTCACTTATAAAATGGCTGCGTTATTTTGTTAGAGAAAGGATTGAGATGTTATGAAGAAAAAGTATATCTGGATTTCCGTTATTTCAGGTATTGCTGCCTTGGCAACCGCCGCAGCAGCTGTTGCTGTCTTTTTAAAAGCCAAAAAAGCTAAAAAAGACTTAGAATGCGCCGAGTATGATGACGATAATATTGATTTTATGCTGGACGATGATTCTGATGTTGACCTGGAGGATATCGCAGAATATGCTGTGGACGAAGAATCTCCACAACTCGTATAAAATAATTCAGGCAGGTAGCGAAAACTACCTGCCTTTTCTGGTTTAAATTTTGCTTTTTATAGCATCCAGTACCGCATTTGCTGCATCAAATTTGCTCATCTTTGGCAGCTCATGACAGCTGTCCTTTGTAATAATGGTAATTACATTGGTGGAGGTTCCAAACCCAGCACCCTCAACTTTTAAGTTGTTGGCGACAATCATATCCACATTTTTCTTTGCAAGTTTTGCACTGGAATTTTCCAGCATATTCTGCGTTTCCATCGAGAAGCCACACAAGAACTGTCCTTCCCTGCGATGCTGCCCAAGATACTGTAAAATATCGGTGGTTCGTTTCAGAGGAATGCTCATATCACCATCTTGCTTTTTCACCTTTTCATCCGATACAGTAACTGGTGTGTAATCCGCAACAGCAGCAGCCTTAATTACAATATCGGACTGCTCAAAATTTGCTTTGACTGCCTCGAACATATCCTGCGCCGATACAACTGGAATAATATTGACAAACTTTGGTGGTGCAATCGAAACTGGACCAGACACCAGCGTCACCTTTGCGCCGCGCATAGCAGCTGCTTTTGCAAGTGCGTATCCCATTTTCCCAGTTGAATGATTGGTGATGTAACGCACTGGGTCGATTGTTTCTTGGGTGGGACCAGCGGTAATCAGCACCGATTTGCCCAATAAATCCTTCTCACAGGAAATCTCCTGCTCAATATATTCATACATCTCAGTCGGTTCTATCATCTTTCCTGCACCAGTTGCTCCACATGCAAGATAGCCGACAGCCGGTTCTAAAATAATCCATCCGTAATGACGCAGCTTATTCAAATTATCCTGCACCACCGGATTTTCATACATTTTGGTGTTCATTGCCGGTGCAAGCATCTTCACACAGCCACAAGCAAGTGCAGTGGTTGTCAACATATCATCCGCAATTCCAGATGCGAGCTTGCCAATAATATTAGCTGTTGCGGGTGCGATCAGCAGCAGATCAGCTTTATCCGCTAAAGCAATATGTTCGACCTCCATCGTAAAATTTCGGTCAAAGGTATCAGTTAAACATTTATAATGTGAAAGACTCTCAAACGGAGTGGGTGGAATAATATTCTGCGCATTTTTCGTTAAAATAACATGGGTTTCAGCCTTGGCTTTTGTCAACATACTGACAAGATTTGGCATTTTGTAAGCGGCGATTCCGCCAGTCACGCCAATGATAATACATTTTCCCTGTAATGACATACCCATTCCTCCTTTTCTGATTGTATTATAGCACAAAGCAAAAATAAAGTCCACAAACATCTTGATTTTTCCCGAAAATGGTATTATAATAGCATAGGGCATAAGCCCACATCCGCATTCACATTTATAATTTGCGTTGTATCTTTTAATGAAAAGAACAGCAGCAAGGAGGAATGAACATGCAAAACACTAAAAAAAGTCAGAACTTACTGTTTCTGACCCAGATTGCTCTGCTTACGGCAATCGAAATCGTACTGGCCTACACTCCACTGGGTTATCTAAAGGTAGGACCACTTTCTTTATCTTTCCTGACAATACCGGTTGCCATTGGCGCATGTGTGTTAGGACCATCAGCCGGAGCTATCCTGGGTGGCGTATTCGGTATCACCAGCTTTATCAATGCGATTACTGGTCAATCCGCTATGACAGGCGCAATGTTCCAAATCAATCCGTTTACCTGTTTTATCACCTGCGTTATCGCTAGAATTTTAATGGGTTATTTGACCGGTTTGATTTTTAGATGGATTACAAAGATCGACAAAACAAAAATCATCCGCTACATTACTGCATCGGTTGCCGCTCCGCTTTTAAACACCATTTTATTTATGGGCTGTACCGTCATTTTTTTCTATCATTGTGACTATGTACAGGGGCTTGCCAATACTTTAGGTGCAACCAACCCGTTTATGTTTGTTATTTTACTGGTGGGTGTACAGGGACTTGTTGAAGTCGGTGTCTGTGGCGTTGTTTCTACAATGGTCAGCAAGGCGGTTGATACCTTCCTGCAAAAGAAAAAATAATCTCCAGGCAGTTCATCTTTATGAGCTGCCTTTTTATATCGAAAGGAGCTTCTGATGAACAATCTGATTATCGCCTTTAATGTGGTCCTGCCATTGTTCCTGTGCATTTCACTCGGGTATTTTCTGCGTCAAATCAAGCTGGTAGACGAATTTTCCTTAAATAAAATCAACAAACTCTGTTTCAAAGTCTTTCTGCCAATCTATTTGTTTGACAGTGTCGCCAAAACCGATTTATCATCAGCTTTTAATGGCAAAGTTGTGCTGTTTGCAGTCAGCAGTCTAGTCGTCTTGTACATCGCCTTAATGCTGATTGTTCCCCGCATCGAAAAAGACAATAAAAAATGTGGCGTTATCATTCAAGCAATCTTCCGCAGCAACTTCGCCTTATTCGGACTTCCAATGGCGGCTTCTCTCTGTGGCGAAGAAGACCTAGGCCCAACATCCCTATTAATTGGCATCATTGTGCCGCTTTATAATGTTTTAGCCGTCATCACGCTGGAAACCTTCCGCGGTGGAAAGCCAAATTTCAAAAAAATCTTAAAAGGAATCATCACCAATCCACTCATTATTGCACCAGCGCTCGGCGCACTTGTCTACCTGTTGGGAATCTCTTTCCCATCCGCTATTGAGAAAACCATCACTGACTTAGGGCGTGTAGCAACACCACTCTCTCTGGTCGCCTTAGGTGGCAGTTTTACCTTCCACAAAGTCAGAGGTTACACCAAACAGCTGATTTTAGGTATCAGTGGCAAACTAATCTTCACACCACTGGTTATGGTGAGCATTGCAGCGGCTTTGGGATTCCGCAATGAAACACTAGTTCCAATTATGATTATGTTCGGCGCACCAACCGCTGTTTCCTCGTTTCCAATGGCGCAGCAAATGGACAGTGACGGTGAACTTGCCGCACAATTCGTGGTCTTTACCTCTGCATTTGCTATTCTTTCCATCTTCCTCTGGATATTCGTATTAAAACAACTGACACTGATATAAAAATAACGGCAGCTCCTGGTATGGGAACTGCCGTCTTACTATTTAATAGCCTCTGATTCCGTCGAGAGATTCATCATTGTCAATCCAGTCCTGTACCTGAACAATACGATATTCTTCTGGGGTATCACGGATTATAACCCGCTCAATTCCAGCATTGATGACCACTCGCTTACACATAGAACAGCTGGAAGTACCCGAAACCAGTTCGCCAGTCAGATAATCCTTACAGACTAAATATAAATCTGCACCAATCATCTCATTGCGTGAAGCAGAAATAATTGCGTTCATCTCCGCATGCACGGAACGACATAGCTCATAACGCTCCCCCCGCGGAATTTTTAATTTTTCACGAATACAGACACCTGTATCACAGCAGTTTTTTCTGCCTCTCGGTGCACCGGTATATCCAGTTGAAATAATCTCATCATTTTTTACAATAATTGCACCAAATTTTCGACGCAGACAGGTTCCCCTCTCACATACCGCCTGTGCAATATCCAAATAGTAATTTATTTTATCTCTTCGAGCCATTTTACATACCTCCCTTTTCTCTTATTATACAAATTTTCATGTTTCCTGTCAACATTTGTGTCGATTCGAATGTTCAAAATGTCAAGACAGCGGTATGATTTTGTGCTATAATAAAATATAATGAGAAAAAGAAAGGATGGATGTTTTATGTCCGCCATAGCGCGTAAACGATTTACGCTCAAAGGTGCTATTGACCGCATATATGGTGTACAGTATATGTTGAAACCGAACCAATGGCATGGAGAAATTCCTCAAACTGGGGAAATGTATCAAAATATGTTAAGGCTCGCATGGCCCAGCGCACTGGAATCCATTTTAATCAGTTTGATTGGTGCCATTGATACCATGATGGTATCCGCACTGGGTACCACTGCCATAGCTGCAGTGGGCTTAACCAATCAACCGAAAATGATTCTGCTTTCGGTTGTTTTCTCTTTAAATACCGCTATTACCGCTATTGTCGCCAGACGAAAAGGAGAACGAAACCAGGACAGTGCCAATTCCACCCTACGCCAAGGCATAATGCTCTCCGCCGCAATATCGGCTGTTTTGGCAACCTTGGGATTTATCTTTGCAAAACCATTAATGCTATTTGCCGGAGCAAATAGCGATACAATCGCAATGTCAATGGTCTATTTTCGTATTATCGCCATCAGCGTTTTTTTCAATGCAGTTTGTATGACCATCAACGCTGCACAACGTGGTGCCGGAAATACCAAAATTTCCATGAAAACCAATCTGCTGTCCAATGTAGTAAACCTGGTCTTTAACTTCCTGCTAATTGAAGGGCGTTTCAGATTTCCAAGATTGGAAGTAGCCGGTGCTGCGCTTGCCACCCTATTAGGCTCGATTGCAGGTCTGGGACTTGCAATCGCATCGGTCATTGGACACCATAAATTCTTATATCTGAATTTTCATGATAAATGGAGATTTGATAAATATACCATTAAAACCATTAGCAGCATCGGTGGCAGTGCCATGGCAGAACAGGTATTCATGCGCATCGGCTTCTTTACATATAGCCGCATTGTTGCAGAACTCGGCACCGTTGCATTTGCAACCCACCAGATTTGCATGAATTTGATCAATATGTCCTATTCATTCGGCGATGGTTTAACCGTTGCATCCTCCTCCCTTGTCGGGCAGAGTTTAGGTGCAAAACAACCAGATCATGCTATGATATACGGAAAGATCGGCCAGCGACTTGCCATGACCATCTCCACCGTGCTGGCTCTGATCTTCTTCTTTGGCAGACATTTTCTGGTATCCTTGTTCTCGGATGATCCGCATGTCATTACACTCGGCGGTATTATCCTAATTATCATCGCCCTTACTACCCACGCTCAGACATCGCAGGTGGTATTTTCCGGCTGTCTGCGTGGTGCAGGCGATACCAAATTTGTCGCCATCGTGTCCCTCATCAGTATCGGTATTGTCCGTCCAATTTTAACCTATCTGCTGTGCCTGCCACTGGGGTTTGGTTTGATTGGTGCATGGATTGGTCTATTTGTAGACCAGTATACCCGTTTCTTTTGCAGCATGTTACGCTTTCGGACAGGTAAATGGCAGCATATTAAAATTTAATCATAAAAGACCGAAGTTTTACGCTTCGGTCTTTTTTATAAAGAACATTTTACTTGTCCAAAACCAACTTTCCATCCTGTACTGCAACCGTAATGGTACTGTTTGGCAGAACTTCGGCTGCAATCAATGCCTTTGCAAGTAGTGTTTCAACACTGTGCTGCAAATATCTGCGCAGCGGACGAGCACCGAATATCGGGTCATACGCATTGTCAATGATAAAGCTCTTAGCCTCATCCGACAGTACAACGGTAATCTTTTTATCGATCAGGCGTCTGTTCAAGTCAGCCATCATCAAGTCAATGATACCAGTGATGTTTTCCTTGGTCAGCGGTTTATAGAACACTGTTTCATCCAGACGGTTTAAGAACTCTGGTCTAAATTGCTGCTTTAACTGCATCTGTACCATTTGTTTGGCTTCTTCGGTAATATTACCGCTTTCGTCAATACCATCCAGCAGATACTGTGAGCCCAGGTTTGAAGTTAAGATGATAACAGTATTTTTGAAATCTACCTCTCTGCCCTGTGAATCGGTAACATGACCATCATCCAGAATCTGAAGTAGAATGTTAAACACATCTGGATGTGCTTTCTCTACCTCATCAAACAGAATGACACAATATGGTCTGCGACGAACTGCCTCAGTCAGCTGGCCACCTTCCTCATATCCGACATAGCCCGGAGGCGCTCCGATGAGTCTGGACACCGAGAATTTCTCCATATATTCCGTCATGTCAATGCGCACCATATTTTTTTCGTCGTCGAACAGGCTTTCTGCCAGTGCTTTTGCCAGTTCGGTTTTACCAACACCAGTCGGACCTAAGAACAAGAACGAACCAATCGGACGATTCGGACTCTGAATACCGGCGCGTGAACGCAGAATTGCCTCCGAAACGCTGGTAACCGCCTCATCCTGACCAATAACGCGTTTATGCAGAATCTCCTCCAGATGCAACAGCTTCTCACGCTCACCCTCCATCAAACGGGATACCGGAATACCGGTCCAACGCTCAACAATACGAGCAATTTCTTCATCGGTCACACGGTCACGCAACAGCTGATTCTCTTTTTGATTATCCTGTGTTCGTTTTTCTTCCTCAGCAATCTGCTTCTTGATTTCCGGCAGTTTACCATATTTGAGTTCGGCAGCCTTGCCAAGATCATATTCACGCTCTGCTTTTTCAATATCTCTGCCAATCTGCTCCGCTTCCTCACGCAGCTTTTGCAAACGGCCGATTGCATTCTTTTCATTGTCCCATTGTGCCTTCTTGGCATTGAACTCGTCATTCATTTCGGCAAGTTCTCTGCGGATATCTGCCAAATGCTCCACCGAAACCGGGTCATCCTCTTTCTGTAAAGCTGCTTCCTCAATCTGTAACTGAATGATCTTGCGGCGGATGACATCCAGTTCGGTCGGCATCGAATCAATCTCAGTACGAATCATCGCACACGCTTCATCCACCAAGTCAATTGCTTTATCTGGCAGGAAACGATCGGTGATATAACGATTGGACAATGTCGCAGCAGCAATCAATGCCTGGTCGGTGATTTTAACACCATGGAAGACCTCATACCGCTCGCTTAAGCCACGCAAAATTGCAATGGTGTCCTCAACGGTCGGTTCCAGAACCATAACAGGCTGAAAACGGCGTTCCAACGCCGGGTCTTTTTCAATATACTGACGATACTCGTCCAGTGTAGTTGCACCGATACAGTGTAGTTCACCGCGGGCAAGCATCGGTTTTAACAGATTGCCGGCATCCATCGCACCGTCGGTTTTACCTGCACCGACAATGGTATGCAACTCATCAATAAACAGAATGATTCTGCCTTCACTCTTTTTGACTTCATTCAATACCGCTTTCAATCTTTCTTCAAATTCACCACGATATTTCGCACCCGCAATCAACGATCCCATATCCAGTGAGAAAACGGTTTTATCCTTCAAGGATTGCGGCACATCTCCAGCAACAATTCTCTGTGCCAAACCTTCTGCAATCGCAGTTTTACCGACACCCGGTTCACCAATTAAAACCGGATTATTTTTGGATTTTCTGGATAGAATCCGGATTACATTACGAATCTCATCATCACGACCGATGATTGGATCCATTTTACCTTTTCTAGCGCGTTCAACCAGATCGGTGCCGTATTTTTTCAGCGCATCATAGGTATCTTCTGGAGAATCACTGGTAATTCGCGTTGCTCCTCTAACGGTGGATAAAGCTTGTAAAAAATCATTCTTCTTAATGTTAAAACTGCGGAACAGGTCAGATAATTCCTTGTTTGGATGATCCAGCATTGCAAGGAAGATATGCTCCAAAGATACAAATTCATCCTTCATATTTTCCGCAATTTTCTCTGCCGCATTGAAAATCACATCTACATCATTTGAAATGTAGATTTTATCCATTTCTCTGCCTGGTCCGGAAACACGCGGCATCGATTCGATGTTTTGAAGCAGATTCTGCGCTACACCCTGTGCTGAAATATTCATCTTTTCCAACAGTCCAACCAACAGACTATCTTCTATTGTCAGCATTGCATATAGCAAATGCTGCGGTGTGATCTGCATCTGACTGTATTCAATGGTCATCTGCTGCGCCTGCTGCAATGCCTCGAGCGATTTCTTCGTATATTTCTGTGCATTCATAGTCGATTTCCTCCTTGTTTTACTGTTCGGTGTCATTTTCCGTATCAGCCTTCCTGTTCGGCTGATTTTAGTATACTGCAAATTTATTTTCAAATATTGAGATTTATATGTATATTTTATGAATTTTAGCACTCTTGTTAATAGAGTGCTAAAGCCGTTGAAAAGTGACTTTAAATACTGTTTCTATATTGATTTTAAATTTGTATAAATTAGATTTTTTTAAAATACTTGACAATTTATTTGATTAAGAATATAATAAAACCATATAGTTTGCGCAACTGATTCCATTTAAAATCATATAATAAGTTAATGTGTGTAATCA